>DFDU01000079.1 GCA_002369325.1 Lachnospiraceae bacterium UBA3820
AACTGGGTAAATACGTTGTTCCAGACTTCCATATATCTGTCACAATCACAGCCAACCTTACAATCAGGCTTACCGCATCCGTATTTCTCTCCTCTGTCATAATAAATCTCCGAACACGGACCGCAAGGACCCGCACCATGCTCCCAGAAATTATCCTCCTTACCGAATTTGAAAATTCGATCTGCAGGAATACCTACTTCCTTGTTCCATATATCAAATGCTTCATCATCATCAAGATATACAGAAGGATATAATCTGTCTGCATCAAGTCCTACAACCTCTGTCAAAAACTCCCAGCTCCAGGCTATAGCTTCATGTTTAAAATAATCACCAAATGAAAAGTTACCGAGCATTTCGAAAAAAGTACCATGTCTTGCGGTTTTTCCGACATTCTCGATATCTCCCGTTCTGATACACTTCTGACAGGTAGTCACTCTTCTTCTTGGCGGTATCTCCTGTCCGGTAAAATAAGGCTTTAACGGTGCCATTCCGGCATTTATAAGCAATAAGCTGTTATCATTATGCGGAATCAATGAAAAGCTCTTCATCTTAAGATGTCCCTTGCTTTCAAAGAAATCCAGATACATGGTTCTTAATTCGTTTACTCCATAATTCTTCACGATTATATCCTCCGGTGTTTATTTGTTGCTACCGTTATCGGCAGCTTCTATATTTTCATCTTTTCTTTTTCTTAAAATCTTGCCAACCTGAATACCCAAAAAGGCACATACTATCATGGCAACAAATTTAATTACATAAGTTAATATCTCTGTTAATAAAGCACTCATACAAATACCTCCTGATTTTTATCTTCTATCTGCAAGTTCCTTTATAACTTCATTCCATGTAACTCCTCTTTCAACCATAAGTACCATAAGATGATAAAGGAAATCGGCAATTTCATATTTTATTTCCTCAGGATCCGGATTCTTTGATGCTATTATTATCTCGGCAGCTTCCTCTCCGACTTTTTTAAGGATCTTATCAATTCCTTTATCAAAAAGATAATTTGTATAAGAACCTTCCTTTGGATTTGATCTTCTGTCCTCTATAATTGCATATTCTTCAAGGAATACCTTAAGCGGATTGGTATCATCATATTCTTTCTTAATAAGATCTTTAAAGAAGCATGTTCTGCTTCCTGTATGGCATGCAGCACCAATCTGAGAAACCTTTGCAAGAATCGTATCATTGTCACAATCTATTGTAAGTGACTTAACAAACTGGAAATGACCGCTTGTCTCACCCTTAGTCCATAGCTCTTGTCTGCTTCTGCTGTAGTAAGTCATTCTGCCTGTTTCGATGGTTTTATTAAATGCCTCTTCATTCATATAGGCCATCATCAAAACTTCTGAGGTTTTATAATGCTGGACAATAACAGGTATAAGACCATCCGAATTAAGCTTGAATTCCGAAAAATCAAGCGAACTTTCAAACAAATTAACAGGAATATTTTTCGCCTTACAAGCCTGCTTAATTTCCATAATATCATGCTGCTTAAGATTATATAAGCTGATTGTTTCGGCATTTGTTGCTTTAAGCATATCGGAAATCTCCGAAGAATCGGTTGAAAATGTCGAAGCAACAACCGGTAAACCGACTTCTGTACGTATTTTGTTTACAAGTTCTACATAATTATCCACTTTATTATTATGAATTAAAAGAAGCTCACCCGCACCGGCACGTTTAAGTGCTTTACCGTACTCAACAGGATTCTCACAATCCGAAAGATCTATGGTTACGATTAATCTTTCCGAACCGAATCTGTCGGAAGCTTCCTTGACAATATCAATATTTTCAAGCGGAGCGGTTTTCATGCAAACCTTAGATGCACCGGCATATAGAAGCTTCTTGATATCTTCAAGTCTTCTTACTCCACCGCAGGCAATAAGCGGTATATCAAGCTGTCTTGTAATCTCTTTAATGGTTGCTATATTTTTATCAATATCTTCCCTTGCACATGAGCTGTCGAAAAAAGCAATTTCATCAGCTCCCGCATCATTGTAAAATAACGCTTCTTCCAAAGGATTATCCAATGAAAGACAAGGTATTATCTTTTTGTATCCCATTTTTTTCCTCCCTTACAGACTTCCTTTTGTTGAAAGAACTTTTCCGTTTAATCTGTCATTATATCCGGTTGCTATATCAAGAGCCTTTGCGAAGGCTTTAAAAGCCGCCTCAATTAAATGATGATTATTTTCACCTGAAATTTGTTTTAAATGTATATTCATACCGGCACTGTAGGAAACTGCATAGAAAAACTCTTTTACCATCTCAGTATCCATATATCCGACTTTTTCAGTTGTGAAATTCATGTCAAAGCTAAGATAAGGTCTTCCCGACAAATCTATTGCACAAAGAACAAGGGCATCATCCATAGGAAGCATAAATGAACCGAATCTTTCGATTCCTTCCTTATCTCCCAATGCTTTGGCTATTGCCTTACCGAGAACTATTCCGGTATCTTCGATTGTATGATGCGAATCGACAATAATATCACCGATTGCCTTTACATCAAGATTAAAGAAACCATGTCTTGCAAAGCTGTTAAGCATATGGTCAAAAAAACCTATCCCCGTATCAATATTTGCACTGCCGTTTCCGTCAATATCAAGCGTAAGTTCAATGTCTGTTTCACTTGTTTTACGCTTTATTGTGGCTGTTCTTTCTGACATAAAATCACTCCTTAATTATTCTTTGTTTATTAAAAAACAAGATATAATATTATAACACTTTTTTATTCATTATTCAAATCTTACTCTTATTGAATTTGCATGTGCCGTAAGCTTTTCCGACTCGGCAAAAGCAATAATATCCTTTGATACAGGTTCCAGAGCTTCCTTTGAATAATATATAATACTGGATTTTTTAATAAAATCATCAACGGAAAGCGGTGAGAAGAATTTTGCCGTTCCGTTTGTAGGAAGCACATGATTAGGGCCCGCAAAATAGTCTCCCAAAGGCTCTGAGGAATATTCTCCGAGGAAAATCGCTCCCGCATTTTTAATCTTTGTCATAATATCAAACGGATTAGCCGTCACAATTTCAAGATGTTCACTTGCAATCTCGTTAACAGTATCAATTGCATCCTGCATATTTTCCGCAACAAGTATATATCCGTAATTATCTACGGATTTTCTGATAATTTCTTTTCTGGAAAGAACTTTAATAAACTCTTCCACCTCATCGGAAACCTTATTTGCAAGCTCAATCGATGTTGTTACAAGTATCGATGAAGCCATCTCATCATGCTCCGCCTGTGACAATAAATCAGCTGCCACATATCTTGGATTTGCTGTTTCATCGGCAAGAACCATTACCTCACTCGGCCCTGCAACCGAATCGATACTTACATGTCCGAATACCATTCTTTTTGCGAGTGCTACAAATATATTACCGGGACCAACAATTTTATCAACCTTTGGAACGCTTTCGGTTCCGTAAGCAAGGGCTGCAATTGCCTGAGCTCCGCCGGCCTTTAATATAGTGTCAACACCGGCTTCATTTGCAGCAACAAGTGTCATATCATAAACCTTACCTTCTGCATTGCAAGGTGTGGTCATTATTATTTCCCTAACACCCGCAACTTTGGCAGGAATAACATTCATAAGTACCGATGAAGGATAAACAGCCTTTCCGCCCGGAACATAAACACCGACCTTTTCAAGCGGTGTAACCTTTTGACCAAGCATGATCCCCTTATCTTCGGAATCAAACCAGCTAAATTGCTTTTGCTTTTCGTGATAAGTTTTAATGTTATTAATAGCCTTTCTTATAACCTCAACAAGCTCTTTATCCACTCTTGTATATGCATCCTCTATCTCTTCTTTAGTAACCTTTATATTTGATGCATTAATTTTTGCCTTATCAAACTTTTCGGTATATTTGAACAAAGCAGCATCTTTATTTACATGAATATCTTCAACTATATCCTTTACAATAGCTTCATACTCACCGAAATTGTCAGGGCTTCTCTTTAATAAATTATTCAATATATCTTTTTTTGTATCTTCAGTAAGTTTAACAATTCGCATTTCTCGTCCTCCATAATATCATTTTCAAATCAAAATATAATCATTTGCAAAACCTTGTTAACATAATTTGTTTATGGTGAATATATTATTCTTTTTCATTTATAAGCTTGTTTAATTCATCAAGAATCTTTCTGATTCGTTCATGCTCCATTTTTAAGCTTACCTGATTTACAACTACTCTAGCCGACAACGGACATATTTCTTCAAGCACTTCAAGTCCGTTCTCACGAAGTGTCGAACCTGTCTCAACTATATCAACTATAACTTCCGACAAATCAACAATGGGTGCAAGCTCAACCGAACCGTTAAGCTTAATTATTTCAACGGTCTGATTTTTCTTGTTCTGGAAATAATCCTTCGCTATATTCGGATATTTGCTGGCAACTCTTATTATCTCATTTTTACTTAAAAGCTCCTTGGCCGATGCAGGTCCGCAAACACACATACGGCATTTTCCAAATCCAAGATCCATAACCTCATAAAGATTACGACCTTCTTCAAGAATTGTATCTTTTCCGACAACTCCCACATCCGCAGCTCCGTATTCTACATAAGTCGGTACATCCGAAGCCTTGGCAAGGAAAAATTTAATTTTATGTTCTTCGTTTGTAAATATAAGCTTTCTTGTATCAGGGTCTTTCACCTCTTCACAGGTTATACCCATTTTTTCAAACAATTCCAAAGTTTTTTTAGCAAGCCTGCCCTTGGCAAGAGCAAAGGTTAAATATCTCATATAATTATCCTCACAGATTAAAATTTATGTCTTATTCTAAAAACTTTTTAAAGTCTTTATATCAGTCTCGGTTACATTATCATTTATAAGCGAATAAATATCCAGCTTCTCGTCTTCCTTTACGACATATACACCCGAGAAACGAAGTTTTTTTGCATAATCAAGATATTCTTCAATATTATGCTTTTCGGATTTTCTGATAAGCTCTATCTTTTTATTCTTACCTCTGTAATATGATGCAAGCTCTATTGCATTTTTTTGCTGCTCTCTTTCATAAAGAATAAGAATATTTGAATAATCAAGCTCAATTTCGATTTTATTTCTGGAAATGGCGCTCATAAGCTCATCAACATAAATCGCAAATCCGACAGCCGGTGCGTCCTTACCGAATTGAGACATAAGATTGTTATATCTTCCACCCTTAACAATCGCATCGCCGGTACCGTATGTATATCCTCTGAATATAATTCCGGTATAATAGTTATATCTGTTGATCATGCTAAGATCAAAGCTTACATATTCTTCGAATCCATATGCAAAAAGCGCATTATATACACGTTTCATACGCTCTATAGCTTCAATCGAGCGACTGTTGTTTACAAGTTTTTCCGCTCTGTCAAGCATATCCAGACCGCCAAATAACATATTAAAGCCTGAAATGGCATTTTTCGTATTTTCATCAATATCAAGTCCCGATACAAATTCGGTTAATCCAAAGAAATTTTTCAAATGGATAAGCTCTCTTATTCTGTCTTCAGTTTCTTTATCTATTCCGGCTTCTTCAATTATTCCCTTAAAATAATCTATCTCGCCGATTTCTATTTGAAATTCCTTTAATCCTACTTCCTTTAAACAGCTTATAACGCATGCTATTATCTCCGCATCGGCAGCAGAACTGTCATCGTTAACAAGTTCTCCGCCCACCTGAGTAAACTCATTAAGTTTTCCCTGGTGCAAAGGTGCATTGGTAAATGTATTACCGCTGTAGCAAAGTCTTATCGGAAGCTCTTCATCGGCATAATACTTGGCAACACATCTTGCCACGCTCGGAGTCATATCCGGTCTTAAAACAAGCGTGTTATTATTACGGTCAAAGAATTTATACATTTCATTTGACGGCGCCGAACCCTTGTCCATATTAAAAATATCAAAAAATTCAAATGATGGAGTTGATATATCCTGATAGCTGTATAATTCAAGGACATGATGAATATGCTCTAAAACCTTTAGCTTTCTTTTACATTCTAAGTCGTATATATCCCTGACACCTTCAGGGGTATGTAAGAGTTTTTCGTTCATTTCATATCTCCTTGTCATTTTTAATATTAGAAAAATTATCCCGAAAAATCATATAAACACTTTCCCGCATAATTTCAACACCTTATTATACTATAAAATAAGCATTTTTCAAACAAAAAAAACTAAAAAATAAAACTAATCCAAAAAACAGAACATTAGTTTGCATTCCGAACAAATGTATGGTATAATACTTAAGAAATATTGTATATAACTTGATTAAAGGAGGTTTTCATATATGGAAGCTTTATCAAATAAACAGCAGGAAATTCTTGAATATATGAAAGAATGTATATTAAAAAAGGGTTATCCGCCCGCAGTAAGGGAAATATGTGATGCGGTACATTTAAAATCTACATCTTCCGTACATGCGCATTTGGAAACTCTTGAGGCAAAGGGATACATAAGAAGAGATCCTACTAAACCGAGAGCCATAGAAATACTTGATGATACCTTTAATCTCACCAGAAGAGAAATTGTAAATGTTCCTATAGTCGGAACCATAACAGCAGGTGAGCCGATACTTGCCGTTGAGAACATCGAAGGCTACTTCCCTGTTCCACCTGAATATATAAAGACAAACAAAGAGCTCTTTATGTTAAAGGTCAAGGGTGAAAGCATGATAAATGCCGGTATCTTTAACGGAGATCTTGTTATGGTCGAAAAAACAGAAACAGCCAGAAATATGGATATCGTTGTTGCGCTTATAGATGATTCTGCCACTGTTAAAACCTTTTATAAAGAAGACGGATATATAAGACTTCAGCCTGAAAATGACACTATGGATCCTATTATTGTCAGAGATAATTTATCAATTCTCGGAAAGGTTGTCGGATTATTCAGAACATTTTAATAAAAAGAGGTTGTCATTATGTTGATTCATAAGACAACCTCTCTTTTATATTTGAATATTATTATAAACAACAATTTAATTAACTTATTATAATATCGCAATAAAATCCATCTTTGCTTTCCATGCTTGTTATATATCTGTATCTGATGCAATTTCCTTCATTAAATCTTATATGCATTTCCGAATACGGATAAGCCACAGATTGATTAAATCTGTTAAAGCACTCTACCGAATTATCGATACTGAAATCCTTAAGTTTAATATCAACTACATATCTTTGAAAATTTACATTAACCGTATATTTTTTTATAAGCTCGCAATGATCAAGAAAATTAACAAGACGACCATGTATTTCTTCGTTTTCATTAATTTTAATCATGCTTAAATACTCATTTATAACCTTATACATTATATATCTCCATACTATTTAAGCAAAAAAGTACAAATTATATTAATAAATCTGTTTATCCTGGATTCTATCATGAACTTCTTTGAATTCGTCAAAATTCTGTATGAACAGCTTAATTACCGCAGGATCAAAATGCTTTCCGCTTAAACTGATTATTTCGTTAAAGGTCTCATCCAATGACCAGCCTTTTTTATAATATCTTTCTGACGTAAGTGCATCAAACACGTCACAAACAGCCATAAGTCTGCTTATATAAGATATTTCTTCGCCTTTCATACCAAGATATCCCGAACCGTCCCATCTTTCATGATGTTCCTTCGCAAGGATACAGGCTATATGCATAAGTTCGCCAGGACACTTCTCAAGAAGTGCTTCTCCGTAAAGAACATGATTCTTCATAATCTGATACTCTTCATCCGTAAGCTTCTCCGGCTTATCAAGAATTTCTTCACTTATCATAAGCTTACCTATATCATGCATCATAGATGCTGTAGCAAGCTTGTCTACATATTCTTCATCAAATCCCGATGCCTTACCGAGTATTCTCATATATTCCGACACTCTTTTGATATGTGCACCGGTAGATTTTGATTTACTCTCGCTTATTTCCGAAAATGCATATACAAGACCTTTCTCGTTGTTTTGCATTGTGACAGCCGTATCAATTGCAGAATAAATCATCATTGAATTTCTTTGAACTATAAAATATGCAGCTACAGATAAAAGAAATACTACTACAATATGTATAATGGCATAACGAACAAGTACATCTTCATATGTATCATATGGATTTCCTACAAAATAAGCCGAATATTTAACTGACATTACATCTGAAATCAAAATACTTATTGATACCAAAAGTGAAGTAAAAAGAACAAATGTCTGATTATAGTATAATGATGCCATAAGTATAGGGAATAAAATTATCGGAAAAAGATAACTCGAAAACATCGTAAGCATTATACACATTACGATACAAATACAAATGATAACCATATACTTCGTAAGCTTTGATTCATCCCATTTTAAAATATTTATAACTAAAATAGGAACCATAGTAACGATTACCGCAACAGAAAAAAGTATAACAAGTAAAGCTCTGTCAACATCTCCCAGAATAAAACTGTAAGCAAAACCAAAAACCAAAAGAATAATAAGAGCTTTCATGCATCTTGCTGATAATTGATTGATTTTTTTATAGTTTTCCCTTAATATGCTGTCTGATTTCATACGTCTTATAAATCTCCGCTTAAAACATATTTTCCGTCGCGCCAAATATGCTCTAAATCATAGAAGGAACGCTCGGTCTCTGAAAATACATGTATTATTATATCATAATAATCCATCAAAATCCATCCTCCATTTGAATATCCTTCTTTATTTTTTAATTTACAGCCTGCCTTATGCATCATCTCTCCGACATTATCGCATAAAGCCTGCACATGATTGGCATTTGAGCCGTCTGCTATAACAAGATAGTCTCCGATTGAGGATATTTCCTTAATATCGATTATCTTGATATTGTTTCCTTTTCTATCATCAAGCGCCTCTACGGCAACCTTAACCATTTCCTTTGAATTCATATTAATAATCTCCTATGCATAAAGATTTATGATTGTTTATTCAAATAATAATCATATGTCATTTTGGTCATATAATCCATATCATCAAAACTGTCAGTCAGATATTCGATTGTATTTTTCAAAATATGAACTATACATTTATCAAGATCAGTAAATGCTTCCCTACGGATTTCTTCCATATCCTTTATCATTTTTCTGTTAGGCTCAATATAATCCGCAACAAATATAATCTTTTCGAGTAAAGACATATCCGGTCTTCCGGTAGTATGCCAGGTTATGGCATTCAAAATATCTTCATCTGTTATATCAAATTTATATCTTGCAAAATAAGCTCCAAGCTTGGCATGAAGCATCTCCGGATGAGTTTCCTCATACTTGTTTATTGAAAGTCCGTATTTTCTTGCTTTTTCAAGCTTCTCCTTGGAGGATAAACCTTTTGCACAATCATGTAAAAGTCCGGCGGTTTTTGCAGCCTCTATATCAGCTCCGTAAACCATAGCCATACAGGCAGCCGTATAAGCCACACCGACCGAATGTTCATATCGTTTTTCACTTATTTTTTCTTTTAATTTCTGTATCATTTTTTCTTTATTCATAATACGCTCTCCATATTCTATATGTCAGCTTAATAATCGAATAAATAACTATAATATCAATCCAAATATAATTTTTTATCCAAAATATATTTTTTTACCGAATCCGGTACTCTTTTAACCAAATAATTTTCAATACGTTTTTCATATTCATCATACAGTTTAATAACATCACAGCTATGATCACACGATTTATCCATCAGATATTTACCGTATCTTTTGATGAATTTTCGGATTTTGGATGAAGATATATCCATTTCAGGTGAATTGATAATTCTTATATCGGTACTTTTATTTGCTTTTTTTAGTTCTTTAATACTAAATTCCATTTCATTTATGCTGCTTTTTCTTTTGGCACAAAGAAGAGTACACAACCCGAGTAAATCCTTATATCTGTACCATTTATCAAAGGTAAATAATGAATCTGCACCAATTATATAATAAATTTTTATATCACGATTAATTGCATATATCTGATTTATGGTGTCATAAGTATAGGTTATCCCGCCTCTTTGAATCTCGATATCGGATATTTCCATAAAATCATACGGTTTTATTGCATTTTCAATCATATCAATGCGCTCTTTGGGACTGATTATCTCATTTGTTCCCTTATACGCGGGCTTGTTATTCGGAACGACAATAACCTTTTGTATGTCATCAAACTGCTCTATTGCTTTTTGGGCAAGCATAATATGTCCGTTATGAATAGGATTAAATGTTCCGCCGAGAACAGCTATACAATTATATTTTTCAAAAACAGATTCTTTTTTCATATAATACTAATAATATCTTTGAATTATTTTATAAATGCTACGGTAAAATTATCTTTGGATTTTTCTTATCAGGTTTATACAAAACTATCTTTTTTCCAACAACCTGTACAACCTGGCTCTTGGTTCTTTCAGCAACAGCTTCCGCGATAGCATGCGGATCATCAAGACAGTTTTTTAATACTCCGACCTTTATAAGTTCTCTTTTATTAAATGCTTCTTCAATTGCAGCCGTTACCTCTGGTGTAAGGCTTGCCTTTCCTATATTTATAACAGTATCTATATTCATCGCAAGCCCTTTGAGAAATGCTCTTTGTTTGCTTGTCATAATCATCCTCCGCTTTAATTCATAAATAAATATCCCAAATATTATTTATAATAATCAAATTCCAATCCGTAAAGCTTTACGGTATCGCCTTCATTTATACCCAATTCCTCAAGCTTATCAAGTATTCCGTTATCCTTAAGGAAATTCTGGAAAAATGCAAATCCCTTCTCGGATTCAAGGTTAGTATATCCAAGCATCCTCTCTATACGAGGTCCTTCGACTCTGAATATTCCGTCCTCATCCTTCCATACTTCAAACGGAAGCTCAGGATTATCAGGGAAATCAATTTCCATCTCAGGTTCAAATTCAACGACATCAACCTCTGCTTCTTTTACAAGCCCGTTAACATACCACAAAAGCTCATTAAGTCCCTTGCCCGATACTGCGGATATAGGAAAGACCTTTATTCCCTTTGGCTCATATTCGTCCTTAAGCATCTGTATAACAGTTTCATAATCATCACCGTAAAGTGCGTCACATTTGTTTGCTGCTATAACCTGAGGTCTTTGAGAAAGCTTATCATTGTATGTTGCAAGCTCTTTATTAATGGTTTCTATATCAACAATCGGATCTCTGCCCTCGGTAGACGCCGCATCTACCATATGAATCAAGACCTTGGTTCTTTCTATATGTCTTAAAAATTCAAATCCAAGTCCGACTCCTTCCGATGCTCCTTCAATTATTCCCGGTATATCGGCAATAACAAATCCGTTGTTTTCGTCTAAATCAACTACACCGAGATTTGGATTAAGTGTAGTAAAATGGTAATTTGCTATCTTTGGTTTAGCATTTGTAACTCTTGATAAAAATGTTGATTTTCCTACATTTGGAAATCCGACAAGCCCAACATCGGCTATTACCTTTAGCTCAAGAGTCACCCACATTTCTTTAGCAGCCTGTCCGGGCTGTGCATACTTAGGTGCCTGCATGACAGAAGTAACATAATGTCTGTTTCCTTTACCGCCACGACCGCCCTTTAATAAAACTACAGGCTCGGTTTTATTTGACATATCAAGAATAACCTTTCCGGTCTCCGCATCCTTTATGACCGTTCCGGCAGGAACCTTCAAAATTATGTCTTCACCATCAGCACCGTGACAGTTTTTCTTTCCGCCTTCTTCACCGTCCTGCGCCTTGTATTTTCTTATATGTCTGTAATCAGTAAGAGTATTTATGCCTTCATCAACGACAAAAATCACATCTCCGCCTTTTCCGCCGTCTCCGCCGTCAGGTCCGCCGTTAGGCACAAAAAGCTCGCGGCGAAATGAAACATGTCCGTCTCCGCCCTTACCGGATTTTATAAATATTTTTGCTCTGTCAGCGAACATAACAACCTCCGTAATAATCAAAAAAATAAACTATAATTAAATATGTATCAAAATAACACCGTGTTCATATAACGAAATAAAAGCCGAGATAAATATCCCGGCTTTTTTAAATACTAGTTTTCTGTTGAAACCGGATAGATTGAAACCTGCTTCTTGTCTCTACCCTTTCTTTCAAAACGTACGATACCGTCAACAAGTGCGAATAAAGTATCGTCGCCGCCGCGTCCAACGTTCACACCAGGGTGAATCTTAGTTCCACGCTGTCTGTATAATATATTTCCGGCCTTAACAAACTGACCGTCTGCTCTCTTTGCTCCGAGTCTTTTTGCCTCTGAATCACGTCCGTTCTTAGTAGAACCAACACCCTTCTTATGAGCAAAGAACTGTAAATTCATCTTTAACATATTTACACCTCCTTGAAGTTAATTTGTAAATATTTACTACCGTACTCTTCTTCGATACCGAGTATCCCAAGAGCCAGTGATTCAAGTAGTAACTGTCCTTTTTCATCAGGATCAGACGTAAATTTAAACTTTAAATTTCCGGACTTGCTTTTTTCTATATCGAATTTATTATTCGTCAATTCCGAAACAGAATTTACAGTATTTATTGCAAGTACCGAAACCGCTGAACAAACTATATCCTTTCCGTATTTGGCAAACATCGCATGTCCGCTCATACCAAAGCCCTTATATGTTCCGTCTGATTTCCTATAAAATATAATATTAATCATAATTTTAATTAAGCAGTAATTGCTTTGATCTCAACCTTAGTAAATGGCTGTCTGTGTCCCTGCTTTTTATGATAGCCGGACTTTCTCTTGTACTTGTAGACAACAACCTTCTTGCCCTTGCCTTCGCCAAGAACAGTTGCCTTTACTGAAGATTTCTTGCAAGCTTCACCGCAAAGCATATCCTTATCGTTATTGATTGCAACGACATCAAATGTAACTTCTTCGCCTTCCTTTGCGCCAAGCTTCTCTACATTAATGATATCTCCTTCAGCTACCTTGTACTGCTTACCGCCTGT
>DFDU01000011.1 GCA_002369325.1 Lachnospiraceae bacterium UBA3820
GTAAACGGTTCGGGTAAATCTACGCTTCTTTCATGTATAGCAGATAAATATTCCGAAATCGGTATCGGATATCTTCCGCAAAGCAATCCGTTATTTGATGAATTAAAGCCTGTTGACAATATACGTATGTGGTGTCCGTATAAAAAGAACGAGATAATCGAAATGCTCAGTGCTCCGCCCCTTTTAAATCTCGGTATAAATGATTTTCTGGATAAGCCCGTATCGAAGCTTTCCGGCGGTATGAAGAAAAGATTAAGTCTTGCCACAGTACTTATAAACAATCCGTCCGTTTTACTTATGGACGAACCTTTCGCCGCACTCGATCTTCCGGCGAAGCAGGATATTCTTATGTATATGCAAGGCTTCAGATCTGTCGGCGGAACCATAATCCTTGCATCACATGATGAGGAAATCTTCAATTTCTGTAATCGTGTACTCCTTCTAAAAAACGGAAATCTCATAGATACAAACGAGCTTAGACAAAGAGGCATAAGCTATGTTGATATGCTAAGAAGTGTATAAGGTAATTTTAAAAAGGATGGCAAAATATCCGACCAGAGGTAAAAGGGATGTCAAAACAAAGATTGTATATAAATTTAATAATTGCAAATTTCAAAAGACTAAAAAAATATCTGCCTTCCTTATTTGCGGCAATGATTCTTTTACTCACGCTCTTATGCCTGGCAGCTCATTTTTTAACAAATAATATATATAAGTCCAAAAAATATGAAGCCGTACAGCTTGCTTATTTTCTTGATGCAGACGAAGACGAAAGATATATAAATTTTGCCATTGATTATCTTAATTCCATGAAAAGCATGAAGGAAACGGCAAACATCATACAGGTAAACAGCGTTGAAGAAGGCTATGCCATGGTTGATTCCGGAGAAGTTTTGTTTTTCATCTATCTTCCGTCCGGCTTTTACGAAGGCATTATGACCGGTCATAATCCAACTGTGAATATCGTGGTTCGTGACAATAAAAGCATGGCAACATATATTTCAAACGAGCTGTTTTTATCTCTTGCAAGATATCTTTCAACAGCTCAGGCTGCAATATACAGCGCAATCGACACCTCATGGTCACATGAAATGGATGATGACGAGGTCGCACGTGTCAATCAGGCTTCAAATATGATTTTCTTTGAAAAGGTAGCCGACAAGGATTCCGCAATCAAGGTTATTGAAGCAACTTCAGAAAATAATCATTCACTTAAAAATCATTACGAAGCAGCCGCCATCATGCTCTGCCTATTCTTTATGTCATTTATACTAATACCATATATGCAAGGTTGTGATAAAGGTATAGTACATAAGCTTAGCACATGCAAAATAACAAATATTCACATTTTTTCAAGCAACTTTTATTGTATTTTTACGGCTTTATATTTAACATTTATACCTTGCCACTTTGTTATTTCGATAATGAATCAAAACATAAATTCCAAGGGCCTGATCGGTGTATTTCCTGCCCTGCTTGGGATAGCCTTAATAATTACACTAATCGGAAGTTTAAGTAAAAGTGCATTTTCCGGAAATCTGATTTTGCTCTTTACAGTAATTGCAATCGCCTATATCGGAGGAGCAATCATACCAAATGCCATGCTTCCGCGAGTAATTCAAAATCTATCGACATATATGCCCGGAAAATACCTGCTTGCCAATATAGCAAATTCGCTTTTTTGATAAATAAAGGAGTTTTTATGAAAAACATTAACCGATTTATCTCACTTACAAAAAGAATATTTTCAAAGAAATTATATGTAGTGCTGCTCATTATTTTGGTAACGATAACAGCTATATATAAGCTTCTTCCCGAGCGCCAAAAAAGTGCATATATAAAGGTCGGCATATATCAGGAAGATGTTTCGGAATATGCAGACAAATTCAGAGCCGACCTGCAAAGTCAAAACTCGCTTTATAAATTCTATGAAGCATCTGACAGGGAACAGCTTATATCCGATGTAAAATCAGGCTATGCAGAATGCGGTTTTTATATCCCTGAAGGATTTTTTGAAGCATATATAAACGGTGATTACGAAGGTCATGCCATAGAATTATATATCACGCCTTCAACAACACTCTCATCAGCCATATCGGAAACTGTTTATGCCTCCGTAATATCAACCTGCGCTGAGGATATATTGATAAACGGAACCGGCATGTATGAATACAAAGACGAGCTTATAGAAAGAATGGAGAACTATTTAAGCGGCGATGAATTATTCAAGGTCATATCAGCAACCGAAGGCTCATATGATTACAAAACCGAAAGCTTTCACATAGATCTTCATATATATGAACTTATCATTATACTGATAATATTTACCGGGCTTCTCGGATATTATTCATATACCATTGATTCGGAAAAAAGTATCTATATAGCGCTTAAAGCCTCCGAAAGATTCGGGCTCAAATGTCTTTATATAATATCAGCCGTACTTCCGATAACACTTACAGGCATAATATGTACCATCATCGCATCATACAGTCTGTCAGTCATAACCGGAATACTTTTGTGCAGCCTCGCTGTCATAGCCGGTTCAATTATTTTAAGCTTTATAATCAAAAAAAGCACCCTGCTTGAGAAGGTGCTTCCTTTGATAATGCTTATTTCGATTGTGGGTGTGTTTATAAATTCAATGATGTAATTGATCCTTCGCTTTGTTGTATTTCATCAAAAACTATAGCAGTATCGCTCATAATCATCGTTTATACTTGAATAATATCATTTGATAATCACCTTGCCATAGAAAAAAATGAAAACTTTCAGTTTTTTCTGTAAAAAAAAATGAAAACTTTCAGTTTTTTCGTTTTATCATATCTGTGGTGTTTCAATAAACGGATTTTTATATCATCTGAGAATATAAATCAACCAAATCTGAGAATTCATCATCATTTATATCAAGTATTCTCATAACAGCTTCCTGCGAAATCTCGCTTTGAATATATGCAATAAAAAGGCTTTCCGCTCTTCCTTCTGCCCTTCCTTCTGCTCTTCCTTCTGCTCTTTCTTCCATTCGCATTTCCTCTAATACTTTACACATAGTTTTCACTCCCTCGTCATCTTCTTTAAAAAATCTTACTCTATCCGCAAGTATATCATTTTTCATATCATCCGGATTACTACAATAAAAATCATGCATCAACCTGCCAAGTTCTGTTTTGTCATCTTCATAAGAAGCATTAACATAAATTATATGTTCTCCGTCTTCAAACAATCTGTTTTTATTAGTTATCGTTCTTTCAATGAAGTATATTGGTTCATCTCCTCCCAATATATCGTTTTCGGTAATAAAAATTATGTATGTCTCCGGAAGCTCAAAAAAATCCATACCTTTTTTTAGATATTTCGAATCCAAAACACTTGAATGATATCTTGCCCGCTTACAACTTGCTCCTACATCTGCCCGCTGAATTTCAATATTATACAACTTATGTTTTTTATCAACAGCCAGAATATCAAGACATATACTTCGATTTTCAAGATTTACAATTTTAACCTGTGTATCAACACTTACCACAGACAAATCCGACCTGTCAAGTATAGTATTGAGTACAAGCTCCACTCCCTCCTTATAACCATCAAAACAGATAGACATAAAATCATCATCAATAAGCCTTAATCTACTTATCCGTTCAAGGTTATCCTGATACTTCTTTTCTCTTATTAAGTTTTTTTCCATATTTAATATCGACCTTTCCCCTCTCCGGGTGCCAAATTAAATTATGGTGTTTTCGTTTTGAATAGTATACTATATTTCTACATTTTTGTATATAACTAAAACGCTAGGCCAAAATATCGTACGAATTAATAGAACAAACTATCCTCCCATACTCAAACACATCCATCCTCATACCATATGCCATTATCATCATTCCTATTATTACCTTTTTATTTTTCATCAGAATACTTATCCCTTAAACATATGAATGGTAATGTAATTGCAACAATCAATACACTCCAATAGTTTTTATATTCAAAAAAATAGTTTTCTAAATCAATATCCTTTTTTTACAATTCAACATCAAAATATCGAATCCACTTTTTTGTCTATTATTCTTGTTTAGTTCATCTTATCGTCAGAGTTACTTATAATAAAATAAGAGCTCATGCTATACTTAGAAGCAAGCCTCTTTTATCCTAATGATTTTTCTATGCATAAAGCATTTATTATATCTTCTTCAACAAACGAAAGATCTAATCGTTCTCGCAAATTCTGCCATACCCCCTCATCTCCTATAAAAGACATTTCGTTTTTCTTTTCACTTATAATAATGTCATAATCGTATATTTTTAAAAATTCAGAATACTTAAATGCTATCACAGAACAATCTTTTCTTGGTTTTCCCAGAAAACCCGGAGCCAATAATTGTAACATTAATATCTCTTTCCCATCAAACTGATAATCTACAATTTTAAGAAAGACTATATCTTTAGATTCAATAAGTTTTTCAACTATCAGGCTTATTCGCTTATATTTAATCTGATAACCTCTCAGTTCGCTTGAATTCCCCTTATTACCATCATCAAATACTTCTATAGTCAAAATTTCACCTTCATGAATTATTCTTTTGTTTTCTCCAACAAATCTTTTATCAATAAAGCACAATGCGGCTCTTAGTATACTTACATAATCTTCAAAATCATCTTTTACAACACCAAAACAATTGTTTCTCCACTTCTGCGAACTACCACCATTTTTAAACAAGTAATTAATATCATTTGCAATCCAAAAAAAACCTAACGAATTAAAAAAATACTTAATTTCAAAAGCTTCTTCAAATTTGGATCTTGAATTCGCATTAATTTTTAAATGTAAAATTAAATGTTCTAAATAATTACAATACACTAAATTCTCTTTTTTTTGAGTCTCAAACGGTTGTATCTTAGCAATATGAGGTTCACTCAAATTGCCATATCGATTCTCAAAAATATGATGACAGAACAACCCTTCTGATGTTCTTGTAACTTTTTTATTCTTTGTTTTACATTCAGGTGATACAAAATAATCACATGTTGCTGGTCCGTATTTTTGTTGCAAATACTTGCATAGTTCTAAATAAGGCAAGCCAATCTCTTTTAAATATTCCTTTTTCATTTCATTATCCTATTTCAACACAACATCTTGAATTCGTCCTTCTTTACAATAGATATCAGCTCATCTTTACAAATTTATTACATGTTCAAAAAATCTACTGTTGTTTACTATTCCATAATTCACTTTCTTTCCCCCTACCCAAACACCTCATCAAACGTCTCAATCCCGGCTCTTGCCGAGGTGGCGTCCATTATTTCTTTGATTATCTGATCAGCATCGGGCTTTCTCAGATTCATTTTTAGAAGCACATCGTCTGCGTAAATCGTATCAATGATTTTAACATCATGATTTCCGAGGATGTACTGAATTTTACCCATGTCTGTGTAATTAGTTTTTATTTCTGTCGGGATTAGTTTTTCTATAAGCTTTGTTTCGCAATTTTCGAGTGCAGCCTTGCTTGCGTCGGTATATGCCCTGACGAGTCCTCCGGTTCCGAGAAGTGTACCGCCAAAGTATCTGGTGACTACTATGCATATGTTATGTATCTCCGACGAGGTGATGACTTCGAGTATAGGCTTTCCCGCAGTACCCTGTGGTTCGCCGTCGTCCGAAAAGCGCAAAAGAGGCATGTCCGCACCTACTGAAAATGCGAAGCAATTATGTCTTGCATCATAGTGCTTTTTCTTAATCTCCTCGATAAAGGCATATGCCTCTTCTTCCGATGTGACAGGTTTTATCTGTCCTATGAATCTTGATTTTTTTTCTACGATCTCACCCTCGCCGCCCTTGACGAGATTTATATAGCTTTCTACCATTTAAACTCTCCGAATAATCAATAAAACTTTTATAAAATATAACATTCTATGCTAACTGTCTGATGCTGTAGCAAACTTTACTTTAGAAAAATCACAACTGCACACCAACCCTCGTTTAAAGCCGGTGTGCAGTCAGATAATCATTTTTTTATTTACTGTTAAGCAAATCCTTAAGCTCGCTCATAAATGTATTTGCGTCCTTAAACTCTCTGTAAACAGATGCAAATCTTACATATGCAACCTGGTCAAGATCCTTGATTCTGTCCATAACGATTTCACCGATGTGCTTGCTTTCTATTTCCTTAACCTCAAGGCTGAATATCTTATTTTCTATGTCATCGATAGCCTGCTCTATGTCCTGAGCCGATACAGGTCTCTTGTGACATGAACGAACGATTCCCGACTCTATCTTGGAGCGGTCATAGGTCTCTCTGTTCTTATCTTTTTTTATTACGATAAGAGGAATGGTTTCAACCTTTTCATAGGTTGTAAATCTCTTGCCGCATTCGTCACATTGTCTTCTTCTTCTGATCGCCTGATTATCATCAGCAGGTCTTGAATCAATTACTCTTGTGTTATCGTCTCCGCAAAAAGGACATCTCATACATTTTTCTCCTTATGTTTTCTTTTCAAATTTTTATTCTTCGCATATACTCATGCTAAAATATTCACATCATAAATTTCAAATCTATTGTCTGTCATGCATCTTATGTATGTCGCAGGCATCTATGTCCACAAGCACTATATCGGGTCCGATTCGCACGATATTGCAATACCGTATATAGTACTCCGAACAGCCTCCGAAGCAGGATAAAAACTTTCCCGTCACAGGCACTATTATAGCATTTATCTTGCCTGTTTTACAATCAAATTCTACATCAGCCACAAACCCGAGTCTTTTACAATCCTTGCAATTTATTACTTCTTTTTCCTTTAACTCAAGAAATCTCATAACAAAAATCCGTTTTTGTTATTATATTCAAAATCGCGGCATATGTTTATCACTCGTTTCCTTCCATATCTTCAACCACTTCTCCCGAAGCTTCATTGTCTGCCGCATTTGAAGGATTTCCATTTGTGTCGTTTTCTCCATCGGAGATTTCTTCCGGGTTTTCGGATTCAGAGTCATCCTCATATATGACTGTTCCGTCCTCCGAAGCATTGCTTCCGTCATCGGACATCACATCACCGTAATCAACCAAAAGCTTTCCGTTTTCGTCAAATTCAACGTTACCGCATGCCTCATTGTATGTATTAACTCTTTCGATAAAGCTGCTCTTTTCTTCACCTTCCAGATATACAGGCTGAAAATCATTATTTGATGCATCGGTACTGACTCTTACAGGTATTATATGAGCATCAAGAGTTGCTCTTAGTTCACCGTCAACAAATGTAAATGTCTGCTGAAAAACCATATCCTCCATATCATAAGGATGATGGCTGGCACCAAAGCAAAAATTACCGAGACTGTAGCATATAACCTTGCCATTATAATATTCTACACCCTGAACCACATGAGGATGATTTCCGATTATCAAATCAGCACCCAGGTCTACAAATTCATGCGCAAGTCTTTTTTGATAATCCGTAGGATAATATTCCTTTTCCTCTCCCCAATGACAGCATGCTACGATTATATCCACATCCTGTTCATTAAATTGCTGTATCGCATTTCTGATATAATTTTCTCTTTCAACCGGTCCTGTCAAAAGCGAGGATGCAAATCCTATGGTATATCCGTCCTTTGTTTCATATATTGCCGATACATCATCAACAGCCCACTTTATTCCTGCACTGTCACAGGCAGCTTCCGTATCCTCAAGTCCTGCCGTTCCAACATCCTTTGAGTGATTATTACCGAGTGAACAGCCTTCCACGCCTGCTGAAGAAAGTATTCCCGCATATTCCGGTCGACCTACTATAAAGAACTCTTTATCCGGATTTGATTCCGGATAAAATGGTCTATCCGTTAATGCGCATTCCAGATTTACCAAAGTAAAATCATCCGCTTCGAAAAGTTCTTTAAAATTTTGAAGGAAATATCCTTCTCCGTAATTGTCATAATATTCATGAAACGAACCGCCATAGCCATGTGTCTGGATCGGTCCGAGAGCACAATCTCCCGTAGCCGTAATGGTCAATGTCCGTATATCATGCTGCACCTCCGTGGTTGTTGGAATTTCCTCCGTAGTTTCCGTAACAGCTTCCGTTACCACCTCGGTACTTATCTCTTTTTCTACATCATTATTCTCTTTTTTTTCTTTTCCGGGTATTGTACATCCCGAAATACTACACATAATTCCAATCGAAATAAATGTGCTTATTATTCTCTTTTTTAAACTGCAAAATCTCATTTTATGCTCCGTGTATCGTCTTCTTTCAGAGCGATTTATTTATAATCCTTATAATATATTTTTGCACCGATTCCATAATATAGCCTGTATGCAAATGCATACATAAATTTGGATAACGGGCGCGGTAGATATTTACGCAAGTTATACTCAAGCTTCATCAAAAATGACATCTTTCGTTCTTTTTTTTCATAGTCCTTCCATGGAGTTCTGGCCAGATATTTGTCAAACAGTTTTGTATACGGATGAACATTATTACTGAACCACGGCCTGTTGGCATAGGTATCTATGCAATGATACATAACTGCTTTTTTTCTTGCAGCTTTCATCTCATCAAGAGTATAAAAGACTCCTTTTTTTGCAAGCTTGTTCCAACCAAAATACCAATAATAAAACTTCGATGCATACATGTAATAAGGCGTAAGGAAATTATTTTCTATAGGTATACGTTTGATTTTTCCCTTGAACAGGTTCGAGAGCACATCCTCGTCGGTTAGCATATTTTTATCACGGACATTGGTAAGATAATTTATTATCTGCTCCTCAGCCTTTTCTTCACGCCACTTTTTTAAGTCTATCGCAATAAGTCCGCCGTTATAAAATTCATAATCTCCCAGCCCCGACATCTTGTGATATATATTCGGTCCCGATTCCAAAGCCATTGCACAAAGGTATCCATCAAGGTCTAAGCTTTCAAAATATTCATATCTGCCGTTTACGATGGTATCTCCGTCAATCATTATAATAACTTCATCATTTTCCGGTAAAAGTGAATTGAGCATTAGTCTCAGATATGTGGAATATCTTCCGTTCCAATTATATTTTGTTGTTTCGGAAAGCTTTTTATTTGCATCCTTTACATCAACAAAGACTATTTCCCTGTTGAATTTTTTAACCATCCGGGTTAGTTTTTTTCTGCTTTCCTCTTCTATTCCGTCATCCAGAATATAAAGCTTAATCTCGTCCATATGCCTGTTGTTATAAAGCAATGAATATATCGAAACCGCGGCAGGAACGGTAAAGCCTTCATCAAATACATATCCGAAATTCATAAATCATTCTCCCGCAATCAACTAACTTATAATCTTAACAGGGCACTTTTCCTTACATGTTCCGCATCCTGTACACTTGCTGTAATCAACCTTTGCAAGTTTATTTTCCACATGAATCGCATCTGAAGGACAATTCTTTTGGCAAAGTCCGCAACCGATACAACCTACCGAGCAAACCTGCTTAACCTCTTTACCGCCGTCTCTTGAGTTACACTCTACAACTGCACCCGCATCATAAGGAACTATTTCGATTATATGTCTCGGGCATACTGCCACGCAGGCTTCGCATGCCTTACATTTTTCTTTATCTACTACAGCTATTCCGTCTTCAATATGTATGGCATCAAAAGGACATACTGCCACACAGCTTCCGAATCCGAGACATCCGTAGGAACAACCCTTAGGTCCGCCTCCCGGAGTATTTGCTGCGATACGACAATCCTTAGGTCCTACATATTCATAGGCCTCCTTAGCCTTATCGCAATCACCCTTACATCTCACATTGGCAACCATCTTAACCACATCGGCATCTCCGCCGACTATCTCGGCAATAGCCTTGGCTACAGACTCGCCGCCGACAGGACATGTTCCGGGCTTTGCCTCTCCCTTTGCTATGGCTGCAGCCAGACCGTCACAGCCCGGATATCCGCAGGCTCCGCAGTTGTTTCCCGGAAGAGCTTCCCTTACCTTTATTTCTTTTTCATCAACCTTAACCTTAAAAGCTTCACTCGCTACACCGAGGAGAATTCCCGCAAGTATGCCGACTACACCGACAACCGCTGCCGCTATAAGAACTGCATTTATATTCATCTAAAATCCCCCCTTATATAAGTCCCGCAAGACCTGCAAAGGCTATAGCCATAAGTCCCGCAGATATAAGAACTATCGGTGTTCCCTTGAAGCTTTCGGGAATACTGTCATTCTTATCCAACTTCTCTCTGATTCCTGCCATAAGTATAAGAGCAACCGCAAAACCTACAGCAGAAAATACTCCGTTTACTATCGACTCCAAAATGCTGTATCCCCCGTCAACATTTGAAATTGCTATACCAAGCACCGCACAGTTGGTTGTAATAAGCGGAAGGTAAACACCGAGTGCCTTATAAAGCGAAGGAACAGCCTTCTTAAGAAACATTTCAACAAACTGTACCAATGCCGCAATGACAAGTATAAATACTATCGTGTTAAGATATGCTATATCAAGCGGTTCAAGTATAAAATAATATATAAGGCTTGTAACGGTTGATGAAATAGCCATTACAAATATAACCGCGCCGCCCATACCTGCTGCCGTCTTTATCTGCTTGGAAACTCCGAGGAAAGGACAGATACCGAGGAACTGAACCAATATAACATTATTTACAAATGCAGCCGAAATGGCCAATAATATAATATTCATATCGCTAATCCTCCTTTACCTTTCCCGAACAAAGCACATTTGGACATCCCTCACACTCATCAAGTCTGCAGGTCTTCGGTGTTGTTCCGTTTTTCTTCGCCTTATTTATATTAAGCTTATTTATAAATGCAACAACAAACGCAAGCACAAGAAATGCTCCCGGTGCCATTACAAATATTCCTATCGGCTTATATCCCGAATAAATCATATGACCGAATATGGTACCCGAACCGAGTATTTCTCTGATTATACCGATTATAGTAAGACCTACGGTAAATCCGAGTCCCATTCCGATACCGTCAAATGCCGATGGGATAACAGGATTTTTTGATGCATAGCTTTCCGCACGTCCGAGTATGATACAGTTTACAACTATAAGCGGTATATAAAGACCGAGACTTGCATTAAGACTTGGTATATATGCTTTAAGTAAAAACTGAACCACTGTAACAAAGGAAGCTATGATAACTATAAATGCCGGTATTCTTACCTTATCCGGAATCAGCTTTCGTAAGAGGGATATCATTATATTGCTCAATGTAAGAATAACCATGGTCGTAAGTCCCATGCCGAGTCCGTTTATCGCAGAGGTTGTGACAGCAAGAGTAGGGCACATACCGAGCATCTGTACAAAGGTTGGATTTTCTTTAACTATGCCGTTATATAATCTTTCAATATTTTTTCCCATCTTACTCACCTCCCAACATAGTGATAAGTGCAACTGCAGTATTTACACCGTCCGTAACTGCAGAGGTTGTAATGGTAGCACCTGAAATCGCATCTATCTGACTGTCTACGACAGCACCTGTCTTTGTATACTCATATCTTGTTTCATGCTTGCCGACAAATTGATTCTTGAACTTCTCCTTATCGGCCTCCATACCAAGTCCCGGGCTTTCCTTAAGTTCAAGGAAGGCAAGACCTGTTATCGTAGCATCTTTTCTCATACCGACAACCATTTGTATCTTGCCGCCGTAACCGTTATCGTTGGTTACCACAACTATATATCCGATTAAGTTTTGGTCGGCATCGCTTACCAGACATATTTCATCAATCGTGTCATGTGTAAATCCAAAGCTGTGTATAAGATCGTTGAGCTGTGCATAATCCAGTTTTTCTCCATCTAACGTTAAAATGTCGGCAGCCTCAGGGAATACCTCTTTATAAGCCTCCTGCTTTGCCTTTTCCTCAGCCTTTTCGATAGGCTCCTTTGTCACGCTGTAAACCGTACCGAGTATGGCACCCATGATTACGGTTATCAGCATGATTGCACATATGGCTTTAAATATACCCTTAATATCCTTTCCTTCCTTTTCGGAGGTTTTTTCGGAAGCATCTGATTTTTTATCAGACTCTGAAGCTTCTTTCTTATCAGCATCTTCTTCGGCTTTTGCTTTTTTTGCTTCCTTTTCCTCAGCCTTCTTTTTCTTTTTATCTTCGGCAGACATTTCCGCACCTTCACCGAATGCCTTTGGTTTTGTAGCCATCTCTATAAGCGGTACAAGAAGGTTTGACATGATAATCGCATATGATACACCCTCTGCTCCGTTTCCGAATATTCTCAATGTAAATGTAAGAAGTCCGAGCACGATACCATATATTATCTTTCCGACAGGTGTGATAGGTGATGTTACATAATCGGTTGCCATAAACCATGCACCGAGCATAAGTCCTCCTCCGCAGATTTCGCATAATACGAAATTAACCACATCCTTGTCCTTAACAACTGCATATATCGTCATAGCTATCGCAAATGTACCTATATAGACAAGCGGTATCTTCGGGCTTATTACTCTCTTGATAAGAAGATAAGCCGCACCGATAAGAAGAGCTATGGCCGATGTCTCACCGATGGTTCCTGCTGTATAACCAAGAAACATATCTTTAAGATTTACATGACTTCCGTTTTTAAGGAGTGCAAGAGGCGTAGCACTCGTCACACCGTCATATACAAATTTTGTCATGGATGCTCCGAAGGAAAGAAGCAAAAAGCATCTTGCTGCAAGAGCCGGGTTCATAAAGTTTTTACCCAATCCTCCGAAAAGCTGCTTAACAACTATTATTGCAAACACAGAACCAAGTACGCCCATCCATATCGGAAGTTCCGGTGGAAGGTTCATTGCAAGTAAAAGACCCGTAACAACTGCCGAAAAATCTCCGATGGTTACCGGAAGCTTCATCAGTTTTTCATATATAAACTCGGCAAGAACGGCTGACAGAACGCACGCAAGCACCAGAAATGCGGCATGCTTACCAAAAAGATAAACACCGAATGCCGTAGCCGGTACAAGTGCGATCATTACATCGGACATAATATCCGCCGTTGTCGCCTGGCTTCTCACATGAGGAGAAGCAGATATCTTAAGCTTTAATTCATTTTCGTTCATTTTTCTTCTCCTCTCTTACTTTTTCTTATTTGCAAGTATATTTTTTCTCATACCTGCTATAGTCTGGGTTAAATGTCTCTTAGCGGGACATACATACGAGCAGCATCCGCACTCGCAACACTCCATGCCGTTATTTGCCATAAACTCGTCTATAGCTCCGGCTTCCGCAAGGTCACTGAGCATATTTGGCATAACCCGTCCCGGACATACCGACACACATCTTCCGCATCTTATACATGCGCTACTCTCATATTCGGCAACTTCATCCTTCGTCATGGCAAGAA
Organism: Lachnospiraceae bacterium UBA3820; assembly: GCA_002369325.1. Lineage (GTDB taxonomy): Bacteria > Bacillota > Clostridia > Lachnospirales > Lachnospiraceae > Coprococcus_C. The sequence continues at coordinate 13,330 of DFDU01000011.1, forward strand.
TTGCTGAATTTGTTTTTGTTATAGGCATATCAAGCGTATATATCGCCTTACCCATCATAGGTCCGCCCGCAATAATCTTTGCCGGATCATTTTTAAATCCACCTGCAGCTTCCACAAGTTCTTTATAGCTTGTACCGATTTTTACTTTGAAATTTGTAGGATTTTCGATTGCATCACCGGTTACGGTAACTATCCTGTCCATAAGAGGTTTGCCCTCTCTTACAGCCTCACTAATGGCATAAACCGTATCAACATTATGTACTATACAGCCTGCATCCGCAGGAAGCATTTTTGAATTGATATATCTTCCCGTATTTGCATATATAAGCTGTCTTTCGGCTCCCTCCGGATATTTTGTCTTAAGCTTATTTACTGTTATATCCGGATCACCGGCAAGCTTTTCACGAAGAAGTGCTATAGCCTTAGGCTTATTGCTCTCGATACCGATAATACCCTTTGAACCCGGAAACAGACTCAGAATGATTCTCAAGCCGTCAATAACCTTGTCCGCCTCATCCATAATTCTTCTGTAATCCGAGGTAAGATACGGCTCACACTCGGAAGCATTTACGATTATTCGGTCAATCTTATCAGGCTCCTTCGGCGAAAGCTTCACATGAGACGGAAATCCGGCTCCGCCCATACCGACAATACCGGCATCCTTTATGGCTCCGATAATCTCCTCTTTCGTGTATTCACTTATCTCCTTATCGTTTGGAATAAACTCTTTTGTCTCATAAAGACCGTCATTTTCAATAACGATTGAATCCACCTTAGAACCGGAGGATGTAAGTCTTGGCTCTATCACCTTAACCTTGCCCGATACGGAAGCATAAATATTTGCCGAAACAAATCCGTCAGCTTCAGCTATCAAATCTCCTGCCTTAACCTCATCGCCTTTTTTCACAACAGGCTTAGCAGGCTTTCCGATATGCTGTGACAGTGGATAAACCATTTCACCTTTTGGCAGATATTCGACAACTTCCTTATCCATGGTGAGTTCCTTACCCTCATATGGATGAATACCACCCTTAAATGTCAATTTCATTACATTTACCCCACTATAAAAATATTTATAAATATTCTACTACAAAAGCTATATTTTTACAATAAAATCTGCCTGTTTTAAGGGGGTATTTTACAGATTTTTCACATTTAAAAATGAATATTTTTTATGATTATTCCGGCAAGAATGCCTATAAAAATTCCGGCTATTATTCCGGACACAGAAAGAATTGCAAGATAATAAAAGATTTTCGTATTTTCGATGACGATCGCAGCCACCGTAAGCTGTCCCACATTATGCGCAATGGCACCGCAAACACTTGTGCCCGTTATGGACAAAAGCTTAAACTTTCTTATAACAAACATAACAAGTATACTCAGCAGCGCTCCCGCCATACTGTACATAATGGTTGCCGGATTTCCGAACAAAAGCCCCGAAAGTAAAACTCTTCCGATGCTTATTATAATCGCAGGCCTAAATCCAAGCTTAATAAGTGCAATGATTGTAACGATATTTGCAAGACCGAGTTTGATTCCCGGAACGGCAAAGCTTATGGGAATCAGACTTTCAATATACGAAAGCACCATGGCAAGTGCAATAAGCACACCGCAAAGCGCAGTCATGCCCGATGCCCGGCGTGTACTTTGGTAATTTTTTTTGTTATTATCTGAATTTTTTTTCATCATATAATCGCCGCATTCTTAATAATTTATCAATTCGTTTATCTATCAATATACATCTACTTTGACCCATCAGGTCACTTTGTTATTTTCACTTCAATTACAGTAAGGAAAGTGGTGCTATTATTTTCTTTATCTTCTCATCAGGTCACTTTGTTATTTCTACCACAAGCTTATGAGGAAGACATATTATTGTCTCTCCGATATTGCTTATTTTTTTGTGTTTAACACATATTTTATCAGGGCAATCCGCTTCTTTAACATATACCTCATTATTCTTTATAACGACTACATTATAACCCTTATCTACCTCAAAGACATATTCCTCATCCTTATCCAGAGAAAGGGTTTTTATCGTTTTCCCATCCGCCGAAATCCTGACATTATAACCTGTTTTTTTATTTAAATACATAAATAAAAAAAGGATAATCATAACAGCCAAAAGTATAATTATTAACATTAAATCTCTTTTTGTAATAATCTTATTTTCATTAAATTTATCTTTGCTGTTTTCTTTATCCTTTGTTTTTTCCATATCATTCATGTCAACATATTCCTATCAAAACATATTCAAACGCCCTTTTTTGAGCATTAATCTGCATCTTATCATATGCCTTCGCCAACATCTTATCATATGAACTCGCCGGCATTTTATCATGTGCACTCGCCAGCATTTTATCATATGCACTCGCACTTGACATTATAACATATTATATATAAAATAAACATCTATAAATATGAATTCAAAAAACAATTTTATTAACTAAAGGAGATGATTTTTTGGACGGGAGTCCCTGTATTATTCTTGTAATTATAATAATTTTACTCTTGCTTTCGGCATTCTTTTCTTCATCAGAAACAGCACTGACATCAGTAAGTAGAATCAAGCTTCGTTCCAGAGCTGACGAAGGAAGTAAGCCTGCAAAAAAAGTATTAAAGATAACTGACAAGCCTGCAAAGCTTTTGAGTGCTATATTGATCGGAAACAATATCGTAAACATTTCTGCTTCCGCACTTACAACAACACTTTGTACTGACGTTTTCGGAAGCAGATTTATAGGATACTCAACCGGAATACTTACATTTCTTGTGCTTATTTTCGGTGAGATAACGCCAAAAACCATAGCTACAAAGTATTCACTCCAGTTATCCATGATTTTTGTTTATCCTATCTCATGGCTTATGTTTATACTTACACCGGTTATATGGCTTCTCAATCTTATCACAGGTATTATATATAAAATATTCGGAATAGATATTGATGCCGACAATAATCAAATGACCGAATCGGAACTTCGGACTGTTGTTAATGTCAGCCACGAGGAAGGTGTTATAGAACCGGAAGAAAAATTTATGATTTCAAATGTGGTTGATTTTGGTGATGCACTTTGCAAAGATATAATGATTCCGAGAGCCGACATCGTCTGCGCCGATGTAGTTTCCACTTATGATGAGCTTATCGATTTGTTTATGTCCGAATCTTACTCACGTATACCTATCTACGAGGAAAGCAAGGACAACATCATTGGTATACTTTATCTCAAGGATTTATTTTACTACAGCCATGTAAATGATATTGATTACTTCGACTTAAGAAGTATTCTTCGTAAGCCGGTCTACGTATATGAGCATCAAAAAACGAGCCAGCTTTTCTCGGATCTTAAGACTTCGTCAACAACCATGGCAATCGTCATTGATGAATACGGCGTAGCCTCAGGTATAATAACCATGGAGGACTTAATTGAAGAAATAGTCGGTGATATACGTGATGAATATGACGAAGACGAAAACAACCTTATCAAAGAAGTTGAGGAAAATGTCTATGACATTGAAGCATCAATCAAATTAACCGACTTAAATGATGCCATCGGAACAAACCTCACATCCGATAATTATGATTCACTAGGAGGATTTGTCATAGAAATTATGGATAAGCTTCCAAAGGAAAATGACGAAGCCGACTTTGAAAACATTCACTTCAAAGTCATCAACGTAATAAAAAACCGAATCGACCGTATCCTCGTAACCATAACACCTATCGAGGAAGAAGCAATTGAAGAAGAGTAAAATCTTCTATTCCCCACAATAACATCGGTATCATACTGATTAATATACTGAACAAAGAAAGCAGGCAATTAATCTAACGCACATAGTTTTTTAAATCAGAGCATTCGAATTCTTTATATTCGCACGAAACCGAAAACTCGCTTTCGCTCAGACAGTTCGGTTTCTGAGCGAATCTATGTGAATTCTCATTGCTGATTTAACAAAAACTATGCGGATGCTATATTAACTGCCTGCTTTCTTGTATCAGTATTTATTAACCAATATGATACCGATAGCGAAAAACAGCACGTATTGTGCTGTTTTTCACTACTGACATAAATGCTTCTGCTGACAGAATCAAAGAAGTATTTATGACGTAAAGTAAACACAGTGGGTAGCTGTAACATTATCCGATTTGCGTTAAATCAGCAACGAAAATTCGCAGATATTTGCTTTGAAATTGATATGTCTGAGCGAAAGCGAGTTTATCAATTTCATGCAAATAACAAGAATTGAGTGTACTGATTTAGCAAATTGACGATACGTTATAGCTACCCACTGTGTTTTACTTACGTCATGTAAGCCAAAATTTAAATCTGTCAGCAGAAGTTTTTATGTCAGTCATATTGTGGCAATCAGATGTTTATACTGCTGTCTTTGCCATATCGATTTGCTGTATAATGCCGGACATTCCGTTTTCGTGAAGGAATACTCCGGAACGTCTTATCTGTGCATTTTGTTTGTTGTCAGTCAGGGATTTAAGTGCAAATTCGGAACGAGCACTGCCAAGATAAATGGCACCCAGCTTTGCATCACGAAGACTTATAAGCTTATCGTTTCCGGCATCATCTTTTTGCCATACAGAAAGCTTATCATAGATTTCATCAGCTTCATCAATCCATCCGTTTCCGTCCGAATCATAAGACGAAAGCTCCGCAAATCCATTGCCGGTTTTGGATCCGAACATTTCGCTACCGTCATTAATCGTTCCGTCACCGTTTTTATCAAAGCATAAGAAACCGGCTCCCCTGGATAATAGAGAAATACTATCTTTAGTACCATCGGCATCTATATCAAAGCGCCATTTTTGATCACTTACCGATATAGGATTACCGTCCAGACTTATTACCAAAGGATCTGTCATAATCGCTTCGACACTTTGATTCAACACCTCAGTTGATTCATAATACTCTCTTGTCATCTCAAGCTCAAGATTAAACTCAAGCTGTCTTCCGTCGGAAGTTATCACCTTGCCGGTTGTACTAAAGGACATGCTCGCTTTTTCTTCATATTCTATACTGTAGTAATCTGTCCTTTTCCATAAGCTGTAGCTTCCATCAAATGAGCCTGTGGTTAAATCCAGGGAATTACCGCTTAAAAGCTTATGTCTCATCGCTTTATCCCTTACACCGATCATAAGTGAAAGACTGTTTCGAAATTCAATCAAAAAAATTCTAAGCTGACCAAGCAGTCTCTCTCTGCTGTCGCCGGCTCTTTTTTCCGATTGCGCCAATGTCTGAGGCGACGGAAGATACGGCTCGCTTTTTAATGCATCAGCGCTTTCCGTGTTCTTATCCTGCGACTCCTCCCAGCTTCTTTCATAGGTTGCCGAAAATGAATTATCCGAAAAATTCATGGCACCTGTCGTAAGATTGGACATAATTGTCCCGTGTGTCTGCCTGTAAGTTCGCTTCTCAGTGCTTTTGGCAGACATGCCTACCGCGCTTTGGTTAATAATCATAATGTCCCTCCTTTGTCTCGCTAAAAGCGATACAAATCAGTCTACTCATAGGAGGTACTTTCCTAAAAAATATATCGACTGAGGAGGGACATTACTTAAGAACTATTCAGTTTAAAAATTATAATATTGAAAAATACAAACTATATGTCTGTTTATTTTTTCATCATTCTGTCAAGAACCATATCATAGCTGTCATTACCATAGTTGAGCGAACGATTTACTCTGCTTATGGTAGCAGTTGAAGCGCCGGTTTTTTCGGCAACCTCTATATAAGTATGCTTTTCCTTTAACATCTTTGCAACAGCAAATCTTTGTGCTATTGAAGTAACCTCATTAACCGTACATACATCTTCGAAAAAATCAAAGCACTCATCTACATTTTTCAGCGTGAGTATGGCTTCAAATAATTCCTTTACGGTATCATTTCTAATCGTCTTCCCCATATAATCACCCTCTATTTGTTTTCCTTCTGAACCCAGACAGCAACTGCTCCCCTGTTTACATAGAAGTTACCGCAACCATCTTCATCAATCTTGATATTGTATCTTGCATTGCCCATCGCATCCGCAAAATGACAGCCTGCGAATTGTCTTCCTATGTACATACGCTTCGTTCCGCCTGTTCCGTCAGATATAACTACGGCAAGTCCGGATTCTTTATGTTCCTCATCGCCTTCTCTGGTCCATCCGATACAATTCGGATCATCAAAATAATCATGCTGCGGACCATATGCTTTAAGCTTTCTCAGCTTAAGAAGCTTATCAAGTTCTCTCTTCTTAGACTTAACCTTAGCAGTCGGTATGCCCTTATAATCACCATAGAATACGCAAGGATAACCATCCTGTCTCAAAAGAATAAGTGCATAAGCCAAAGGCTTGAACCAATCCTCAACCCAGGATTCAAGACTCTGTCCGGGCTGACTGTCATGATTATCTACAAATGTAACTGCCATAAGAGGATTAATCTTTGTAAGTGTTCCGTCAAATATAGTTCTCAAATCGTAATTTCCATGAGCCTTTGAGCAATTATGGAAATTGAAATGAAGCGGTACATCAAACAATCTGACCATGCCCTCGGTAGCAGCTATATAATCCTGAAGCAAATCAACATTCCAATGCCAATACTCCCCTACTGCAAAGAATTCTTTACCAAATGCTTCATTTATCTGCTTTAACCAATCCTTGTAAAAATACTTATTAATATGCTTTACGGCATCAAGTCTGTAACCGTCAAGATTAGCAAACTCCGTGTACCACTTGCCCCATCTGACAAGCTCTTCCCTTACTTCCTGATTGTCAAAATCGACATCGGCTCCCATAAGGTAATCATAATTCTCAAGTTCTTTATCTACTTCCTTATCCCATTCCTTACCCTTGAATAAGAAGAGTGATTTTTTTGCTCTGTCCTGATCCCAGTCGATTCCGTCGAAATGAGTCCAATTCCATGTAAAATCGGAATATTTACCTTTTCTTCCCGGAAATGTAAACTTAGACCATGCTCCAATAACTTTGCTGTCTCCAACCATCTGATTACGACTGTTCTCATTGAATTCCTGAGCCGAAACCTCTTCTACTTCATCAGCTCCGATTCTGTGATTAAGTACAATATCCGCATATACATTTATGTCTTTTTCGTGAAGTGCCTTTATGGCCGCCAGATATTCGTCTTTAGTACCGTATTTTGTTGCAACGGAACCCTTTTGCTTGAACTCACCCAAATCATATAAGTCATATACACTATAACCAACATCCTTGGCGCCACCTGCTCCCTTATATGCCGGTGGAAGCCATACTGCAGTCACGCCGGCCGTCTTAAGCTTTGCAGCCTCCTCTTTTAACTCTTTCCAAAGGCTTTGGTTGGCAGGCATATCCCACTCAAAGTATTGCATCATAGTTCCATTTAAATCCATGCTCAATCTCCTCCAAAAACGTATCGGTTTTACTTTAACACTTTGACGTGTATTATAACAAATTTTTATCTTTTAGTAAAGGAATGGTAAATCCGGTTTTTAATATTCATCAAGATCCTCCGGTAAATCCTGCAATGAATCAAACTCTGCTTTTGTTATCTCTTTTAAAACAATTGTATAGTATCCGTCATCCAGATAAACATTATTTCCATCGGAAGTCATATTTACTTTTTCACCTGTTATTGTTACGGAAGTAGCATCATAGGTGAACTCATCGTCAAATGTTGAATATACATAAATATATCCCGTTCCGTCCGGGTAGAAAAGCAAATATGCCACCTTATATCCTTCAAGCATCTTCAAGTCTTCGGCAAATTCACCGCTTTCCTGACCGTTTTCGGTCATATCCGAAAGTATATAATATTTTGTTCCTTCAGGTATCTGATCAGGATTTAATGACTCGGTAGTTGCAGTTTCGGTAGTTGTAGCTTCGGTAGTTGTAGCTTCGGTAGTTGTCATTTCCGTCGTAGTTGCTTCGGTAGTTGTCATCTCAGTCGTAGTTGATTCGGTTGTTGTAACCTCTGCAGTAGTTGTTTCTTTACCTGAATTCTTATCTTTATCATCTGCTTTGTTTTTATTTAACAAAAGAACCGTAGCTACGATACCGCCTATAATTACTATGGCTGCAATTATGATTCCTATTATAAGTCCTGTCTTTTTTCCACCGTTTCCGCCGTTATCGCCACCGTTATTTCCATTACTATAATTATTAAAATTATTTTGCGGCTGTTCATACTGCTGTCTCGTATTCTGCTGTGCAGGCTGAGCATATTGCTGATTCATATTCTGCTGTGCAGACTGAGCATATTGCTGATTCATATTCTGCTGTGTAGGCTGAGCATATTGCTGTCCCATGTTTTGCTGTGCAGACTGTCCGTATTGCTGATTCGCACTATTCTGTACTGACTGCTGCATATTTGCGAATTGCTGTCCCATATTCTGCTGTGCAGGCTGTCCATATTGCTGATTCGCACCGGTCTGTGCCGACTGCGAATATTGCTGTCCCATATTCTGCTGTGCAGGCTGTCCGTATTGCTGGTTCGCACTATTCTGTACTGACTGCTGCATATTTGCGAATTGCTGTCCCATATTCTGCTGTGCAGGCTGTCCATATTGCTGATTCGCACCGGTCTGTGCCGACTGCGAATATTGCTGTCCCATATTCTGCTGTGCAGGCTGTCCGTATTGCTGGTTCATACCTGTTTGAGCCGACTGCTGCGGAAATACAGGCTGAGTCGGTTCAATATTTTGAAATTGCTGACCGTAACCCTGTTGATTAAAATTATTATTATCCATACATCTTCTCCTTTTTATTATAATATGCTTCGCTTATTTTCATGAATATCTCATAATTCCCATGAGTAACTCAAAAGAAACAAGTCTCAAAATGAAACATACACGTTGATATTATATCATACTTTTCCAAATAAAGATAGCATTCTTAATCATATTTATCCAAATGAAAATATTGCCGGAGAGAGCTGTCTCCCCGGCAATATTTACCGTTTTAATATTAATCAATAGTGTCAAAATATTCATTTACAAGATCGATATATTCCTTTTTATACTCATCATCTTCATAATCCTTTACTGATTTAGCAAGAGAAAGGATAAGCTTCTTGTCGGTAAAACCCATATATTCACTGTCCTTAAGATACATTCCGAATGCTGCAACAGATGCTGCCCATCTTAAGTTGTCGCTTCCATCCTTTGAATAATTGTTTGTTTTGCAAACAAAGTCCACAAGTTCGCTCTTATCTGCTTCCGGCTCCTTATATCTCACTCTTAATGTGAAAAGCTCATCATTGTATTCACCGTTTCCATAGATTTCATTATCAACGCCATCACTGTATTTTAAATCCGCTGTTGGAACTTCTGCCTTTGAATCAGCCGGGATTATTTCATATATAGCTGTTACACTGTGACCTGCACCCATTTCTCCACCGTCTTTTGTATCATCGTTGAAGTCTTCTGCTGCCATAACTCTGTTCTCATATCCGATAAGTCTGTAACCCTTTACAAGCGCCGGATTAAACTCAACCTGAAGCTTAACATCCTTTGCGACAGTCACCATACTTGCTCCCAAATTGTCAACTAATGCTTTCTTTGCCTCAAAAATCGAATCAATATATGCGTAATTTCCGTTACCCTTATCTGCAAGTGTTTCAAGCTTATTGTCCTTATAATTTCCATAACCTACACCTATAACGCTTAAGAAAACTCCTGATTTTTTCTTCTCGGTTATAAGCTGCTCAAGAGCACTTTCACTTGTAACACCAACATTTAAATCACCGTCTGTTGCAAGGATAACTCTGTTGTTTCCACCCTTAATATAATACTTCTCTGCGAGCTTGTATGCAGTCTCGATACCGGCAGCACCATTGGTTGAGCCCCATGCCTCAAGTCCTTCTATAGCTGAGCTTATAGTATAATAGTCATCTCCTCTTGCTCCCTCAAGAACAACTTCATCCCCGCCTGCGTAAGTTACTATTGAAACTCTGTCCTTTTCGGTAAGATTTTCGGCAAGCATGCACATTGACTGCTGTACAAGCGGAAGCTTATCATCATCAAACATTGATCCGGATGTATCTATAAGAAATACTATATTTGATTCCGGAGCATCGGTAAAATCAATTTTCTCAGTATTAAGTGAAACCAGCGCAAGCTTTGAATCCTTATTCCATGGACAATCCGCATATTCCATATGAACCGCAAACTTATCATCGCCCTTTGGTGTTTCATAATCATAATGGAAATAATTTATCATTTCTTCAATTCTGACCATACCCGCTTCCACGCCATAGCCTTCCATAATATTCTTTCTTATCTGGCTGTATGAAGCTGTATCAACATCTGCCGCAAATGTCGAAAGCGGTGAAAGTTTAACCGAAAGCCAAGGATTCTCAGCAAGATCATTATATTCATTTGTATTAAACTCTTCATCACCATAGTAAGTATCTTCGGTTTCAACGTAATATGCACCTACATCGTTCGTACAAGCTTCTCCGGCCAGATCGTACTCATAACATCCATCGTCTTTTGAGTAATATTCCTCTGTATCTTCATATTCCACATCAACTGCTTCGGTTGTGTTTTCTTCTTCGGTTGGATTCTGTTCTTCACTTGTATTTTCAATAAGCGTTGTAACATTTTTCTTTTCCTTGCCGCACGCACACATACTAAGCATCATAGCTCCTGCGAGTGTAACTGCCATTATCTTTTTTCCCAAATATCCTTTTCTCATAATCATTTCCTCCATATTCTTTCTGATTATTTTTCTTAGTTTTTTGTTGTTTTTTGAAAAGCGGTATTTTTTAATTTTTAAATGGTTTTTTGATACCTTATTTTCGTATCTGTTATATATACGCAGGGGATTTTTGTTTTTATGGGAAATTTTATGAGATTTTTTAATTATTATTTTATTTTATTTTTTTATTAATTTTTTTCTTTTTTTATTGTTAATTAATATATCATTTTATATGGTGCTTAATATCTTCCTGTTTAGTTTTTATCCATCTTCTTAAATTAAAAAGACAATAAAAAACATCATACAAACTATGTATCCGGAATTATTTCCATGACATAATTTGAATGATGTCTTTTATTGTATAACATCCGATTATATATGATGTCTTTTTTGTATGATATCTTATTTGGTATGATTTTTTAATTCTCAGCCTTGTCTTTATTTATATATAATCTGAAATAATTTTTATAGCTTATATAAATATAATCGCAATCATCTTTATTTCCGGTCCATATAACAGTCAGCTCTTCTTCAGGATAGCTGCAGAAGTCATTTGTTATATATGCTTCAGTCGCAAATTTCTCAGGCAGTGTATCAACAAAAGCCTCCTTAGTATCGATATAGGTAATTCCGTTAAAAACAATTTCTTTTGCAATTTCATTTTCATTGATAAACGCTTCATCTGCCGTGCCTTCGGCATTATCTGTTTTTTCGGAATTCTTGTTATCATATATCACATTTGAAGAATATTGCTCCCGTGTATCAGATGAAGCGGAATCACTTTCCTGTTCTTCGTAAGCTTCTGTTGTATCTTCTGCTTCCATGTAGGCTTCATCAACTTCATAATCATCTGAATCGGCACTTTCTTCATAGTTAAAGGAAAACTCTTTATTTTCGGTTGTTTCTTCTTTTTTGCTTTCCTTTTTACCCGCTACATTAAATATTGCTACAGGAATTGCTATAACAACAATTACAACCGCTGCCGCAATAAATCCTATTACCTTTTTTCTTCTTGTCTTATTTTCGCTATCTATTAATTTAAGCTCCTTTTCATATCCTGTCTCAATTTTAGACCACAGATCCGGAGTATTTATTTCCACTTCATTTAAATATGCATCAATCAGCTCATCAGGTATATCCAAAGCCATAGCTTCAATGTCTTCCTGACTGTTCTTATATTCATTTAAATCAATTGTATTCTTACTCATAATTAGAAAGACACCTCCTTAGCTTTTTTATTCCCTCATTATACAGCCACGTGACCGTTCCTATCGGCTTCCCGGTTATCCTGGCTATTTCCTTAAATTTCAGCTGTCCCATAAGCTTCATATCAATTACTTCTTTTTCATTAGGATTAAGCGTTGCCATTGCCTGCTTCATATCCTGTGAAAGTACAGCTTTGGTTTCTATACCCTCCGTATGCGGTTCTTCAAATTCCGCTACGGTATTTTTATTTTTCCTTATTGCATCAATTGCCATATTCTTTGCAATGGTTACAAGCCACGTCTTGTGTGGGCTTCCCTTTTTAAAACTTCCCGCCACACGAACCAGCTTAATAAAGAACTCCGATGTAATATCTTCTGCTTCTTCCTTGCTCTGAACCGTATTATACACTACCGCATATATAAGCTTCATATATGCCTCATATATAGCCTTAAGTCCGTTTTTATCACCATTTAAAAGCAAATCAATGGCTGACGAAAATTCTATGTCAGTCATCATTAAACCGCCTTTCATAATAATATACGTATCAATTTCAAATTTTTATGGTACAATTCTACAATTTTTTCAATTTATTTTCAAGAACAAACCCTAAATTCTGTTTCCCGCAATAACATCGGTATCATATTGGTTAATATACTGAACAAAAAAGCAGGCAGTTAATCTAACGCACATAGTTTTTTAAATCAGAACACTCGAATTCTTTATATTCGCACGAAACCGAAAACTCGCTACGCTCAGACATTCCGGTTTCTGAGCGAATATATGCAAATTCTCGTTGCTGATTTAACACAAATTATGCAAATGTTTTCGTACCCCTGCCTGTTATCCCGCCTGCACACGAACCGGGTATCTGCTATTGATAGAAAGGGTTCCACCGACGGGAGCCTTCATAAACTTAAATTTGGCATTATGCAAAAAAGTCCGTATGCCATAAAGAAATATACGGACTAAAATTCATCTTTATGCAAAAAAGTCCGTATGCTATGCGGAAATATACGGACTAAAATTCATCTTTATGCAAAATAGTCCGTATGCCATGAAGAAATATACGGACTAAATTTAAGCCTTATGCAAAATAGTCCGTATGCCATGAAGAAATATACGGACTAAATTTCGGCTTTATACAAAATAGTCCGTATGCCATGAAGAAATATACGGACTAAATTTCGGCTTTATGCAAAATAGTCCGTATGCCATGAAGAAATATACGGACTAAATTTAAGCCTTATACAAAATAGTCTGTATTATTGACTCAAATTGCACTTACAGTGTTTGTTTTCTATTAATCATAAGAAGGTTTTCACTGACGTAAGCATTCATACAATTAAATATGGTGCGGGAGAAAAAAGCGTAGGGTATTTAACAACATTGCCCGATTTGCGTTAAAACAGCAATGAGTGATTGAAGATGATTTGCTCAGGAAACGAACTGTTTGAGCACAGCGAGTTTTCGTTTTCGTACAAATCTCGAAAGCACGAATGTGCTGTTTTAGCAAATTGATGGCACGTTGTAAATACCCTATGCTTTGGCTTTCGTGTCAGAAGAAGAAAAAGAAAGGGTTCCGTCAGTGGAACCCTTTCTGTCAATCCTGCATGGTAGACAGGAATTTGTATATTAGTTTACGTTTTGGAAGCCGTAGCAGGCCTCGTCTATGAGTTCGCCGTTGGCATCATATACTCTGAATAATGTCCAGTAGTATCCGTATGTTGGCTGCCATACTGTCCAGAGGCAGTTTCCTTGTGCTCCGCATCTTCCGGTTGTATAAACCCAGGCATCCTTGCCCTGCATGTAAAGGTTGCAGTCAAGTATAAGCATTTCGTACGAATATGAGTTGTTAGGATTATCGTAGCTTTCTATACCGATAAGATATCCTCCGCCTTCACCTGTATATGGCATCTGGCATATACCTTTTATCTGCTTATGATATTCTGTTCCGAAAGCATACTGTATCTCTGAAGTTTCTTCATTTCCGACTACTCTTGCATAGCAAACGAATACATATCCGCCGGATTTTTCAGGAGTCCAGTTCATCCAGTTATTGTCTTTGGTCCATGGACTTACCTCAAACCACTTATCCGGTTCACTGTTATTGCATCCAACCCACCTGTATTCTACAACATCATTCTCGTTACTCTTCTGAATGTTGATTCCGGCCTGAATAGTCGGATAATTGCTTGCGCAATATATTCCGCTTGTGGTGATGGTTCCGTCTGAAGGAATTTGTTTTATAGTTGCAGCCAAACTTGTTTCATCGATATCATTATGATTATCATCGCCTACAACCTTATACCATACATAATAAGTTCCAACTTCGGTTGCTGTAGGGATAGATTCCGAATAAGCTTCGGTTGCTTTTGTTTTATTTCCGAGAGCGTACAGCATAGTACCGTTGTTTGTTTCACCTGCTGTCACAAGCTCCTGTGACTTACCGTTATATGTAGGGTTTTTGGCTACAGGAGCTTTTTTAATAGAACCGTCGGCCTTGTCGAAGGTATAGCCGACAGAAACTGTAATGCTCTTGTTATCACCCTGAGCAGTCTTCACACCCGACAAAGTGAACTCAGCAATGTAATCCCCGGCGTCTGTAGGCGCCGCATCAAGGGCTTCGCCGTCCTTAGTATAAGTCTCGTCTTCTTTTACGGCCTTATAATACTTGATAGAATCATCCGAAACATTCAGTCCTGTGGCAGTGTTAAACGCATCCTTTCCTATCAGAGCCGCCGAAGTGTCTTCTGTTTCGCCATAAGTGTTAGCCTTAGGAGCAACAAGCTCAAGTGAAACCGGACTTTCGGTCAACGGACATCCGCTATTTGCACAAGATACCGTAATCACATTCGCATTGTCTCCCGTACCGGCTGCATATGTCAAATTATGAAGATGAATCTCAACAGGTGCACTGGCATAATCTGTTGCTTTTCCCTCGTTCACATCTTCTGCTACAAGATAGACCTTGTAATTTGTGCCCCAGGTTCCTGTTACCATGTTGGTATTCAGAGTAAAGGTTCCGCTTCCCTCTGTGCTCCAACTATCCACATTAAGCTTCGTATACTGAATCGGTTCATCAGTGGTGCTCCAACCGGTTGTTTCGGACCATGTTACATCACTACCGGTAACTACAACAGATACCTGTGTCGCATTGCTTGCATTATCTCCCGTGATTGTATATGGCACGGTAACCGTCGAATTATTCATCACAGCTCCGGTGCTGCTTACGGACATCAGATTATTACCTTGGCTATCCTTATCCAGAACCGTCAACTTATAAGAATTCGTTTCCGATGGGATTAAGGATGAAAACATAATAGATGACAGCTTGACATTTAAAGTAGGACTCACACCCACTCCTTCATCATTGCATCCTACGCTTTGCACATTACCGTCTCGCGAACCTCCAACACTTGTATTAGAATATTTAGCCTGCGAACGAAGCCACCACGGTGCATAATTGCCATTCAAATATTTCATTCTTATATCAGATTGTTCATTATCAGGGAAGCCGTAGGTTCTATTTGTTGCCTCTACCCCATCCAAGAAGAATATCTGATCATCTTGCACCGGTGCCCAGCTGATACCGGCCGTGCCCCACGGTTCCCAACCGTCTCCATCATAATTATTAGCTTTAGAACTCTTTGAGCTTGTCGCGATAGCGGCAATCTCCGAATCGGTAAACCTTGCATTTTTAAAATCACCGTTCAGCCAAACCCTGATATCACTGTGTGCCCAATCCACTCTTGTTGCACCTTCATTCGGCTGTCCATCTTCGTCAAACTTATGAAGCTCGAGTACATCCGCACAGTCTAAAAGAAGTGTCCTATTCTCTCCCGAAGTGAAAACGCTTTCCCCAACCTTCAATACATTAAAACGAATAATCTCATCCTTTGAACCGAAGTAAACCTTATTCCATCCGCCTTTTCCATTTTTCGGGTTTCCGATGGTCCCCGTACTGAGACCAGTAATGGTCTTTCCGGACACTTCCTGCTCTGCACGAACCTGCAATACCGATCCCGTACCCGGTATCATACCCAATACCATCGCAATGGCCAGAGCCAACGATAACACGACTCTTGTCGCTCTTATATGCAATCTGTTTCCTGCTCTTTTATTCATTTTCTACCTCCCTAATCTCTCCTCTTTCATTTATTATAATTAATAATTCTTAAACGCAGAAAACAGCACTTCAAGTGCATGTTTTCTACTTAAGACATATATATTTTTATACATTTATTTCAGCTGTGATTCCGAGTATGTCGGAATTTGCATCGAGGATAGGTTGAACTACCTCTGATAAGAATTCTGCTGTCTGCTCAGGTGCACGACCTACGAAGTTCTTTGGTTCAAGAAGCTTTACAATTTCCTCTTTTGTCATTCCGAAAGAATCATCTGCCGCAATCAAGTCAACAAGATTATTGGTATTTCCGTACTTCTTAACCTGCTCACCTGCCTGCATGGAATAAGTACGAATCTTCTCATGAAGCTCCTGACGATTACCTCCGCGCTTTACGGAATCCATCATAATATTTTCGGTTGCCATGAAAGGTATCTCTCTCATAAAATGCTGATAGATAACCATATCATAAACTACAAGACCATCTACTACATTGAGATATAAATCAAGTATTCCGTCTATGGCAAGGAAGCCCTCAGGAATTGAAATTCTCTTATTAGCCGAATCATCAAGTGTTCTCTCAAACCACTGTGTTGCTGCTGTGATAGCAGGATTTAATGCATCTGTCATAACATAGTTTGCAAGAGATGCAATTCTCTCACTTCTCA
>DFDU01000114.1 GCA_002369325.1 Lachnospiraceae bacterium UBA3820
ACAATGTCAATTCTTACAATTACTTCAAATGTAACTTATGGTAAGAATACCGGTGATACTCCTTGCGGTAGAAAGCATGGTGAACCATTTGCTCCTGGTGCTAACCCAATGCACAGAAGAGATACTCATGGTGCGGTAGCTTCACTTTCTTCAGTAGCTAAGCTTCCATATATGGATTCACAGGATGGTATTTCAAATACATTCTCAATCATCCCTGGAGCTCTTGGTAAGGAAGATCAGGTATTCGCAGGTGACCTTGATGTTGACCTTAAGCTTTAAGATTAACAGTAAAAAGGATTGATTTGATGGATAACGGTTTAAATAATGTAGAAGACATCGTCGCAATGTTAGACGGTATGGTTGAAAAGGGACATGGACACATCAATGTGTCCTATGACCCTAATCAGGAAGGCAAAGAGGTTGAAACACTTGGATGTCTGGACTGCGCAAAAGGCAATCTTGCATGTAGTGTTCCGACCTTACATGAAGGCATAGACGATGCATTTGAAGAAAATAACTGATATATTTTAAAATTCGAAAAGGAGGATATAGAATAATGGCTAGTACACAGCAGATTGATAACTTAGTTGGAATGTTAGATGGATATGTAGAAAAAGGTGGATATCACTTAAATGTTAACGTATATAACAGAGATACTTTAATTGATGCACAGAAGCATCCTGAGAACTATCCACAGCTTACTATCCGTGTTTCAGGATACGCAGTAAACTTTATCAAGCTTACTCCTGAGCAGCAGGCTGACGTTATCTCACGTACATTCCATGAGTCACTTTAATTTTTAGTGAATAATGGTTTTCAAAAAGAGACCGTGCTTTTAGCCGGTCTCTTTTTTGACTTAAAAGTGAGTCAAAAAATATTTAACAAACATAGTAAATGCATAAATAGCTATGGAATTATAAATGTCGTTTGTGATATAATAATCAAAGTAAAGGATATTAAAAAGAGGTGACAGATTATGGAAGGTTTGATTCATTCGATAGAAACATTCGGTACGGTTGACGGACCGGGTACAAGATATGTTGTATTTGTAAAGGGTTGTCCTATGAGATGTAAATATTGTCATAATCCCGATACATGGGAGACGGCAGGTGCGACAAAAATGACACCGGATGAGATTTTAAAGGATTATGACGGCTATAAGGAATTTTATAAGAATGGCGGACTTACCGTAACCGGAGGAGAACCTCTTGTACAGATAGATTTTTTGATAGAGCTTTTTGAAAAGGCAAAGGAAAAGGGAATTCATACCTGTCTTGATACATCAGGAATCATGTTCAGAAGAGACAATCCGGAGATTTATGCAAAATACGAAAGACTCATGAAGTCAACAGACCTTATAATGCTTGATATCAAACATATTGACCCCAAGGAGCATCTTGAACTTACAAAACAGCCTTGTGATAATATATTTGATTTTCTTAAATTTTTGGACGAGCAGGAAAAAGAAATCTGGATAAGACATGTTCTTGTTCCGGGAATAACACTTATTCCAAAATATTTGAAGAGACTTGGTGAATTTCTTGCACATTTTAAACATATTAAAGCACTTGACGTGCTTCCTTATCATGATATGGGAAAGACAAAGTATGAGCAAATGGGCATAGATTATGTATTAAAAGATACACCGCAGGCTACTAAAGAGCAGGCTATAGAGGCGAGAAATACCATTATAGATGCAATGAGAGAAGAAAGAAAAAAGATGGAAGCACAGGATAATCCTGTATAAACTCACAATAAATTGATAAAATTTCAGGTAAGTTGAAAATATCATATTTTAAGAAATATAACATAGAATATATATAAGTTATGTTATGATCGGAGTTAACTTATTTGAAAAAAACGGCGAATCTGATAAATAAAAATGGAAAATACCGATATTTCGGACGAAATTACCCTTTCAGGGCTTTGGTCGGGATGTTGGTATTTTTTTTGCTTATGCTAATTAATTGCTTTGAATATTTTAGTGATGCAAAAGAAAAAAACTCAGATGTAATCATTGTAATAGATGCGGGGCATGGCGGAAATGATCCGGGCAAGGTAAGCTCTGATGGGATAAAAGAAAAAGACATAAATCTAAGTATCGCGTTAAAACTAAAGGAAGAATTGGAAAAAAGAGGAGCAAGAGTCATACTTACCCGGGATAGTGATAAATGCCTTGCCGACGAAGGTACAACAAACAAAAAGAAATCGGATATGATTAATCGTATGGAAACAGTAAATAACTGTAACGCAACATTGCTGATAAGTATACATCAAAACAGCTTTGGCGATACGAAGGTAAAGGGTGCACAGGTGTTTTATTACGGAAGCTCAAGTGAAAGCAGGAGGATTGCGGAGAGTATACAAAAGATGATAAAAAAAGAGGTTGATGCTGATAATAATCGTGTTGCAAAACCGAATAATGATTATTATATTTTGAGAAAAAGTGTCTGTCCCGCCGTGATTATAGAGTGCGGTTTTCTGAGTAATCCCGAAGAGGCAGGAAAACTTACTGACGAAGAATATCAGCAAAGGATCGCCTCGGCTGTTGCAGAAGCGGTAATGGATAATATAAACAAAAAAAGATAAGATAATTTGTGAGTTTTTTTTCGTAAACATGTCAAAAACAACTTGCGAAAAGATTCGGAAAATTGTATAATAAACAAAATTACTATTATTGGATAAGAAATGATGCATTTTTGGTATGATTATGAGGAGTGTTGGGTATGAATATAAGTTCTTTTGGAAGTTCAGGATTGGGTTTACAAATTTCAGATACAAGAACTATGAATGCCATTGATGTTGCTATGTTAAAGAAATCCCTTGACACGGTTGAGTCTACAGGTGACATGGTTACGCAAATGATGGAACGTTCCGTTAACCCAAATATCGGGGCAAACATCGATATTCGTTTGTAGAAGGTTTGTAAGGAATTATGGAGCATTGATATGCTCCATTTTTTGTGCGTAACTGAGTCGTGCAATTAAGTTTTCACACTTTACATATGAGTGCTTGCACGCAATATGTAAAGTGTGAAAACTTAAATATACGACGAAGTCGTATCACCGAGCCGTCAGGCGAGGTGATGCACGTAAAAAATACTGAAAAAGGTGTTAAGTAATCGTATAATATGGTCGATTCAATAAAAGATGGGCATTTTTTTCAAATTATGGTTGACAATATTATGTTAACTTGCTATACTTTGGATACTAAATGTAACATTTTTGTAACAAATTTAATTGTTGATTTTTTAATAAACCAAAAATAATAGGAGGAATTCGAATGATAAGTAAGTTAAAAAAACAGCTTGCGATATTCGCTGCTATCGGTGTTGGAATAAGCTTTTGCGGATTACCGGATGTAAATGCGGCAGAAAATGAGGATATTAATGTCGAGGCTGTTGAAACTACAGAAGAAGCTGTTGTTGCTACGACGATTGATGCGGAAGCTGTACCCGAGATAATTTATAACGATTCGAATGTAAGTATTTCTTCTGCACTTGACAGATACATAGCATATAATTCTACATCTGCATTGGATGAAATTCTTTCGGTGGGTGCGGTTAAGACACAGGATGAAGAAGTAAAGGTTCAGGAAGAAAAGACAGAAGAAAAAGCAGCAAGTGCTTCCTATATAGATTTCAGCAATAAAGCAATTGTCACGGCGAGCGGTCAGGTCAATATAAGAAAAAATGCAGATGTATATTCCGATAAGATAGGTATAATAAGTAACGGTGGGCTTGTTACTGTTGTTGAGCAGGACTCGGAATGGTCACATATCAAATCGGGAAATTGCGACGGATATATAAAGAATGAATTTTTGATTTTCGGAAATGATGCAAAAACCTATGCGGAAAAAAATTTGCAGAAGGTTGCGGTTGTCAATGCAACCACGCTTCGATTAAGACAAAGTGACAGCGAAGAAAGTGAATGCCTTACGCTCCTTACCGGAGGCGAAGAATACGGAATAGTAAGCCAGGGAGATGCATGGACAAAGGTTGAGGTTGACGATTCTTTAACGGGATTTGTAAAGAATGAATATATAAGTATTTCTTACAGAACCGGAAAGGCAGTAGCTGTTAATTCGGAAGAAAATAAAACAACAGAAGCAACAGCTCAGAACCAGAATACCCAGGCACCTACAGAGGCTCAGACAACCGAGGCTGCAACGGAAGCTGCAACGGAAGCTGCAACAGAGGCTTTACCGCCTGCGCCGGCAGCAAATCCATCCGCACAAAGCGTATGTGATTTTGCTTTACAGTTTGTTGGAAATCCTTATGTTTACGGAGGTTCAAGCCTTACTGACGGAACTGACTGTTCAGGTTTTACGATGAGTGTATATGCCAATTTCGGTGTATATCTTCCTCATTCGTCAAGAGCTCAGGCAAATTGCGGTACAGAGGTTAGCTTATCAGAGGTTGCACCCGGAGATATAATTTTCTACAAGAACGGTGGTACAACAATCGGACATGCAGCTCTTTACATAGGCGGTGGACAGGTTGTTCATGCATGTAACGAAAAGGTCGGTATAATCGTATCAAATATGTACTACAGCACGCCATGTAAAGCGATAAGAGTTTATTAAAATTTAACTTTAAAAAATAACACTTCTATGGTATAATACTTTTAGTGTATCATAGAAGTGTTTTTTATTATGATACATCAGTCAGACAAAAAAGGAGTGGGGCACATGAATTACATAATTAGCGGAAAAAACATTGATGTTACTGAAGGTTTAAAGACTGCCATATATGATAAGCTTGGCAGATTGGAGAAGTTTTTCACTGATGATACTGATGCTCAGGTTACTCTGTCAGTTGAGAAAGAAAGACAGAAGATTGAAGTTACTATTCCTATGAAGGGACATATCATAAGAGCAGAGCAGGCAAGCGATGATATGTATGTATCCATTGATCTTGTTGTGGAGGTTATAGAACGTCAGGTAACCCGCTACAAGAAAAAGATAGTTGATAAAGAACAAAATGCAAATTATATCAAGGATGACTTCTTTAGTGATGAGGATACCGATGATGAAGAGGTTAAGATTATCAGAAGCAAGAGATTTGCGGTAAAACCTATGTATCCTGAGGATGCATGCGTTCAGATGGAACTTTTGGGACATAATTTCTACGTATTCAGAAATGCTGAAACGGAAGAAGTTAACGTAGTATATAAGAGAAAGGGAAATACTTACGGACTTATTGAGCCGGAATTTTAGATAAAATTGATATTAAGGCGGTTGCATTAGGGTGCAGCCGCTTTTTTAATAAAAAAATCAGCTTTATATATTAAAACATATTATTTCATAATTTTAATAAATTATATTTTTTCATTAAATTATAAAAATCCTTGCCTAAATACTTGAAAAATGATATATTTAGGTTTACGGTGCAATAACTATGTTGTATCAGTTTGGAGGTAATTAATAATGAACCTTTTTGAAAAAGTTTTTGGTACTCACAGTGAAAAGGAATTAAAAAAGATTTATCCTATAGTTGATAAGATAGAAGCTTTGGATGAAAGTATGCAGGCATTGAGCGATGATGAACTCAAAGCCAAGACTACGGAATTTAAAGAGCGTCTTGCTAAGGGCGAGACATTGGATGACTTACTTGTTGAAGCGTTTGCAGTTGTAAGAGAAGCAGCAGTAAGAACTCTCGGTATGAAGCATTACAGAGTTCAGTTGATCGGTGGTATTCTTCTTCATCAGGGACGTATTCCCGAGATGAGAACAGGTGAAGGAAAAACACTTGTATCTACACTACCGGCATATTTAAATGCACTTGAAGGAAAAGGTGTTCATATAGTAACTGTCAATGACTACTTGGCAAAGCGTGATGCCGAGTGGATGGGACAGGTTCATGAGTTCCTGGGTCTTAAAGTCGGTGTTATCTTAAACGGAGATAAAAACGATGCAAGACGTGAAGCATATAATTGCGACATTACCTATGTTACAAATAATGAGCTTGGTTTCGATTACTTAAGAGATAACATGGTTATATATAAAGAACAGCTGGTTCAGAGAGATTTGCATTATGCAATTGTCGATGAGGTTGACTCGGTTCTTATCGATGAGGCAAGAACACCGCTTATAATATCCGGACAGAGTGGTAAGTCAACAGATCTTTATAAGATGTGTGATTATCTTGCAAGAAGACTTAAAAGGGGAACGGCATCCATGGAAATCAGTAAGATGGATGCAATTATGGGTAATCAGATTGAGGAAGACGGAGATTACCTTGTTGATGAAAAGGATAAGCAGGTTGTTCTTACCGCACAGGGTGTAAAAGAGGTAGAGCAGTTCTTCCATATAGAAAACTATTCCGACGCTGAAAATATAGATATACAGCACAATATGATTATGGCACTCCGTGCACATGCACTTATGTTCAAGGATAAGGATTATGTTGTTAAAGATGATGAAGTACTTATAGTTGATGAGTTTACCGGACGTATCATGCCGGGTAGACGTTTCTCCGACGGACTTCATCAGGCTATAGAAGCAAAGGAAAATGTTAAGGTTAAGAGAGAAACAAGAACACTTGCAACCATTACATTCCAGAACTTCTTCAATAAATATAAAAAGAAAGCAGGTATGACCGGTACCGCACTTACAGAGGAAAACGAATTTAGAGAGATATACGGTATGGACGTTGTGGAAGTTCCTACCAATCTTCCTATTAAGAGAATAGATCATCAGGATTCGGTATTTAAGACTAAGGGTGAGAAGCTTAAAGCAATAGTAGATGCCGTAGCCGAGGCACATGAAAAAGGACAGCCTGTACTTGTCGGTACGATTACAATCGAGGCTTCCGAAGAATTATCAAAGATGCTTTCAAAAAGAGGCATCCAGCATAAGGTACTTAATGCAAAGTTCCATGAGCTTGAAGCAGAGATAGTTGCAGATGCCGGTCAGCGCGGAGCGGTTACAATCGCAACAAACATGGCAGGTCGTGGTA
>DFDU01000066.1 GCA_002369325.1 Lachnospiraceae bacterium UBA3820
CAGTTTGAAAAGCAGGAAATGATAGTAGTATGTAAACCTGAAGAAAGCAAAATGTGGTTTGATAAGCTTTGGAAAAATACAGTTGATTTATTCCGTTCAATGGATATTCCTGTAAGAACCATCGAATGCTGTTCAGGTGATTTGGCTGACCTTAAGGTTAAGTCATATGATGTTGAAGCCTGGTCACCTCGTCAGCAGAAATATTTCGAGGTAGGAAGCTGTTCCAACCTTGGCGATGCTCAGGCAAGAAGATTAAAAATCAGAGTTAAGGACAAAGACGGCAATAAGTACTTTGCCCATACATTAAATAACACAGTAGTTGCACCACCTCGTATGCTCATCGCATTTTTGGAGAATAATTTAAATGAAGACGGCAGTATCAATATACCTGAAGTTCTTCGTCCATACATGGGTGGTAAGTCAGTTATAAAATAAATGACGGTGCTGATGCACGATTTTGTCATAAGAGATTATGACGTATAGGAGAAAGTATGCATTCATATCTTAGAGCGATTGGTTTTAGCAAATGTAAAACAAGAAAACAACTTGAAAAGATTTACGCTTCTGCTTTGCGTGATCCCAATCGTAAAATGGTCACCACTATAAGTATAGACACTTCACTTATACAATTTGAGAAAGACTTCGGACCGTCCTTCGGTTTATCTCTTATCGGAGAATACGGTATCGAAGGTGATCTTTCCATTGAACATTATTACCCTTACGTTAAGGGCAGTTCAAATATGGAAATTGAAAATATATATATTGAAAAGCAAACCGATAAAGAATCCTATGCCGGAGTCTGCGAAGATTCACGTCTCGGTATGACACTTATTTTTTATTTGCAAAATATTTCGGATTACGCTAAGTCCAAATGGTTTAACTATTCAAACAAAAGCTTTACCCGTGTACGTTTTTCTGCACTTTCAACCCAGGGAACCATACTTCTTGGAATTAAAAAAACAAAGATGCAGAAGATTACAGATTCTCTTGAGAAAAGCTATCGGGATAATCTTATGTATGCAGTTAAAAAAGGCGACAAAGAAGCACTCGAATATTATGCTCATGATGAGATTCAAACCTACAGACAAATTGTTGAGCGTTTGAAATCCGAGGATATACTTTCAATTATTGATACGACAATTATGCCTTGCGGTGTTGAGTGTGATCATTATTCGGTAACCGGAAATATAATAAGTGTCCGCGAGGAAAAAAATTCTTATACCGATGAAACGGTATATAACCTTCTTATCGAAACATATGACATTTTGATTAATGTCGGTATTAACAGCCTCGACCTTGAAGGTGAACCGCTTCCCGGAAGAAGATTTCGTGGAGAAATCTGGTTGCAGGGTTATGTAAAAATATAATCAGTTGTACTTGTGAATTAACGCTATACGTTGTATAATATATTGAGTGTTTTTTTAATGTTTCCGTAGCTCAGCAGGATAGAGCAACCGCCTCCTAAGCGGTAGGTCGGGCGTTCGAATCGCCTCGGGAACACTATATTTTAACTGTATTTTTACAGTATTTATCAGAAGAAAAGGGGGTTTTATCATGAAGCATAAAAAGAGTGCGACTTTGACAATAAGTGCCGTAGCATTTGTGGCAGCATTGCTTGTGGATTTATATATGATAATTGCATATCCTGCAAAGCTTAATGTTATAATTGCAGTTTCGTTGATTGTCGTGATAGATACTTATTTTCTTGTCGACAGCATTCTTTCGCTTATCGATGATATAGCATCCATAAATATTGATAAACAAAATGAACTTACAAAGGTTCAAAAGGGAATTTATTCTGTTGCAAAGCGTGAGGAAATTTCACGAAACGAAAATATGTCTTCACTCTTTGATACACTGACAAGCATGAAGGAAGAAAATGCAAAACTTATGAACGATTTGCTTGAGCAGGATAAGGTTGTTAATAAGCTTCACATTAAGAAAAATATGGACAATACCACACAGATAGTAAACAGCAACGAAAAGCTTGCTATGCTTATTGCTAAAATGGCTACTGCCAATGCAAAATCTTCTGATGAAGCTATTGAAATATTAAATGACATATGTAAAGAACTCGAAGAAAGAAATGACAGCTACACAAATTCCAAAGATCATTCTCATCTTAGAGTTATGAAATCAAACGTCGATTGATTTTGGAGTATACTATGGACTACATTGTATTTGATCTCGAATGGAATCAAAGCTACGGATCCCGTGAGATGGAAGAATCCCGTATGCCCTTTGAGATTATCGAAATCGGTGCAGTAAGGCTCGATAAAAAATTCAATTTAATAGACCAATATTCAAGCATCATAAGACCAAGACTCTACAAAAGACTTCAGCCACATATAAGAGAAATCTTAAATTATGATGAAAAGGTTCTCAAAAAAGGACGACCTTTTGATATGGTATGCAGAGAGTTTTTAAAATGGTGCAACTCCGCTGGAAATTTTTCATTTGTAACCTGGGGTTCTATGGATTTGAACTACCTTCAGAACAATATGGAATATTACCACATGAAGCCGCTTGAAACACCGCTCAAATATTATAATCTTCAAAAAATATATGCGGACATTCAAGGTGAAGAGCTTATAGCAAAGCTTGAAACGGCAGTAAATACTCTGGGTATAGAGTCTGACAGACCTTATCACTCAGCCCTGAACGATGCTTATTATACCGGAGCGGTATTGAAGAAATTACGTCCATCCGACTTAGAAGATAGATATTGTTATGATATATATTACAATCCGAAGGAAAAGGATGACGAGATAATATCTTATCATAAAAATTTCATGGAGCACATTTCCATGGAGTATGATACAAAAAAAGAAGTCATGGATGATAAGGATTTACTTAATGTAAAGTGTTATAAATGTAACAAGAAAACTTCCAAGAAGGTTAAATGGTTTGCAAATACACCTAACTCGTATGTATGTGTATGTAAATGCTGGTATCATGGTTATATATCGGCCAAGCTTAAATTTAAGCAGACTAAAGAAGGAAAATATTTCGTTATAAAAACCGTTAAACCTGAAAATAAAAAAGGCGTGGAAGCCATAAAAGAAAGACAAATCGAACTTCGGGAAAAGCGTCAGGAAAAACGCCATAATCGTAAAAAAACAGCCTCTTAAATTTAAAGAGGCTGTTTTTTAATATCTTCTTAACCTTATAAAAGCGGCTGTTTCTTTGCTGTACCGGCCTTACGAGGATAAGCTTTCGGAGTAGGCTTTTCTTTTTTAATAAATATAAAGCTTCTTCCGTTTCCTTCTATATCAAGTTTTTCAACTTTCTTTATTTTACCTCCGAGAGCGGAAACAGCTTTTTTTCCTTCATTTAATTCTTCTTCAATCTCAAAAGATTTATAAGGTATAAAATATCCTCCGGTCTTTACAAAAGGAAGACAATACTCAGACAAAACAGCCATATTGGCAACGGCTCTTGAAACCGCTATATCATAGGCTTCTCTCATAGTCTTATCACGCCCGCCTTCTTCAGCTCTGCCATGAACAGCTTCAATTTTCTTAAGCCCCAGCTCATCTATTACTTCCTGAAGAAAAAGCACTCTCTTATTAAGTGAATCAAATAAAGTAACCTTAATATCAGGGCATAATATCTTTAAAGGAATGCCCGGAAAACCGGCACCTGTTCCGACATCTATTATCTTTTCATCAGTCAGCTTATGGAACTTAAGCAACGCCGCGCTGTCGATAAAGTGTTTAAGAACTACCTCATCTCTATCGGTTATTGCCGTCAGGTTCATAACTTTATTTTTCTCAACCAAAAGCTCGTAGTACTTTTCAAACTGCGCAAGCTTGTTATCATCTACCAATGTAGTATCAATTACATCCAAAAATTTTCTCAGTTTTTCCATAATACAATCTCCAATATACTAATCATACACTTCGCACCGGCTGAGATAATATAGGTATATAGCAGGCACGCTTTCGCTACTCTCGTCTCGCAGCGGTTCTAAGCTCGATAATACCTCGCTAAGAACCGGCGGACTCAAAGTACCTGCAAATACACCTATATAATCTCAGCCGGTATGAAAGAATTCATGATTTGTTATTTGCCGTAAGATATATAAGAAGTACGGATACATCGGCCGGTGATACTCCCGATATACGTGATGCCTGTCCGATAGATGCAGGACGAATAGCCGCAAGCTTCTGCCTTGCTTCTTTGCGAAGATTGGATACATCATCATAATTAATATCATCCGGTATAAGCTTCTTTTCCATCTTCTTAAACTGTTCAACCTGCTGTTTCTGTCTTACTATATATCCTTCATATTTAATATCAATATTTATCTGCTCGATTATCTCAGGTGAAAGCTCACCGACTTCGCTTCTTCCTTCATCTATAACAGCTATCTTTTCATAATCAAGCTCCGGTCTTCTTATAAGCTCGGCAAGTGAAACTGCAGTCTTTAACGGCGTACTGTCATGAGCTTCAAGAAATTCCTGAACCTTTTTATTACCGCCTACCATCACTTCGTTTAATCTGGCAATCTCATTATTTATCTTATTTCTCTTATCGCAAAATGCTGCATATCTTTCATCATCGATAAGCCCGATTTCATGTCCTATATCCGTGAGACGTAAATCCGCATTATCCTGGCGAAGCAGAAGTCTGTATTCTGCTCTTGACGTCATCATTCTGTATGGCTCCTGAGTTTCTTTTGTTACAAGATCATCGATAAGAACACCGATATAACCCTGTGATCTGTCGAGAATAACAGGCTCTTTACCCTGAAGCTTTCTTGCTGCATTGATACCTGCCATTATTCCCTGGGCAGCAGCTTCCTCATAGCCTGAGCTTCCGTT
>DFDU01000026.1 GCA_002369325.1 Lachnospiraceae bacterium UBA3820
CCAATAATTCATATAATCATTATATAATACAGGGTGATGAATATTACGGAATATTCACCACCCCATAAAACTTGACAGGCACCTTGTCACATTAACATAAGTAAAATAAACTACTCGTATCCTATATACAAAAGTGAGCCGTCAACCGCATTTATTACAACTCTTATGTTATAAGGTGACATCGAAAAATCCCAAGCCGGAACAAATGTAAATTCATTTTGTTTATCAGGATTGCTTACAGGATAGTAAACAAAATCAAGCGTATTAAAGTTTACGACAGATACACTGCATTTTGAAGTATCAAAGCTTTGCTTTATATTTTCCCTTAAGGACTCCTTTATCGCTTCAAAATCAAGCAGTGCTGTATCAATTACGGATGGTTCCGCATAGTGAAAGCCTGCGTCCAGTCTGGCATAAACAATTCCCTCTGAGCATATATCAATCCAATATTCCTTATAGCCATAGCCTCCGGTCATGGAATCCTTTTCTTCCAAACCGGAGCCGGTAAGAAGAAACGATAAACCGTTTAATTCTCTATTTACAAAAAACGGATATCCATCAAAGAATTTGCTGCCATCCTCTTTTACAAACTCTAATTGGGCAAATATTCCTTCCACCGAGTCAGCCGATACGTTTTCAATTTCTATACTTGAAGATTCGGGCGTATCCTCAATATTAAATATTTGGACAAGAAACGCTACACTTCCAAATGCATCCAGCCTTTCATTCAAAAAGCCTGCTGCATCCATAATTAATTCATCCCTCTTTTTTATACATACATTTGAAGAATCATCCTTTAACTCCGAATGTCCGCCATTTTCATCTTCCACAAATTCCATTCCGTAATATTCGTAATATTCCATAACAGAATCGTCCTCCATAAATTCCTTTATGTCTACAGGAAGAAGCGTCATTACAAATATATATGCTTCAGGATTCATTGAAAAAATAATATAATACTCTTTATTCTCATATGTGCCCTTATAGGTGTGAAGATCAAAGCCATTGAAGCTTGTCCATGAATTAACCGTTTCTTCAGTTACATCAGGATCAATTGTATCTCCGCTATATATATAATACTCTGTGTAAAGATGTGACTTTAGCGGATAATCCGGCGCATAAATATCCTTATCTCCATATATAAGCTCCTCATGAACTTCTTCATAATCATTTCCAAACAGAGTATTCAGTATATCTTTTTCCCTTTTTTGCATATCAGATACAGCTTCTATGGTATATATTGGAATACTTCTGACATCAGGTACATCATAATTAATTTTCACATTAAACTTTGTTCCCCCAACCTCAAAGCTTTCCTGCCAATCAATCTTTTCTGTTTCGAGCTTGTCAGATAAGCTTCCAAACTCGTTTGCTTTTACTTCTTCGCTGTCTGCATCCTCCTGCGATGCAACCGCTTCGGTTCCGTAGTCGGATATATTCTCACTTTTCTTACCGCAGGCAGACAAAGAAATAATTAGTGATATAATTAAAACTGATAATGTTATTTTTTGAAATTGATTTTTCATAAACAAATTCATACCTCTTGATAATAATTTTATTATGATTCAAGCATAAAACATAAATGTATCAAATATGTTTCAAAAAATCTAAAATGAGTTTATACTCCTTTTTTCTTAAAATTAGTTATTGACATCATATTTTACAAATGCTATTATTTATCTTGTAGAAGCGGTTTTTATACCACTTGGCTCTATGTAGTCTTGATTGGGTTACTCGCTTCTTTTTTTTATGTCAATAATATCATATAGATATAGCTTGCCATTTGAAGTATGGTTAATTACAAGACATGCAGAATAAATATTATAATTATCTGTTCTTTTCTCATTCTCAAAAATAGGAATTGCAAATCTTACAGTATAATAATACCAGCCTTTAGCCGCATCAGTTGAATGTTTTGACTTATAATTTTCTTTGAATCTTTTATCTTCAGCAATCTCCACAATTTGTTCAATACACTGAACAATATTTGCCTTTGCTTTAGCTCTTGCACCTTTAAGAGAACGAGTATATTTTGAACCGGTATATTCATCCGGAAAATCCTTTCCTATAAACACAATATCTTTTGTTTCTGTAATAGTTAATCGTGTCATTTTTATGCAAGCCAAATTCAAATATGTAAACATTATTTCAAAAATTTTAATACTTTATAAACACCATCGAACCATCTACCGCATTTACAAGCAGCTTAAAACTCTTTGTATTTGAATAAAAAAACCATACCGGAAGAATTGTGAATTCCATATCATTTTCAGGATTCACAATTGGATAATATTTTAATTCTATCTTATCAATATTTATATAATTACTTCCTTGCACCTTATTTACATCAATTTCATTTTCTATAATATCCCGCACGGATTCTTTAATGTTTTCAAAATCAAGCATGTTAGTATCCGGCGATTTCATTTCCATACTGTCATAAAATATACCCAGACATATAGATAAAATCCCCTCGTTGGATATCTCAACACGCTCTGAATTATATCCATATTCATAAATTGTTCCTTCATAAACACTGCTATCGACTTTATTGTTTTCAAGTTCAAATCTATATCCGTCAAATATAGAGCTATAAGCCTCATCGTCACCAAAAAACATCAAATCCCTGATACTATTGATATCATAATATTCTCCTCCTAAAATATCATCTATCAAATGCTTTGCGTCATCCATAAGCTTTTCCTTTTGAGCATATGCCTCATTATCCTCTTCTTTTGTGATAATAGAAGTATAAGTATATCCCCCTATCCTGCTATCTCCCATAATATCTTTTATGCTGTCGGAAAAGAGTTCAAAAAACATAAAGTTTTTGTCCTCGTATCTTGAAAATATTGCATAATACGCATTTCCATTATATTTCCCTTTATATGTATGAAGTGAAAAATCTCCCACCTTTCCCCACGAATTATAAAATTCATCATATTTTCCGAAATTATCATATATTTCGTCATAGTTTTTATTTGCATTTGAACCTTTTTCACCTTTAAGTTCACTTTCTTCATACCAATGATTTAATATTACATTTGTCATTTCTTCCGTTTCGAGAATTTTATAATATTTTTTCTCATTTAATGTTTCATGAACCTCAATATAATCATCTCCGAACAATTTCTCAACAATTTCCTTTTCCTTCTTATCAAAGTCAGAAATAGGCATTGTTACATAGACCGGCACATTCTCCTGTTCAGGCACATCATACATAAGACTAATCTTGTAATTTATTCCATTCACATTAATGGATTCCTGCCAGTTTATATTATCCGTTTCAAGCTTATCAGATAAGCTTCCAAACTCGTTTGCTTTTACTTCTTCGCTGTCTGCATCCTCCTGCGATGCAACCGCTTCGGTTCCGTAATCTGATATTTCATTTTTCTTTTTGCCACAGCCAGCTATTGATACAGTCACGCTTACAGCCATAAAAAATAAAATTGCTTTACGATGTATTTTCTTCATATTCTGTCTCCTTTACGATAATATATTTTATATCATAAAGTATAAATGTATCAAATTTGTTTCATAAATAAAAAAAGAACCTCGAAAAGTTCTTTTTTTGTTATCCTCTTTCACCCATTATACATATCTTTCCATGCTTTCGCGGAAATATTTTTTTACAAGTGCAGCGGATATTTCATTGTGAATAACGAGCTTGACAACTGTATCCTTCGGATATTTTTTTAACGCTACCCTTACCGAGAAATTAATCATATACAAAAGATTCTTGCCTGCCTCGGGCTCATATGCAAAAAACAGATCCACAACAATTTTGCCGGTTGCAGTTTTATTGACAAGTAAAAAACCGTTTACACTGCCACCGTTATAAACACAGCAAGAGACATCCGTATCATACCAATTTATCGGTAAAAACTCCAAATCCTCTATAATTCCTTTTCTGTTATCCGAAACACATTTGGCTATTCCTCTTCTGAATAGGTTTATAGTAAGCCTGCATACAGGCAGGATATATTTCGGAACAATTCCTTTTATCACAGAAAGTACGGACAATTCCTCAAGCGTCACCTCCTCACTGTCTTCTTCACCGTTTCTTTTTCGGTCATTCACATACTGCTCATTCATCTGCATATGTTTGTCAAATATCGTACTTTCAACCTACTCGTTAACATTTTGCTGTTGATTGACCTGTATAACCTACTGTTCCTGATTAACCTGTTGGTTTTGTATATAGTTATTATCCATATTTTTTATTCTGCCGACTCCCAAACAAGTCCTTTAGCCCTGGTAAATGCCCTTGTTTCCTCCATAGGCATCGCCTTACCAAAATAATATCCCTGTGCCCTTACGCATCCGACCTTTTTCAAAAATTCAAAATGCTCCTCTGTCTCTACACCTTCACATAAAGGAGCAAGTCCCATCTCTGTTGCTCCCTCAATAATATACGTCATAAGAGTTGATGTTTTCGGATTATGACCGAGACTTCTCAAAAATACAAGGTCAAGCTTAAGCACATCGAAATCATAGTCTGCAATTGTATTAAGTGACGAATATCCGCTTCCAAAGTCATCAAGCCAGATGTTGTAACCGAGCTTTTTCATCTTCTCACATTCGGACTTTATATATCCGACATTGTCATTCAGAGCACTTTCCGTTATTTCAATATCTATCATATTTCGCGGAACACCGTATTTCTCACGTGTTTCCTCAAGAATACCGAAAATATCGCAAAGCTCGAAATCAAGTCTTGAAATATTAACCGAAACAGGAACAACAGGCTCACCCTTTTCGATGAGTGAAATATAGTCCTCGCATACCCTCTTAATGACAAACTGATCCACAAGATGTATAAGATGAAATTGCTCGAGTGTCTCTATAAAATCCCCCGGAGACAGCATACCCATCTTTGGATCAATCCATCTTACAAGCGCCTCATATCCGCATATTTCTCCTGTTTTAACTCTGATTACGGGCTGATAAAATATCTTGATATATTCTTTTTCTATAGCTTCATCTATATGATCCGATACATATTGCTGCTTACGAAGCTCCTCTCGCAGCATTTCGTCATATATACAGTAATTTACATCATGTCGTCCCTTTACGCTGTTACATGCAAGCCTTGCATGATCACACGCGAGGCCTACCTCGGCACGTCTGTCATCGAGATAATATATACCGGCCTTTATTCTTACTTTCTTGTTTACGTCCTCGGAAAGAAGCATTTTCTTATATACATTTTCTACTTTATTTACGATGTCTTCTCTTTCACCCGATGCACATACTACAAAGTGATCATCTGAAAATCTCGAAACTATTCCTCCCTGGAACTCATCTCTTATTATTCTTGCGAAATTGCACAAAAGCTCATCACCGAGCTTGAAGCCATGTCTTTCGTTATACAGCTTGAAATTCGGTATGTCGAAATGTATAAACGAAATATCCTGTCTTCTTCCCTCCATGGAAGAAAGAAGCTTCTGTGTCTTGTTATAGAAAAATGACATATTAAAAAGACCCGTAAGCGAGTCAGTTTCATGATTTCCCGAAAGAATTTCCGCTTCGGCAAAGGAATTTCTGTTTAGATTAAAGAACTCATTTTTATCAACATCTATTATAAAAACATAATAAAAGCTCTTTCCGTTCTTCCAATGAAGTAAGTGTCCGAAATCCTCGAGATATTTTACATCTCCCTGCTTGGTTTTGATACGGTATCTTACATAATCATGTCTTTTCTCACCGTAAACGGTCTGAGCATGTATCTGATTTTCAACCCTGATAAAGTCATCAGGATGCACCATACCCGAAAATGTACCGCCGGTAAATTCAAGGAACTCCTCAAAATCCTTGCAGCCGTACATCTTTACGACATTGGTCTCGGCAAAGAGTATCTTCTCGTCTCCCTCTGCCTCATAGATAAAAAAGCCGCCCGGTAGTCCTGAAGGTATACTGCCTCCGGTATTTGTTACATAATACTCATCCATAGTTATTCCCCCTATACAACTAATTCAGCATATATTAAAAGTGTAATATCGGCATTGAATTTTAAAATATATTTTTCATTAAAAATACATGCCCGAAAAGAACAAAAAGGCGGCATATAGACAATTTGTCAATATGCACGCCCATTCAATCGTAATCTTACTAAAAAAGCTCCTTTTCAAGCTGATTGATGTAAGAATCAAGAAGCTGCATACGCTTGGTATATTCTGCTCTGGCAGCATCAGTCTTACATCTTCTTATCTTTGGCTTATTAATTCTATAATAATTTTTAATCCTGTAATACGCCTTCTTATAGCTTGCTTCATCCTCACATGCAGTAGCCATGGAATCCCATACAACACTTATTGCACCAACCTCGTCCAACAAGTCGGCATCCATAACTATCTTACACTCAAGCGAAAGCTCAGCCTCTGTATCCTTATCCTCATGAATCATGATTATCTCGCCAACTCTCTTGATAATCTCCGGTTCAACGCCGATACTGTCAAGAAATTCAACGGCAAGCTCCGCACCTACCTCTTCATGCGGTCTTTCACTATCCCAACCAACATCATGAAGTAAAGCCGCAAGTGCAATAATATCTATATCTCCGCCCAATTTTGCCTGCAACTTTATAGCCCATCTATATACGCGCATGGTGTGCTCATATCTGCTTCTGAAAGGATAGTTGGAAGGACGTCCATTTTCAGCAGTCATCTTCTTTACGTATTCAATTACTTCTGAATAATTCATAACCCCGGTCCTCTTATATCCGTATATTTACGCATTATATCGCATTCATAACACATATTGTATCATTTATTTACGAAAATTACAACCTTTAAATACTTCTAATGCAATTATATTATACTAATATATCCTAATTATTACTAAAATTTTAAAAAAATTTAAAGCTTTCCCCGAATTTATACTTTTTTTTAAATACATGATATTTTCTTTAATTTGTTATGGAAATTATAACGAAAATGAGTTATCATATTGAAAGACATATGTATTAATGCAAAGGAGATGGATAAATATGAAAGCTTACAAAGACATGAGCAAAGATGAACTGTTATCTTTAAAAGCAGCTCTCGAAGATCAATATAAGGAAGAAGAAGCCAAGGGTCTTTCCCTCAATATGGCAAGAGGAAAACCCGGGCTGTCACAGCTTGCGATTGCAATGCCAATGCTTGACGTAATAAACAGCTCATCAGACATGAATACCGTACTTGGAAATGACACAAGAAACTACGGTGATCTTGATGGTATCGGTGAATGCCGTCGACTTATGGCAGCTATGATGGGCGTTGAGAAGGATAATGTTATAGTATGCGGAAATTCAAGCCTTAATATCATGTATGATACCGTTTCACGTTCCA
This sequence comes from Lachnospiraceae bacterium UBA3820, assembly GCA_002369325.1. Taxonomy (GTDB): domain Bacteria; phylum Bacillota; class Clostridia; order Lachnospirales; family Lachnospiraceae; genus Coprococcus_C. The sequence continues at coordinate 7,332 of DFDU01000026.1, forward strand.
TGACATTCGGTGTTAACGGCTCAACCCCGTGGTGCAAACTCGATAAGGTCAAATTTTTATGTCCCGTTCCGGGCTATGACAGACATTTTAAAATTACTGAGGTTTTCGGAATCGAGATGATTAATATACCTCTCGGTTCAGACGGTCCTGATATGGATCTTGTTGAAAAATATGTAAATAACGATGCTTCCGTAAAGGGTATCTGGTGTGTACCTAAGTACTCAAACCCAACAGGTATTTCATACTCGGACGAAGTGGTTAAGCGTTTTGCCAACCTTAAACCTGCTGCCGAGGATTTCAGAATATATTGGGATAATGCCTATTGCATCCATCATCTTTACGAGGATGTTCAGGATGAGATTCTTAATATCCTTACCGAATGCGAGAAAGCCGGTAATCCTGATATGGTTTACATCTTCTCATCAACCTCGAAGATAAGCTTCCCGGGTTCAGGTGTATCAGCAATAGCAACTTCTCTTACAAACATTGAGTATATCAAGAAATATATGACTGTCCAGACTATCGGACATGACAAGATAAACCAGCTCCGTCACGTAAGATTTTTCAAGAACATTGACGGACTTAAGGCTCATATGAAGCTCCACGGTGAACTCTTAAGGCCTAAATTTGAGGCAGTTTTAAACACCCTCGACAGCGAGCTTAACGGTCTTGAAATCGGTTCATGGATAAAGCCTCGCGGCGGTTACTTCATATCCTTCGATGCTATGCCGGGTTGTGCAAAGGCAATCGTAAAAATGTGCAAGGACCTCGGTGTCATACTCACAGGTGCAGGTGCAACCTACCCATACGGCAAGGACCCTCAGGACTCCAATATCCGTATAGCACCTTCATATCCGACACCTGAGGAAATGCTTGCAGCCTCAAAAGTATTCGTACTTTGCGTAAAACTCGTAAGCGTAAAGAAGCTCCTCGGCGAACTGTAAATCCTGTACCTCACAAAAGAACGGATGTAACGGTTCTACTGACGGATTTAATTTCTATATTGTGACGTAAATAAAACACAAGGGGTAGTTACAACGTGTCATCGATTTGCTAAATCAGAGCACTCGTTTTCTTGTGATTTGCACGAAACCAATAACTCGCTATGCTCAAACAGATTGGTTTCTGAGCAAATTCCATCAAAAACTCGCTTCTGATTTTACACAAATCGGACAAATGTTGATAACTACCCCTTGTGTTTCATATTACGTCATATATAAGTTGTCTCCCCGTCAGTAGAAACCGTTACATCGTCAGTTCAAAACAGCACATACTGTGCTGTTTCGAGCTGACGGTATTCGAGTGATTCATATATAACGGGATAAATATAACAGACGGTTGGCAAATACGTGAGCATTAGTTTCGTTAAATCAGCAATGAGAATTTGAATAGATTCGCTCAGAAACCGAACTGTCTGAGCGTAGCGAGTTTTCGGTTTCGTGCGAATATAAAAAATTCGAATGCGCTGATTTAGAAAATAATGTTTGTATTGCTAACCGTCTGTTATATTATTCCGTATATGAATCAATCGAATACCCGGTCCTTGTGTGAGGGGCAGGTATTTATTGTATCGGTTTATCGGAGAATATTTTTTCTTCATCGTCGTCCGTTTCGGTTTCGGTGTCTTCATCGGTTACAAGAAATACTTTGAGACATCTGTAAAACAGTGCTCCGTTTATATATCCCATGGCTCCGAATCCGATTAGCAAATATCCCGACAACGCAAGTGCCGGTGCATAGTAAACACCATAAATCATCAAGGCTGTGATAAGCATAACCGCCAGAGTTGTCGGAAAGAACTTGATTGATAAAAGAAATGCATTTCTGATTTGCACCTTTATCCTGTTATCAAATTTTGCCTGAAGCGGAAATACAAATATGAAAATCATAATCGCAACCATAAGAAGAACTACGCTTATGATAATCATTATTCTTGCAACGCCGAGCCGTGCATCCTTCCATTGCTTAACCCAAAACCAAAGGTCTACACTAAATACAAATATTGCAAGGGCATTTATCAAAAATATGGCTATGCCCTGTTTCAGATTTTGCTTAAAGCTCTTAAAAAAATACTTTGTGACGTATCCTTCGCCAACCGTTATACCCTTCATAGCCGTATAATAAAGCGCCGTTAGTGCCGGGCCTATTGTAACAATCGGGATACAACATAATGTAAATATTATTGATAATATAAATACATCTCCCAATCTGTTTAACAATCTTATAAACATATTGTCATAATTAAAGCCTTCCGATGACATATAATTTCTCCTATCTGTCAATTATTTAAGCATAATTAATGTCAATCGCAAATTATCTTGCAAATTGTTTTAATATACTTTCAAGTTTTGTTGCAAGAGCCTTGTTTTCCTCTGCCTGCTTCTGTATTTCTTCGGCAATAACAGAAGTACTTTCGTTCTTCTCAACGATAACATTTACGGCTCCGCAGTTTTCATCAGTTATGGTTGATACACTGTCGATATCTCTTGTAATACCCTTAACAGACTCTTCCAATTCGGAAACCATTGCTCTTATCTGATCAAGGCTTTCCTGTATTTCTTTAACATTGTCACTATAAGCTGATGATTTTTCGGCAAATTCTTTAAATTGACCTACAACGTCATTAGCTATAAATGTAAGAATTTCATCGAAACAATCGTTAACAATCTTAATACTGTCATTTGCCTCCATACAAAGAGCCTGAATGGTTCCTGCAGTGTTCTTTGAATTATCGGCAAGCGCTCCTATCTCATCGGCAACAACCGCGAAGCCTCTTCCTGCTTCGCCCGCACGCGCTGCCTCAATAGATGCATTAAGTGAAAGAAGGTTTGTCTGGCTTGATATATTAAGGATCTCCGATGCAAGATCATTGATTCTGCCAAGACTTCCCAGACAATTAATGGCTTCCTCAACGGAGCTTCTTGTACGAACCAGCGTATCATTACCGTTTTGATATGCATATGATGCCTTACTCTCCATCTCTGATGCACTTTCAAGAACACCCGAGCTTGCATCTACGGATGCACTGATATTATCCATAATACCGTCAACCGCATCATCTATCTTCTTAATCTCACCATTGACGTTACCAACATATTGACTTGTACTTTCAAGCTGTGCGGAAAGCTCCTCTGTAGCAGCTATGCCGTCTGTAAAGTTCTCTACCATCCTGTAAGCAGAGCCTTGAAGATTATCAGCCTTATTTTCAAGAATATGGCTGCATTCCTGTAAAGTTCCCGTAATCTGACGAAGCGACTCCGCAAGACTCTCGGTTGCTGTGGATATAACACCTATTTCATCATTTCTGACAAGGTAAGACTTCATGTTATGCTTCTCTGAGATATCCAGATTCTTAAGCTCGGTAAGGCTTCTGTCAATTGCCTTCATAGGTTTAAGAAGTGCACCGATTATAAGATATGAAATTACACAAAGTATAATTACCGTAGCAATACTGAATATGATAAGTGTTTTCTTTAAGCTGTCGGTATCGGCAAATACTTCTGCCTTCTCATCTGAAAGGATAAACAGCCAACCATAATCAGCCATATAATAATAGCCTGCGACATATTTCTTTCCGTCCTTATCAAATTCAACATAACCCTTGGAATCTTCAGTTTGTCCATCGAGCTTCGCGCATAAATCCAAAATGTACTTGTCTTCGGAAACTGTTGCAACCTTCTCAACATCCGCATTAAATACATACTCTCCGCCTTTTGGTACACTGACCATGCAATATTCCGCATTTTCCATTCCGTCAAGGCTTAATTCGTTAAGCATATCTATAAGTCCCGTCGTAAATATAGCCCCTCCTACTAATCCGACAGGTTTTCCATCCTTGTCATGTACGGCAAAATACATCGAAATTACCTGGTTTCCGCTGGCAGGTGAAAGAATTATACCGGTATTGTATACTTCATCACCGGCTGCAACAAGTGAATTTTGAAGTGCAACCATCGGGTCACCCTCTCTTGTATATATACCTACAACCTTAGGATTGGTATGTGTAAGAACGTGTGTATCCCATTCGCTTATGTATATACCTTCAAGATTATCTATATCAGCTGAATACTTTTCGGTATATGCCTGTGCCTTTTCAAACACCTTCGCATCGGTCGGGTTCTGTATTATTTCAAGAACCTCTCCCGCTCTTCCGAACGCCTTTAGAAGGTTTTCCTTCTCATGTACATAATTCCTTACAATCTGACTTCTCTCCTCAACAATTGTTTTCAGATTATTCGTGATTTCCTGTTTCTTATCATCAGTTATTGTCTTTATTACAAAGGCTGCCAAAAGTGTCATTACGACAATTTGTGTAACAAGGATACAACTGATAATTTTCTTCCCCAATGAAAATCCGACTTTTTTCTTGCCATCCATAGCATTTTCCTCCCCGTATGCATTATTTTATTAATGCGATAATTAAATCGTATCCTGCTTTATTATACACTTTTTTTAATATAAAGTACACCCTAATTTAAACAATGGGTGACATTATCCGATAAACATTTGACCTTCCATGATAATTTTTTGTTTTCTTATTTTAAATATTATGTTATATTATATAAATCAAAAATGCTGAATTGGAGGTACACTATGAAAAAACCGTTTGTAACAAAGGAACAGATTGAAGAAATAGTAAAGACATATCCTACTCCGTTTCATATCTACGATGAAAAAGGAATACGCGAAAATGCAAGAAAGCTTTATCAGGCATTTTCCTGGAACAAGGGATATAAAGAATATTTTGCAGTTAAAGCAACTCCTAATCCTACCATATTAAAGATTCTTAAAGAAGAGGGTTGCGGAACCGACTGCTCATCTTATACAGAGCTTTTGATGTCCGAAAAGGTTGGAATCACCGGTCATAATATCATGTTCTCTTCAAATGATATGCCTAAAGAGGAATTTGAATTGGCAAGTAAGCTTGGAGCGATTATAAACCTTGATGATTATACTCATATTGATTTCTTAAATGAAACCTGCGGTGTACCTGAAACCATATGCTGCAGATATAATCCGGGCGGAACCTTCTCCATATCGACTACAATTATGGATAATCCGGGAGACGCAAAATACGGCATGACAAAAGAACAGCTTCTTAAAGCATATCCAAAGCTTAAGGAGATGGGGGCAAAACGATTCGGACTCCATGCTTTTCTTGCCAGCAACACCGTTACCAACGAATACTATCCTACACTTGCAAAGATTCTTTTTGAGGTTGCAGTTGAAATCAAAGAAAAAACAGGCATAAGCCTTTCATTCATAAACCTTTCCGGAGGTGTCGGAGTTCCTTATACTCCGGACAAAGAGCCAAATGACATACTCGCAATCGGAGAAGGCGTACATAAAGCCTTTGACGAGGTACTTGTTCCGGCAGGTCTCGGAGATGTGAGCATATTTACAGAGCTCGGAAGATTTATGCTTGCTCCTTACGGCGAGCTTGTTACAAAGGCGATACATGAAAAGCATATTTATAAAGAATATATAGGCGTAGATGCATGTGCAGTAAACCTTATGAGACCTGCCATGTACGGTGCTTACCACCACATAACCGTTCTCGGAAAAGAAAATGAACCATGCGACCATACTTACGATGTCACCGGTTCATTATGTGAAAACAATGATAAATTTGCCATAGACAGACAGTTGCCTAAGATTGACAACGGTGACTATCTTGTTATCCATGACACAGGAGCCCATGGTTTTTCAATGGGCTATAACTACAATGGTAAGCTTAAGTCCGCAGAACTTCTTTTATGCGAAGACGGTTCCGTAAAGAAAATCCGTCGTGCGGAAACTCCTGAGGATTATTTCGCAACACTTGACGGTTATTGGGATGTATAGGTATACATCGTATTTCCCTGCATACTAAGAAGATTTGAAAATTCTTCTCTTGTAACTTTTACTTCTTCAGCCTGCATAGGGTCATAATACCTTATGTGGCTGGAGTTGTAACTTATAACCAGAACATATCTTCCATCATCTATACATGCGGCAAACGGAATATCTCTGTCAAGGAAATAAAGTGCCGTATCAAGACTTATACCCGAAATATTTATTCCGACACCATGCGTATATTCGGAAAATGCGTTTTCCCAGCTGTCACAGGCAAGTATTTCTTCATACTCAGCCTTACTTCCTGCTGCTTTTACGCACATATATGCACATGTCATAAAGGTCTTATCCATTTCAAGACATGCTCTTTCATCAATCTTATCGGCAACGGTATTATAAGTTTCTGCCTCAATCATTCTGTAAATCGTATCACCGTTGCTTCCCACAACTATTCCGTTCTTATCATTATTTACAGCAGTTATCGCACTTCCTGCGCTGTTATACTCGCCCTTATAGCCATGATTATCAAATACATAATATACATTTTCTCTTGTATTTGTTTCAATCTTAAAATCCTTATCAAATTCGCTGTCCTTATACTTTGTCATTACAGGCTCAACATTGGCAGTAACATAAATATTATCGGGGAATTTTATATTTTGTCTCGTGTAATCAAAATCCGAGAACGAGGTGGCCGTTTCCATAATCATCGAATCTTCTTCCTTTGTGTATGAAATATAATCCGGCTCGGTTTCTTCAAAGAATTTATTATTCTTCAAGGCTCTCTTTAAATATATGGTATCTTCCAAAACACGGGCTTCCATATTGTAAATTCCGCTCTTGCTGTACTCCTTGACAACATTTCCGTCCGGCTGCATTATGCATATTTTATTCATAGGCATAATTACATCACCCGAAGCCGAAATATATACATCTCTTTGATTAGCAACACCGAAAATCAGATCATTTCCTACAAATCCAAGACCTTTTAGTCTATCCGATGCACCCTCGGTTTTCTCATACACATTTCCGGTTTCAAAATTATGAACTATGATTTTTGTTACATTTTCGGTTTCATCAACATCAGGATAAGCTACTATCTTTTTATTTTCCGAAACAAGATACTTGTCTGATGCAATATTAAAAACTATCGTATCCCCTGACATATTATTTAAGTCAACTTTGTAAATCGAGCTGTCTAAAAGGTAATAGAAGTATCCCGATTTGTCATAATATGAAAATCTTCCGATTTCATTTTTCATTATGTCATACGGCTCGTCGCAGGTTGTATAATATATCTCCTGCAGTCTTTTTTCTTTTGCATCATAATGATAAAGCGCAACTCCGTTTTTGCCCTCATTTTCACCTCTGTTCATATATCCGTAGGCAACAAAATACATATTTCCTTCATCATCCATATCGGCAATATTGATATCTATATTGTTATTTACTGCTCTTACGTCAGAGAAATTTCCCTGGATGAAGCTGAATACCGAAGTAAGTGTCTGGTCGTCATAATCATAAAGCCAAAGTTCTCCGGCCTTTACAAACGCTACCTTTCTGCTGTCTTTGGAAGCTTTATATTCCATATCCTCCTTCAGGGCAATACCCATGCTTATACTGTTTTCAGCAGGCATAATATAGCCTTTATCAAATATACTGTCCACATATCTGTCAAATGCCAAAAGCTCAACCTGCTGATTATTTGGATTATATCTTGCGGTATAATATTCATCTACATAGTAATAATGCTGTTCCTCCTGATATAAAGTCTGTGCCACATAGCCAAGGTGTATAACCGCATATTCGTTATCAACCTCGGTAATCTCAGGAACAACTCCGGTTATGGCAAGCGGACTCATGCCTCCCCAGCTTATCATGTCATATGAGGAATTAAGATTTACGTGTGAAAGGTCATAATCCTGACCTTCCGGAGTAACCTCAAGTCTGTCAAAGACCATATTTCCTTCGCTCTCATTTACATCCTTGATAAAGGTTGTATTATGAAAATCCATGGCATAGCTTATGATTTCATTAACATGCTGATTTTCTATATTTACAACTCTTGTATAGTATCTGGCGCTCTCGCCTTCTTCATTAGTTATAATAAAAACAAAGACATACTCCCTGTTTTCACTCATATCCATACGGAATCTCACCTTATATTCGGTATATCCGTTTTTGGTTACACCTTCCTCTGCATCTCCGTTTTCGATAAGCGAATCACCGGAAATACTTCTCAATTCGTAAGTATAAGTATTACCATACCCATAGGTATCAACTACCTGAACATCTACTCCGTAATCGCTGTTTACCGGTATAATTCCGTCACGCATAAGGCTTGTGGACATTACCTGTGTATAGCCGTACATCATATTTACGGTTCTTTCGCCGAGCTTGCAATATACTACAGGCAATGTCGGCTCATCTACTTCCCTTGATACCGCATCAAGCCCGAGATTATTTAATTTATTTACCAAAAAGGCCGTACCCGTTGCAACCGCAATAAATACAATAGCCCTTATAATTATCTTTCTTATCATATGCTAAAAGAGTCTTCTCCTTCTTTTATATCTGCATCTTCTTGTATAAAATTCATTACAAAGCATTACTTCAATAAGCTGTCTTAATGTTTCATTATTGTCATTACATTTTATCTTTTCATATATTTTGTCTGCTATTATTCTTATATTTTCTTTGTCCGGAAGCTCTGCAAACATGGGACTTCCTTCGTATTCCAGTCTGTCACACGCATCCTCGATAAGCACCATTATAAGTCTTGCCACGGCAGGATACATATTAATCAGATTTTCCCTGTCAAGTTCTGTTTCTTTCTCGTACAAAAACGGATCAGATTGTAAATCAAGCTTAGAATCATATATATAATTTTCCATATCATACCTCACACTGATTATTACACGAAACAGCGAAACTAAAGATTAATTATTTAGCTTCGCTGTTTCTTTCATATATTATATTCGTTAAATCAGTGCATGTGCTTATGATTAATCGCCAAATGAGATTCCAAGCAATTTTGCGTTTTTAACTATATCATCATCTGCAGAAACATATTTAAGTTTTCCCGCACTTTCCGAAAGAGGAATTGCGGTTACTTTATTATTCTTCATAACAACAAGCTTTCCAAAGTCTTCCTTCTTGATAAGCTCTGCTGCCTTGGCACCGAATCTGCTTGATATAACTCTGTCATAAGGACATGGGCTTCCGCCTCTTTGAGTATGTCCCGGAACAGTAACTCTTATATCCATACCGGAGAATTGCTTAATCTTATCGGCAACCTCATATGCAACCGAAGGATATTTTGCAGCGGCATCCGCAATGGCCTGCTTTCTCTCTTTCTTAGGAAGTGCAGCAACCTCCTTCGATATCGCTCCCTCGGCTACGGCAAGAATAGAAAAACCTTTTCCTGCTTTTGTCCTGTTTTGAAGTGCCTCACAAACCTTCTTTATATCATAAGGAATTTCAGGTATAAGAATAACATCAGCACCGGAAGCAATACCTGCGTGGAGTGTAATCCAGCCAACCTTATGTCCCATTACCTCAACTATAAATACACGTCCGTGTGAGCACGCAGTTGTATGAATACAATCTATAGCACTTGTAGCTATATCCACAGCACTCTGGAAGCCGAAAGTCATATCAGTTCCCCAAACGTCATTATCAATAGTCTTAGGAAGTCCGACAACATTTAAGCCTTCCTCGCTCAAGCGATTTGCGGTTTTCTGTGAACCGTTTCCGCCAAGTACAACAAGGCAGTCAAGTTTAAGCTTCTTATATGTTTCCTTCATGGACTTTACCTTATCAAGTCCGTCCGGAGTCGGTATATCAAGTTCTTTAAAAGGGGTTCTTGAACTACCGAGTATGGTTCCGCCTTTTGTAAGTATTCCTGAAAAATCCTCTGCGGAAAGCTTTTGATAATTTCCGTAAATCAAGCCCTTATAGCCTTCTAAAAAGCCATATATTTCAACCTCTTTGAAAAGTCCGTAAAGTCCCTTAACAACACCTCTCATGGTTGCATTAAGCGCCTGACAATCACCACCGCTGGTTAGCATACCAATTCTTTTCATCTCTTATACCTCCTTGCATATTTATATAGTTATTCTTCCTTCCAATGCCCTAAGCAAGGTCATCTCATCGATACATTCCAAATCTCCTCCAACCGGTACTCCGCTTGCTATACGCGTTGTTTTAATTCCGGACGGTTTTATCAGCTTGGAAATGTACATCGCCGTCGCCTCTCCCTCTACACTGGAATTTGTCGCAACAATTACCTCATCTACATCCTCAGCCTCAAGCCTCAAAATAAGTTCCTTAAGCTTTATGTCATTTGCTCCGATTCCCATAGCCGGATTTATAACTCCGTGAAGGACATGATAAACGCCCGAATACTGACCGGTTCTCTCATATGCTGCCAAATCTCTTGGGGTTTCAACCACCATAATAAGCTTATGATTTCTCTTGGTCGAAGCACATATCGGACACTCATCCCTGTCCGTAATGGTATAACAGCTTTTACAATATTTTATATGCTTTTTGGCATCGGATATCGCCTCCGAAAGGCTGTTAACTCTGTCCTCCGGCATGTTAATTATATAAAACGCAAGCCTTTGGGCCGTTTTTCCGCCTATTCCGGGAAGTCTTGATAATTCTTCTATTAATTTATTAACCTTATCTCCGTATATATCCATTAGAACGGGAAGCCTCCGCCCATTCCACCGGTTATTTTACCCATTTGAGCCTTTTCATCTTCTGATTGAAGTCTTATAGCTTCATTTACTGCTGCCATAACATTCTCTTCGATATCCTCGAACAATTCCTCATCATCTCTGTCAAACGCATCCTTGTCAATCTTGATCTCGGTTATTTCTTTCTTTCCGTTAATCTTTACCTTAACAACTCCGCCTCCGGCAGTTGCCTCATATTCTTTTTCTTCAAGCTCCTTGGTAGTTTCCTCCATCTGCTTCTGCATCTTCTGAGCCTGCTTCATAAGATTATTCATGTTTCCCGGCATCATACCTCCCGGAAATCCACCTCTTTTTGCCATTTCTTAATCCTCCTGTTATGACATTTTTTATCTATAATATACATTTTTATCAATGCACTTATAACTTATTTAAAATTTATATCATCAAATTTTACCTTTGATAAATCCAGTCCCTTCAGCCTATCGACCGACGTATCGTTTGAATTTACAAGTCTTAAGCCAATGTGTATTTCCCTTTCGGTAAGCTCGGCAAGTTCCTGCTCCAACAGCTCCCTGTTTGCCTTTTTATCAAAATAATCTATGGCAAGCTGGTTTTCGGAATTTCTTACATAAACAAGATCTATCGCCGACTTTATCTCTCCCGGAACAACCATGGCCTTTTCAAGAAATACTCTTTGTAAGCGCATAACAGTTGCCATAAGCTTGTCCCATATGCTTATAATGCTCTCGATTTCTTTCATGCTCGCCTCAGGAAATTCCTTTTTTAAATTGGCATATATTTTTTCACCGTCAACCTTATCCGTTTCGGATACAGCCTGCGAATCAGCATTCTGCTGTCCGTTAGGATTTGCAGAATTGCCTGTTCCGGACACAGCCCGGGCTTCATCCTGATTGACATATACTATTTTTGTGCCATCACCGAGATTATCCGTTTTCTTTTCAAGATTATCCAGACGTTTTTCTATCGCCGAAAAATCTTTTTGCATCTGCGGTCTGCAAAGCTTTATGATTGCCACATCAACTATAACTCTCTTGGTTCTTACATATGCAAGCTTATTGGATGCTTCCTGAAGTATATTTATATAGCTGATGAGATAATCCTCATTTAATTCTTTTCCGAATTCTATCAAAGTTTCTTTCTTTTCGGTGGCAATATCCACGTCAAATTCAGGATTTAATTTCAGCATAAGCACATTTCTGATAAAGCCTATAAGCTCGACCATGAATTGTGATAAATCCTTGCCCTGCCATACTGCATCATCAACAATATTAACAGCCTTATTAACATCATCATGAATTATCGCATCAAGAAGACTTATATAAATATCAATGTCAACCGCGCCAATCGTATCAAGAACCTTATCATATGTCAGTTCTTCACCCAGGTTAAAGGAAATACACTGGTCAAGTATACTGAGTGCATCTCTCATTGAGCCGTCCGCAACCTTTGCAACATATGCAAGAGCTTCGCGGGTCGCCTTAATATTTTCTCTTTCCAAAAGCTCCGCAAGCCTGTCGGTAATTATTTCTATCGAAATACGTTTAAAATCATATCTTTGACATCTTGAAAGTATGGTTATCGGTACCGAATGCACATCCGTTGTAGCCAATATGAAAATAACATATGACGGCGGTTCTTCAAGCGTCTTTAACAATGCATTAAAGGCTTCCTTTCTGAGCATATGAACCTCATCAATTATATAAACAAGGTATTTTCCGGTAGAAGGTGAATATTGAACCGAGCTGTTTATCTGTCTTATATTATCAACACCGTTATTTGAAGCTCCGTCTATCTCTATTACATTCATGGAAGCTCCTTCGGAAATCGCCTTACAGCTTGGACATTCATTACATGGACTTCCGTCAACCGGATGTTCACAGTTTACTGATTTTGCAAGAAGTCTTGCAATAGTGGTTTTACCCGTTCCTCTTGTTCCACAGAAAAGGTAGGCATGTCCTACTCTTTCATATTTTATCTGATTCTTAAGGGTTGTTACTATATGCTCCTGACCCTTTACCTCATCGAATTCATTCGGTCGCCATTTTCTGTATAACGCCTGATACGACATAATCTATGTCCTTTCTATTTATTGTATCTGAATCTGAAAATCTGATCTAACATTCTGAGCGTTTTAAAATTGCCCTTCGCGGTTATTTCTCCGGACATAAATCCTTTTTGAAACGTCATCTTTCCGGCAATTATATCTCTCATCATGGAACTCTCTGCTTTAAGCTTAACATCTGCCTCCTGATCCTCACCGTATTCACATGAAAGCTCCTCACCGGCTTTAACATTTATAACAAGAGTCTTGCTTATATCAGGAATAATTATTACATATTTTGCTGAAAAATCCTTTTCCGGATAATAGCTCTTAAAGAAGCCTCCGACTATATCGTCTTCATATACAGGCTCCTCCTTCTTTTCGTCATCTCCGAGCATATGCTTGAACATGGCAGCCAATTCCTCTATATCTTCCTTTTGTTTTTTCACATAGCCGTCATCGGCAACGAACTTTGAAAGTTGCTCACTCTCCTGAGGAGTCAGCGTTATATTATGCTTTTTGATTATATTATTTTTTACTGCGGTATTGCTTGTAGGAAGCTTAACCTGCTTTTGATTTATGCTTCTGTATAAGTCTTCCGCCTTCTTTTCGATCAATGACAAAAATGCAGTATTACGTTCGAAAACCTCTGAGCTTTCGACATAGCTTGCTATTCCGTTTATGGATACTCCTCCGAGAATATCCCAGGCCTTTTTAAGTGAAAGCTCGGCATCCAGTTCTCCATATGCAGTTGCCACAACAACAGGCATCATATAAAGATTTGAAATCTTCTCCTTATCACCGTAAAGCCAGCACATATCCAAAAACTGCTGCATATAACCGCCTATTCCGAACCATTCAACACTTGAAGCAAGTATGATTCCGTCACATTCCTTAAGCGTATTCGGCAAGGTTGCTATGCCCGATTTATCCTCATACATATTATATCTTTTTACTTCAACTCTGAGTTCTTCCAAAACCTGAACAAGTCTGTCGATTACAAAAAGAGTCGGATCCTCAAGTAATCCGCGTCCGCCATAGTATATATTAATCTTCATATTCCCTTAACCTCATCACACAATAATGACAATTTGACATATAATTAATATACCAAAAATAAGGGTTAAATACAATCATTTGTTTAAGTTTTTTGGTTAACATAAATCAAAAAAGCGGTCGTTTATTCCGCACCGCTTTATGCAACAAAAAACTCTTCATTTGCAAGTCTTACAATATCTCCCGCCTTGACCTTAAACTCCTCGTTAGCCTTAAGCTTAACCGAATTAACAAAGGTTCCGTTGGTTGAGTTTTTGTCTTCGATAAATATATTATTGTTTCTTATCAATATCCTTGCATGAACACGACTTATCTGCTCCTTGTCCAGTCTGTAATCCGTATTGTTTTTCCCACGTCCTATCACAAGTTCTTCTTTTTTCGTGTCAATTACAATAGGTTCAAGCATCCCGTCATTTAACGGAACCAGCTTATATTCTTCTTTCACCTTAATTTCCGGTTCGAATTTACGGCTGAGCTTCGGCTTATGATAAGCCGTTTCACCGGCAGAAAAACCGCCGTTTGTATCAGATATTTTTGTTTCAAATATTTTTTGTTCAAACTCTTTCATGGATTCATCGGCATCTATTTCTTCTTCCTTTTCTTTTTTCAAATAATATAAAACAAAATCAATCACAAGCATAATAAGAGAAATTATAAAAAGAACAAGCATCGCCTTGCCTTTATTTGTAAACATATATCCGAGCATAAAAACAATCGCGAGTATTAAATTGATTGTAAGAATATTTTCATGGGTATGACTTTGTCCGATGATTTTTGCTTCAATCTCTGTTTCCTCCTGTTTTTCTCTTTCGGCTTCATTATTTATACATTCTTCTTCCGACGGCAAAATCTTCATCGGTTCCCTATTTGACACATGATCAAAATCCCGTTTCGAAAAGAAATTATCAAGCTCGGACAAATCAAAGTTTTCTTTAACGGTTACTTCGTATATATCATGCATTTTAATGATTCCTTCGGCACTTTTGTAATCAAAAATCCGCATTACATATTCCATAAATTTTTTTAACTGGGACCTGATGTCCCTGTTATAAAAGGGAATGCATATCATTTTTATTTTCTTTTCATTATCATCCCAAAGCATATATTCCGGTGAAATCACCAGATCATCAGGGCATAAAAGATATTTTTCCATATCTTTTATACTGTTGCATATTCCCCTTATTATTTTTTCCAGACATGTAATATCCGGCTTATTTTTTTGAAAATATTTTTTTAAAACAAAGCATGAATTTATGGGATATCTTAGATAAACATTATTGTCAATCATATTTATAACCGGCCTGATTATTCCGTCTATATCATTATTTTCAAGCATATCAAACATATACTTTTTGGAGGATATTTCCGTTATATCTTTATTGATTTCGGACTCGATATAATTGTTAATCCCCCTGCTCCCGTAATTTATCTCCATACAATTGCCATCTCCTTAATCTTTGAGTGCACTTATCATATTCTCTCTTATATATCACTTTTTTCCCCTGATATCTGTATATTTTTCCTCCCTTTGTCGATTCGGAATCCAAATATAGAGATATCTCTCCTGAGTTAATCTTTACCGATATATCCGGTTCGTTTCCGGAGCCGACTATTTTATCCTTTACCTCATCAATTATTCCTGACTCAAGAAGTACCCTGTCTTCACCTGCCGATAATTCATATATTCCACAATACGCTTCGCCCTGAATAATTGCATCATTTATAATATCCATAAACCAAAAGATTACAAAAACAATTATAAAAATTAGAAACGGCATGATAAGTGACACCTCCACAACCGTACTTCCCTTATTATTTTGGGTTTCAGACTCAAACCCTCTTCGCATTTGCCCTACCTTCCTTTCATTTTTATCTATCTTCGGCGCACCTGCTGCAACCGGGCAAACCGCCCGTCTCGCTAAGCTTAACCCTGTAAACCGTTCGTTTTAAACCGCTGCAATTTTTATCCGAATGATAACGTCTGCCTTCATCGGTAACAAAAACAGTTTCCGAACATTTATCCCCGCAGAATTCACAGGCGGTATATCCTTTTGATTTTGCTGTTTTTCGGGAAGCCGTATGTATTGATAACGTAAGATGCGTACAGGCTCTGCTTTCATGATATACATCCCTGTTATCCGTTACATAAACATATTTGTCTTCATCAACGCATTCTTTTCTTCCATTGTTTTCTCCTTCGCCGATATATGCCCGTTGTTTTATGATTATGTGCTTTTTCTTTACGAGCTCCGGTAGCAAAGGTATATCTATATCAAGCTTGTAATTTACACAAAGAACCACATAATCATTATTGTCTTTTCCCACGGTCCCCCAAAAATCAATACCGCTTATACCGCCTTGTATACTCTTTTCAACTATTTCTTTATCATCTATATAACTGGGCATAATTATCTGCGGTAATAAAGCATTCGAATCGGAAACATATGCATATTCCGCCATATATTCCGCCGTTTCGGCAGCTGCCTCGTATATTACGCCCTCAGCAAGCTTACATCTGCACATACAAAAAACGGCAAGCATGGAAAATAGAAAAACAGGCATAACAAGTGTAGCTTCAACAACAGCACTTCCCTTATTTAATTTAATAAATCTGTCTTTAATTTTTCTGAAAAACAAGAAAAATTTTTTCATTCGACAATCACCTTACTTTTATTCATATGACTTTTGTTTTAACACCCTCTGCCTCCTTGGCAACACCCGGAGAGGTTTTTTCATTATTGGGCTAAAAGACAGAGGATATTAAAACAAAAATCATATCAATATCCACCGCTAATATTAAAATTAAACACACTGTCCGAGCTTTCTATACTTACATCTACAGTAAGACCCACTGCCGCATTTTCCATCTTAAATTCCGGATAAATCTGTTTTGCGTTAAGCTGCATTATATCAAGCATTCTTTTATATGTACTGTCCATATTAAGGGACAGTAATATAAGCAGGTAATCCTCATAGCTCATACCCTTTCCTTCATCCGGCTGTTTTTCCTTAATACTGTCACTTAGATGATCAATATCTGTTTTCCAATTATTTTTGTTCTTCATAAACTCTGTTTTTTTACCATCCAATAATATCCTTACATCGGAAAGAGCTTCCGCATAGGACCAGCATCCTGCGATAAGATATTTTAATATAGGTTCGGGAATAGCGGTTGCAAAGCTCAATGAATATGCTATTTCCCTGACACGTGCCATCCTCGTAGTGTCAGACAAAAGGTATGTAAAATTAATCGGAAATCTAATAACACAAATTCTGTTGACTGTCTTCTTCAAGTTGAGATAATCCGACGATTTCCCGCATATCAGATATTCCATCTCAAATTTAAAAACAGTGTCTTTATTCTTATTTTGGTTTACCGCACTGTTGAAAACTTCCTTTGTATATGCAAGACTGCAACCGGCTTCAATTATCGAATTATTCCATGCCGGATTTTTCTTTAAATCCTTTTTCAGTCTGCTATAGCTGTTAAAGCTGTCATTAAGATTACCGAAATCGGCAACCACTGACAGGCTTTTTGACGGACATTCAGATAAATCGACAATATCACTGCATATTTCTAATTTTTCCGGAGCAACAAAATATAATACGCCGACTTTCCCAATAGTCTTTGTAATGCTCCTTGGATCGTCCTCCTTTTTCTTTTTTGAATCATTTTCTTCAGTTTTATTGTCCGAATCTATATCGGTATCCATATCCTCTATTACTTTTTCATCCATTACGGCTTCCTTACCGCCGGTCTTCGCAAAAATAGCATCAGCACCGTAATCCAATGCCGCATATGCAGCATAATCCTCTATCTGTGTTTTTAAGGCTTCACATTTGTTATCCGTTATTAAATCAAAATCCGTTATCGCCACATAAACAAGATTCTGACCTTTATCAAGATTATTTTTTACATTTTCACCGAAAAACTCTTCAACAGCCGCCTCACCCCGACCATAATCCGTTTTGTCAAAGAGAAGAATATGATAATGTTCGAATATATAACCGTTATATGTTGATTTTATATCCGAAACAGCCGAATTAACCGCTATACAGGCTCTTGCCTTATCGTTATAAAATTTGCATATTCTGACAGCAAACATCCCCAGCAACAAAAGGGCGCTCATTATCAGACTTAGAAAAACAGTTATCTGTCCTCTGTTATTCATAATCTTCTCCCTGACCTTTCCTTTGTGATATATCTTTAATAATAGTTTATTTACAGAAATAAAATATTAGAAAACAACAAAATGAACAATTATGTATAGACTTTCTTTGCATCTTTATTTATGGACTTCCAGATATTAGTAACAAGACTTTCTATCTGATCCTTGAATATAGCAACCATCGCAATAAGAACAACGATGATCAATATAACCTCAACTACGCCCATACCGTCTTCTTCTTTTATAAATCTTTCAAAACCATTCACCTTAAGCCCTCCTCTCTCATATTCCTACAAATGCAGGAAACATAATTATTACTATCACCACAGCCATCAGAACAATCATCGGGAACAAAAGCTTCGTAGATGCCTTTTCTCCCTTTTTCTTAGCATTCTCTTTTCTTACTTCCATAGCTTCCTTAACCTCATCGGACATAATAACCCGAAGATCCCTTGTACCCATCCTGATATTTTGGGCTATATGACTCATCAATCGGCTATATATCGGAAGTCCGATTCTTATTCCCAGTTCCTCATATGCTGCGGCCTCATCATATCCGGCTCTAATCTGATTTATAGTAAATTCCAGCTCACTGGTAAGTATGTTTTTATCATCATCCGTTATAATACTTATAAAGCAATTCCTGATATTCATTCCCGAGCCTATCAAAAGGCTTACCCTGTTAACAAACGAAGGATATAAAAATTCAAGCACACATTCTCTTTTTCTTTTCTTGTTTTTTAAGGAATTGTTTGAGAATATTATCGTAAAAATACACATGACTATTCCCAGAAAGAAAAGTTTTTTATATGAATTATTATCCATTTTATTTAAATTAATTTTGTTTCCGTTTATTTCATCAGGGAGTTCAAAGCTTGAAGAATTACGACTGTTTGTTTCTATCTGCTTTAATACAACACCGATCTCGTCGCTTAATTTTTCTGAATCTTCACACGGTACAAGCACCAACTCATAGGTTCTCTCCGCCGAATAATCCAGATAGTCTATTCTTGCCGTAAGCTTAACATCAGTTTCATGCCTTAAATCTTCAAGCCGAACCTTCCCGGAAGGAAAGATGTATTCGGGATAATCGCTTTCCCAGCTTATTTCAAACCTGCCGTCCTTATCGGTGGCCGACAGCTTTAAATCACTGTTGATATGCTCAAAATCCTTATTATTTGCCAATATGTCATTTTTTAACCCGTCAAAAACTTCATCCGCTTCCTTGTAAAATTCATCTTCGGTATACTCGCGCGGATATACCGCAAGTTCGTATTCCCGTTGATTTTCAGGCTCTCCTGCGTAGATTTTGGTTATAATCACTTCGTCATTATAATCTCCTCTTTTAATTACATTAGAACCCTCTTCTTTATTTAATTGTATGTAAGCACAAAGAAGCATACAGGCCAAATTTATTACAAAAATAACAACCATACATATGGAAATAATTTTCGTATAAAACTCAGTGCACATCTTTTCAAGCTTAGAATCGGATACAACATGTATTTTTCGCAAGTCAGCTTTAGTTTTGTCTAAATTTATAAATCGTTTTAAAAACATAAATACACATCGACTCATCGCTTCCGACAGCTTCTTATATTTACTGAAATGTTTCCTGCTGATAAGAGCCAGCATAAGAAAGATAATTATAATAATTAAATTAATAATCAACATTTTCTATACCTCAATTTTTACTATTTTATCTATGGCCAATCCTGCTGCCAGAACAATAATCAGGCCAGTCGTCATAAGCACATTTCCAAGTGTGCTTTCATAGATTACATTCATATATTCTTTATTTGTAAGCTTCATATAAAGTACAATCAAAAACGGCATTAAAAGCATTATTTTTCCTTCAAGCTTTTTAGCTGATATAACGGTTTCTATTTCTTCTTCAACCATATATTTTTCGCTCAAATTAGTTACTGTCTGACGAATAACAGCCACCATGTTTCCTCCGTAAATTTTTGTGGTGGAAATCAATTTCGCAAAATCTTTTATATCACCTACTCCGCTTCGTGTTGCCAAATCCATGAGCAGACTCTCAACTCTTGTATTACATTCAAGTCCGTGAATGATTTTTTTAAGTTCATCAATTATGTATTGATATTGTATTCCGCTGTTATAAAGATCCTGACATGTTTTATAAAATGCTCTCTCAAGCGAGCATCCGGCATTAAGATTACCCGAAAGCGATGTGATCATATCCTTAAATTCGGTTCCGAGAATCTTTTTTCTTTCGGATATAAACATTTGAATGTCCCTTTTCCAAAAAATATATCCGATAGGCAAAACAAATACGGCAAATATAATTCTCCCGTAAAATAGATATCCGATAGACAAGCTCACAAATATAATCTTTGCCGTTTCCTTGATAACCCAGCTTTTATCAGGTTTGAACTTTTCGTAATCCATCCTGCGTCTCCTTAAATATTTCATAAAGTCCTGCATTTATAAGCTTATCCGTATTTATCAAATCATTGATTTTTCGCAGCGACCCCTTAAGCCTTTTTCCGACTTCTCCGGTTTCAACAAATTCATAAAGTTTATTTAATTCTATTTCACCCATTTTTACCCTAAGCACCTCACTTATTTCTATTACCTTTCTGCTTTTATCCCTCATTCGACCCAAATGTATGATAATATCCACAGCCGACGCTATCTGCATTCTCACGGCGGCAAGCGGTATATCCATTCCCATAAGAACCATAGTTTCCAGTCTGGAAAGCATATCCCTGCTTGAATTGGCATGTCCTGTAGAAAGAGAACCATCATGTCCCGTATTCATCGCCTGAAGCATATCAATTGCAGCCGCATCCCTTACCTCACCCACGATAATCCGATCGGGGCGCATCCTGAGACTGGTCTTAATCAAATCCCTTATGCTTATTTCATTTTCGCCTTCCACATTTGCATTTCTTGCTTCAAGCCTGACAAGGTTTGGAATCTCCTTTATCTGAAGTTCGGCTGCATCTTCAATTGTTATAATTCTTTCATCCTTCGGAATATATGCCGAGAGAGCATTTAGAAATGTGGTTTTTCCCGATCCGGTTCCACCCGATATAAAAATATTATATCTCGCCTTTACAAAAAGCTTCAGAAGCTCTGCTGTTTTTTCATCCAACGCCTCATATTCGATAAGCTTATCCAAGGTCATTACCTCGGCAGGAAATTTTCTGATTGTTATAACAGGACCGTTTAATGCCGCCGGATACAATACCATATTTACTCTTGATCCATCCTTCAATCTTGCATCCACTATAGGGTTTGCCTCATTTATTCTCCTGTTACAGTCAGCAACTATCTGCTGAACCACGGATTTTAATTTCTCCTCCGATTCAAAGCATTTCGGTGCGGCTTCTATCCTTCCCTTTTTTTCTACATATATATTTTTATATCCGTTAACCATAATCTCAGTAATACTTTCATCATCTATATATTCTGTAAGCACATCCAGTCTGCGAAACGAATTAAAAAGCTCCGTTCTAAGCATTACTTTTTCCTTCAACGGAAGATAACCTCTTCCGTCCTCCTCCAATATGCACCTGTCAATTATCTTTCCGATGGCTTCGTCAGTAGCTTCAACACTCATATCCAGCTCCGACATAATTCTTTTTTTTAATTTTTCTTTTACTCCTTCCTCCATATCCTCTACATACCGTCCCGTAAAATAAAATCTTTCATAATCCTACTGTCAAAGCTTGCGTTCGGTACCTCAACATATTTTATTATTTTCTCCAAGCCGGAATATTTTTTTTCCGAAACAAGCATTTTAAAAAAATCAACTTTATTTTTAGAATAAGAATTATTAAGCATGGGAACAAAAACTTTATCAAACGGAAGAATAAAATTTAAATCATTCAGTATACCCGCACCTAGATCAAACACAACCCTCTTAAAAATATCCTGTTCTCTCATAAGCCTTAAAAGCCATTCGATATGAGAGGCATCAATTTGTCTTAAATCCATATAATCCAATGCAACAAATTTATTTTTGCCCGTTTTTTCACAAATTTCCTTAACCGTATCGATTATAAGAATATTTTTGCCTAGAAGATAATACATAAACCTTTCATAAAGTTCTCTGTATATTTGTATATCAAGAATTCCCTCAAGCTCTGCCGAATACTCTTCAAAACCTATATAAAGACTATCCTCGTAATTTTGACATATGCCCTTTGCGAGTGTTGTTTTTCCGCATCTTCCCACTGGAGAATAAATTCCGTATATCAAACATCCCTCTTCCGTATTTTTATTGACTTCATCCAGGATATGAACGATATAATCAGCAATCTTATATACACTTTGATACTTATAAATACATTTTTCATTATCAAATTCTTTTCTATCCGTAAGCCAGACAATCTTAAGATTCGTTTTCCCCAATTCAATTTTTTCATCCAGTAAAAGCATATCCAGCCTACCTTCTTTCAAATATTCGTAAACCGCATCCATGCCTGAAAAAGCAGACACCTTTACAGGTATATCATCATTCATATTTACGTATTCGGCAAAACCAACCACATAGCCGGTATCACTGTCACACATTCCCACACTGTACCTTTTCAATACAACCTCCTTTTATGCACCTGTCAAACGGCAAATGAAGCATATAGCACAAGATATAAAAATCGGAACCGATAGATGCATCCTTGAAAATCTGTAACGGGTTTTGGTTTTAACGCAAAATCTCTTCACGACTTTACATATGATGCAAACAAGCGAATATATAGATGCCAAAACAAATGCAATCACTATCACATATATAATTCTTTCTGAAACAAATGCACCAATACCTGCCAATAGCTTTATATCTCCGGCTCCTATAACCCGTATCAAAAAGAACAGATATAGCAGTAATACCGGGCACACAATTCCCACAAGGCTCATTTTCAACCCGTTACAGCCGTGTAAAACAAGGTTCAAAACGAGTCCGGAAGAAATTCCCGCAAGGCATATCCTGTTTGGAATTTTAAAGGTGCGTAAATCATATACCATGGCAAAAAAAGCCAAGGTAATACCAAAGATATCTAAGATAGACACTCCCCCTTTTTGTAAAAATATTAAATTGTTTTGTGAAATATTTATTAATTAATAGATATTTGAGTCACAGATTTAATCTGCAGACCTTTGATACCGCCGTTTCATCCGGCTGTAAATAGAATATAGCATCGAGGCAGAAAGAAGTAAAGCCTAAATTGTGTTACATGTGTAACCAAAAGTTTACACTTTGATTTAATAAACGAGAACTATACAATAAAAAAACAGACTCATAAAAGTCTGCTTTTTTTATTATTTATTCATATCCGTTGCTTTTCTGTATTTAAAGTATGTCACCGAAAAGATATCTATTGCCATAAAGACACAAACAAACATATTTACCCAGGCAACCATAGCCTTGTTTTCCAGCGTGACCATTCTTTCAAGTACCGGCTGAAGCCAATTATAAAAATTCATGGATATACCGGTAAATATAAGGCATACATGGAAGCATATTCTTCCATTAATATTTAACGGACAATATGAATAATCCCATACCTTTTTGTTATATACCTTTTCAAGAACAATGCTTAATGCATATTCATAAACGGCATTAAGCACCATAAGAAGTAAAAACTGTATTATAAAGCTTTTTATATCCTTAACAATTATATACGAAAACATTATTCCAAAACCGTATATCGGGCAATACGGACCGCGCCCGATTCCCCTGTTTACGAATCGTCTTTGATTTAAACCCGAGCAAAGGATCGATTCATAAAACCAGCCTAAAAAACTGTAAACTATGAAGCAAAAAACAAAAGTTGTAAATGACAATTTTTATGCCTCCCAACTAAAAATAATATGGCGGGCATATTTTTTCGATTAACAAAGCAAATGAATTGTATTTACCCAAATCAAAAAATACACCGCTTAATATCATATTAAAAACAAGCAGTATCGGCAAAAGCTTGTAAAATGTGCTGCTCTTCTTAAACAAAAGACCGAATACAAGCGAAACCACGGCAACCATAGCCATATAAAGCAAAATATGAACCGCACATTTAACCGGCGGCATTTCTTTCAATATAAGCATCACAAAATATCCGGTTAATGCAAGCGGAAGCACCGACGCAAGTATATGTATAAATCTTAAAGATACTCTCTCGGCTCTGCCCATAACAAGAAAAATGTTATTTTCCCTGTCGGTAATATAAGCTGCCGTTCCCAAAACAGCCGCAATAAAGATAAACAAACCGACTATTTTCCGGATAGGAAGCTCTGTTTTGTTTTCTTTTGTAAGCGTTGCGTATTGGTCATAGCTTATGTTTGTATCAAAAAGCTTTTCTTTTACATCATAATTATCATAAACTTCTCTTATCTCAACCAGATTATTCTCAGCCGCCGCATAATCCTTGATAATCTGCAGCAAAAGGGCTTCATATGAAGTATATCTGAACAGATTTACATATACCTCTTCAAATGCGACTCTTGGCAAAAATGAGCCGGACGTAACATATTCCGTTATCTTTTCTTCATAATCCCCGAGCATAGAGCCATGTATGTAGTTTTTGGGGATCACAAAACCCGAATTGGCTTTTCCGCTTACCACATCATGTCTTAGCACATCGATGTCATCAACCCTGTAAAATGTAAATACAGAATTACTGTCATTTAATTTTTCCATAAAAGCTTCAGCCTCCGGCGAATCGTCCTCACATAAGACAGCGGCCGAAACATATAAGCTTTTATCATCGGAAGGTATCATAACATAAACCGCACTCATAAGGATTATTGCCGAAAGCATAATTATATATACCGGCTGTTGAAGCGTTCTTTTTAGCATTGTTCCGAATCTGATAAAAAATAATTTCATAAAATTCTCCCAAATTAATACAAAATAAACATCATATACTTAAGTACATACGTCATTGGATTCCACGGTGCCAGAGAATGCACAAATCTCGGCATCATAACCATAGGAACAAAACCGCCGGCCAGGTAAAGCAGGGTAACAACCCCAAGGAAAATAACTATATTTACAACATATTCCGAAGATATTATTTCCGATAAAAGCAATGTTATACCTGATATAAGTATCAATACCGGAATAATCGTTATTATCGAGCTAACCTTGGTTTCTTTCTTAAACAGCCATATAAGAACAAACATAAAGATATATAAAGCAAACAAAAGAGTGCTTCCGCAGATAAGTCTCGATAAAGCAAGCTTCAACTTGCTCATTCCCGTCATCTTCTGTATCATTTTAAAGGAATTATTATAGCCCTTATAAAAACCGGTAAGTTGGAAGCACATCAAAAACATTATCAGGATAACCATAGCCGCTATAAGACTCTGACTAAGCGTGTACATACCGGAAGAATCTATTTCCACCGTTTCGTACCCTTCCGTTCTCGAAAACACCTCCGACAGGAGACGCGTATTTAATGTATTATAGCCTTTGTCGATAGCCTCCGTATCAAAACCGAAATCTGCAGCTACCTGCTTATAGGTAAGAACTGCATTTCTCGCTTTTCCGTATAGTTCGGAAATAATTATAACAATATCATTTACAAGATAAGATTCAAAAGAATCATCACCATTATAATAAACGCGTATCGCCGAATCCTCGCTACCCATATCGGATACAAAATCATTTGGAACGATGAGCAATGCTGTAACCTCTTCGTCTTTCATCATCCTGATTCCTTCCTCCTCGGAATCAACCGGAATCAGCTGCGCGCTTTCCTTAACACTGTCCATGTTTCTTATGATATCTATTTGATTTTTTCCGAGTTCATCATCCGTATCCACATAATATGCAACCTTGACACTTGTAAAAATCTCTTTATCAAATACAAAGTACTTTGCATATACCACTATCATTCCGGCAATGATGACAAATAGCATTGAAGTCAGAAAAAAGCCCGGAAGAATGCGAATCGACCTTTTAACATCGGCTCTCAAGGTTCTTTTGAATTGACCGTTATTTTGCATTCTCCGCCCCCCTGAGTAAATCTATATATCTTATTCCCGAGTCACGATTAATTTCAACAACCTTTCCGTCATCAATAAAATATATCCTGTCACAAAAATCCAAAACAATTTCATCATGTGAAGCTATAATGGTAGTTCCTCCTGCGGTCTTATAGGTTTTTATATACTCCATAATGTCATGTTTGGCCACCATATCAAGTGCAGCAAAAGGTTCATCCATAAGTAACAGTTCCGGTTTTCTTATAAGTGTCGCAGTTATCGAAAGCCTTTTTTTCATACCTCCGGATAAATCATTTACCTTCTTTTCGGCAAACTTATATACCCCGAGTATGGAAAGTGGCGGACTGCTTATAAGTTCCATAAGCTCATCCTTTCCGAGCTCCGACCAGATTCTTAAGTTATCAAGTGCTGACAATTCAGCTATAAGGGGATTCTCCTGCGGAACATATCCGATATGTTTTCTGTATTCATCAACCTTTTGAGAAATACTGATATCATCTATAGCAAGTTCTCCGCTTTCCGCTTTCTTTGCCCCCGCGATTACGGAAAGAAGCGTGGACTTTCCCGAACCGTTAGCTCCAAGGAGACCGATAACCTCGCCTTTTTTAACAGAAAGACTGACATCGGTAAGCACAGTTCTTTTTTTATACTTTATAACCACCCCATCAAGTTTTAACATAAATCACCTCATAAATTTAATACAAAAAATATATAACCCTCAACCATTTTCTTTAGAAACAATTCAAATAAAGTCTTATATATTCTAATATATTTTTCATGCCCGCACAAGTGTAATATATGATGTTTTATGTTCTTTTCTGGCACGTTTCGTGCCAAACTATCAATTGAATAAACTACCTTATGGTAATATAATTATATTAGTTGCATTATGGAGGGAAAGTTATGATATCGGAAAAACTTGACATACTTATGAAAATTACAGATACGCGTAACTGCACGCTCGGACAAGCATTGTCTTTTGATGCCTCTTACATAAGCAGAATAAGAAACGGAAAAAGAGGCATTCCAAAGCATATGCCTTTTTTAGAGCCGGCCGCATCTTACTTTTCAAAAAAAATCAAAACAGATCATCAAAAAAAACTCATTTCCGAAATTGTTTGTAACGGAAAACCTATCCCTGAAAGCACAAAAGAATTGGAAAATATATTACTTCTTTGGCTAAGCGAAAATAACCCGGTTAACCGGGATACAAATTCAATGGAGTTGCTTATCCATGAACTTTCGTCTTTTAATCAAACATCACCTCAAGTAGCAGTACAAGATTCCGATAATATTTTTACAAATGACGATTCCAAACTCAAAACACCTTCCTATTTTTTCGGCAATTCAGGGAAACGTGAAGCTGTCGAGTATTTCTTAAAGAAGCTTTGTGCCGATAATAAACCGCATAAACTGTTATTGTTTTCGGACGAGGATATGACATGGCTTTATGAGGATCCCGTATTTACCCAAAAATGGGCTGCATATCTTATCAAACTTCTGTCAACCGGCAGCCATATAAAGATAATACATACAATAAACCGAAGCAACAACGAGCTTATGGAAGCAATCCAAAAATGGCTTCCGTTATACAAGACAGGTTATATCGAATCCTATTATTATCCACGATTACGAGACGGCGTTTACCATAGAACCCTATTTATTGCCTCGGACAATTTTGCAATAACCTCCAATTCCATTGGAAAATTAACAAATGAAATGCCAAATACCTTTACCGATGACCTGTCTGTTTTAAAGGGGTTGAAAAAAGAATTTTACAATCTGCTTTCACTCTGTGTTCCTCTCATGAAAATTCATAAACGGAGTACAAAAGGAATAATTCCTTTACTCCTAAAAAGATATGAAAACACGGATAGCTACGTATATATATTAAATTCGGGCCATAACACTGAGGACGAAAAATTATTTAAAGAAATAGATGATTTTGCAGAAAAGCATCCTGATACAACCCTGTTAAACAATGCAACCAAAGAACTTCCGGAAAATATTTCTTTAATCGCAAGTAATAATTCGGGTGTTCTTATTATATCGGATAAATTGATTTTCGATACAATCGAGCCGGGATTTACAACGGCATTTTTGAAATATATCTCAAGATTACAAACCGAAGGAGGTAAAATAATATGCAAAACAATACCGGAAAAATAATTACAATTACAGCATTGATTACCATATTCATAGTTGTTACGGTAATTTCTCTCATTCTTTTTTTTAAAAAGCCTGAGGAATTAAAAGAAAAGGAAAATGAAAAAGCACAAAATAATATAGAACTTATTATTTCGGAAAACGGGGAGGTATGTGATTATGCAAAATTATAACGGTTCACCTTACCCAAATCAACCAATGAATAACGGTGTTCCTTATCCGAATCAACCGATGAATAACAGTGCTCCTTATCCGAATCAACCGATGAATAACAGTGCTCCTTATCCGAATCAGCCGATTAATAACAGTGCTCCTTATCCGAATCAGCCGATGAATAACAACGTTCCTTATCCGAATCAGCCGTCCGACACGGGTAATCTCTATTCCGATAATCGGCAATACGGTTATTCGGATTATTATAAAAAATCGCCGGCAGGTTTTATAGCTTTTTGTATTATAATGGTAACTCTCATTGTTACAGAGTTTATTCTCTTTATCTATCCCGGAACTTTGACTAAAAAGTATCATGACAAGCTTTTAAAAGATGCCGGAATAGTTTCGGGCACTGAACAGACCACAGAAGCAACAACCACTCAAGCAACAACCGAAGCTACAACTGCAACCACTCAAGCAACGACCGAAGCCACCACTGCTACTACAACAGAATCTACAACTGCCGCTACCACGGAAGCCACCACACAGGAAGTAAACTTAAACACAACGGCTCTTCCTTCACGAACAGACTTCTCGTGGTATATGGATAACTGGCACAATAACGGAATTCCTGCTGACGCTGTGAAAATAACCGATTACAGCCAAATAAACGGTGATTGGAAAATGATGTACTGGTGGGATCCCGATCAAGTATTTGATGCATATGCAGAGGAATACGGAAATGCTTCCTTAAGCTGGAACGGTTCTTCATTAAGCCTCACCTATAAATTCGGTGTAATTTCATGGAGTTCGACCGAAAGCTATGATGAATCCGATATCGCACCTCAAATATATACCGGAAACGATACCGCATATGGTTTTGAATTAAACGATCAGACTTATGAATTATCCATTTCCGGCTTAGAATTTTACAGTTGGAACGGTGCCCAATATGCCTTTGGAGTGACATTAACCCAGTCCGGAGATCCCGGAACGGTATTATTGGTACGTCCGTAAGAAATGGGGTGAATTTTTATGAATATGCAAAATAATCAATATAACGGTCAGCAGGGTTATAACCAAAACGTGCCATACGGTGGACAACAACCACCTAATCCTGCCGGGCGTTATCAGAACCAACCACCCATGCCACCACGCAGATTCAAATCACATACCGGCATTATCGTAGCCATAACAACATTTGTGGTTTTATTGTCGATATTTTTAATAACCGCTTTTGCATTTCCGGGTTTCTTACTAAAAAAGGACAACTCGAAAGAAGCAAAAGATAAAGGCGACAACATAACAAACACCGCCGATTCGACTTCAGAACCCGTAAACACAAGCGATTCAAGCGATACGACATCTCCTGTAATTGAACCGGATTCAGACTGGACCGTGCTAATTTATCTTTGCGGTTCAAACCTTGAATCGGAAAGCGGTCTTGCGACATACAATATTGATGAAATGATAGCCGCCGATATCACTGATTCGGTAAATATCATTATAGAAACCGGCGGTTCATACAGTTGGGACACAAACGGCATAAACGCCGATGCACTCTGTCGTTTTCAGATGACAGATACAGGGCTTGTCGCACTTGGTGAAGTGCCGATGGCTTCGATGGGCGATGCCGCAACCTTTCAGGATTTCTTAAGTTGGGGGTTAAACAACTATCCTGCTAAAAAGACAATGGTAGTCGTATGGGATCACGGTTCGGAACCTACAAACGGTGTGGCTTTTGATGAAGTCTATGAATATGATTCACTCTCGATGGACGAATTAAGAAGCTCTCTTGCAGGCTCCGGCAAACACATTGACATAATGGGTTTTGATACCTGTCTTATGGGAAATGTAGAAACCGCATCCGCTATAGGAAAAAACGCATCCTACATGATAGCCTCCGAGGAAACCATACCGGGTCCGGGTTGGAATTATACAGAATTTATAAATTACATCTGTCAGCATCCCGACTGTACGCCTGCAGATTTAGGTGTTGTGGTTTGTGACAGCTATTATCAAAAATATGTTAACCTTGGTATGTCAGACGGTGTAACGCTTTCGCTTATCGACCTTTCATATGTGGATGAGCTCTCAAATGCTTTCTGCTCATTAGGAAAGGTATTCTACGAAAGTACATACAGCACCGATAATATGACTACAATCTTTCAGGCTATGCCAAATACCGAATCATACGGAAATTATGAGCTTGATGACGGAAGCATGATTTCCAACCTGTATGATTTAGGTGATTTCATAGATCATTCAAGCGGTTTATTCAAAGATGCGGGAACAGCCTACAAAAATGTTCTCGGAAAATGTATGCTTTATCAGGTAAAGGGCAGTGCGAGAGCATATTCCACCGGACTTGCATTTTATTTTCCTAATTATGTAGGCAACTATGACCTTGACAATTATTCATACGTAATGGATGATATTCCGGCTTCTTGCTGGTACATAGGCTTTATCGACAGCTTGTACGATGAATGGACGGCACCCGATTGGGTCAGCAGTGCTATGGACACTTCAGGGGTTCCGCTTCCTACACAACCTGTTGTTTTCGATGAAGATATGACAATATCCTATAATGTATATATTAACAACGACGGCTTTGTCCAGCTTGATATAACAGGTGGCCAGCAATATGTAGCCAATGTAAATATGAAGCTTTATTACTTAGGTGAAGATAACGGTACCTCATACAAGGTACTTTGGGGAAGTGATGATAAACTTGAAAAGCTTTCACAGACAAACTACATTGACCGTTTGGAGCTTGAATGGTTCAAGGCAGACGGCTTCTACGATATAGCCATGCACGGCATAGAGTACACGCCGGAATACAACCTTTATTCCACTCCGATACTTCTTAACAACGAACCTATGCAGCTTCTGGTATACTTTGATAAAGCAACGGGCGTTTACAAAATGTTATATGCCTATTCCTTCGATGATAATCTTGAAAATGTATCAAACCGTCAGGGTACCGCACTTAACAAGGGCGACAGAATTGATTTCCTGATGGCTGCCGTAGACGGAAGCGGCAACTCATTTTATCTGAATATCGGAGATACGCTATACTCCGAAGACTATCAGATAATAACACGCGAGCCAATCATACCTGATCGATTTGCCGATTCTTACTCCGGTGATTTTTACTACGTATTTGAAATAACCGATGTTCAAGGCAATAAAATCGAAACGCAGGGTGCTCTCGTCCGTGTAGTTGCCGGAGTTATAGTAGAAACAACAATTCAATAAACCAAAAAATACGGACGGTTCTTAAAATTAAAAATTAAGAACCGTCCATATCTTTTATCTACTATTATTTACTTTGCTTCCGGATAATATTTGTCATAATTTACTATCTCATCAATAAGTTTTGGAAGTTGTTCATCCATATTATCGTCATTGAACTGGCAGGTACCGACCTTTTTGTGACCACCACCGCCATACTTAAGCATAAGGCTTCCTACATCCACATGTGATGATTTATTTAAGATGCTGTATCCGACTGCCGCCGAACAACCCATACCACCTTTACCGTTTACAATCCATACTGAGATATTCTGCTCAGGATAAAGGCTGTAAATCATAAATCTGTTACCGGTGTAGATAGGATCAACACCTCTTAAATCAGATATGATAACATCCTTCTCGATTCTTGTATGAGCCTTAACCATCTCTTTAAATTTTTCAGTCTGCTCATTGTAAACATCTATTCTTTCTTTTACATCAGGAAGATTAAGAATCTCCTCGGTAGTCATGGTTCTGCACGCATCAATAAGTTCTTCCATAAGCTTGTAGTTTGGTATAGTGAACTGACGCCATCTTCCGAGACCTGTTCTCGGATCCATGAGAAAACCTATAAGAATCCATCCCTTAGGATTAAGTACTTCATCAATTGTAAGGTTACCCGAGTCAACCTTATCAACAGCTTCCATCATCTCGTCAAGATGTGAAAACTTCTCGGCTCCACCGTAATATTCATATATAATTCTGGCACATGATGGAGTAACTCTGCTCTCGCCCTTATATTTACCCTCAAGCTGATTTCTTTCAAACTCGCTTGAATGATGATCAAACCAAAGTCCGCAGCCCTCTACGAAAGGAACATTTGCAAGACAGTCATTTTCATCAACAGGAACAAGTCCGTCCTGTAAATCCTTTGGATGAGCGAATTTCCAGCTGTCAATAATGCCTGCTTCTTTAAGAAGTGCGCCACAAGCCAAACCATCAAAGTCAGAACGTGTAATTAATCTCATTATATATCCCCCTTAAATCGTGATTTTACTTGATTTTTCGTTTAATTATAGCCCTATTCCTATAATATAATATTTTTTCTTTCTTTTCAAGAAATATATTTTAATCCTAGCAATATATTTTCATTTTAATACATCAGAATTTATCAAGGATTTTTTTTACTGTCTGTTATAATAATTTATACCGTCCGATGGGTTAAAATACGTTCTTATATATCCCTCCGGAGATACGATTACAAATTCGTTGGTAGCTTCGAGATAATAGACATCATCTCCGTCCTCTTCTTCAAGCTTATGAAGAGAATTCTTATTTAATACAACCTCTTTTGCAGCAGCTTCATAGTCCTTTGCGGAAGCAAAGCCCATCTCCCTGCCATGCTTTTCATAATGGTCGTTTAGCTTGCTCTTGCTTTTGAAAACAAGCGGTCTGTCATCCGACACGTTTTCTTCCGTAGCTTCCGAAGTTATTTCTTCTGTTGTATTACTCTCCGTTACTTTTTCTTCCGTTGTAGCGTTTTGAGAAGTATCCTCTTCTGTATTTTTTATCTCACGCTCGGTTGTAGCTGCTTCCGTTGTGGATATTTCGGTAGTTGAATCTTCCGTGGTATTTTCTTTATTTCCACCGATTTTTCCGGATGCTACAGCTAAAAAGACTATTATAATAACTATAGTCATATAAAAAATGGAATTATTGCTTTTATTTTTCAATTTTTTTCCTTTCTGCTTTCTTAATCAGTCCGCCAATGTCTAATTATATTCAATATATACCCGAATATATACTCACGTCAATTATTAACTGTTTTTATTTCATAATCTGTTTTCACTTGAATAAAAAATAAAATGTGATATATTTTATTCAGAGTAATTTAAGTCTCATTACATTTATTAAGAACTGACAGAGGTGACATCATGTATAATCCAAAATCCATGCACGCAGATGAGTTTATAAACGATGACGAAATATGCGAAACTCTCTCATATGCGGAGGCAAACAAAAATAATCTCGAGCTTATAAACGGTATACTTGAGAAAGCACGTCCGCAAAAAACAAGTGACGGTTGGCATTGCAGCGGTCTTACCCACAGGGAGGCATCCGTGCTTCTTGCCTGTGAAGATTCCGAGATTGTTGAAAAGCTGTATAAGGTTGCCGAGGAGATAAAGCTTGCATTTTACGGAAACAGGATAGTTATATTTGCGCCTCTTTATCTTTCCAATTATTGTATAAACGGTTGTCTTTATTGTCCCTACCATGCCGAAAATAAGCATATCGCAAGAAAAAAGCTTACTCAGGAAGAGATAGAAAAAGAGGTTATAGCACTTCAGGATATGGGACACAAACGTCTTGCCATAGAAGCGGGCGAAGACCCTGACAATAATCCTATAGAATATATTTTAGACAGTATTAAAACCATTTACAGCGTGCATCATAAAAACGGAGATATACGACGTGTCAATGTAAATATAGCGGCAACCACAGTAGAGAACTACAAAAAGCTTGCCGATGCCGGGATAGGTACTTATATATTATTTCAGGAGACATATAATAAAAAGGGCTATGAAGAGCTTCATCCTTACGGTCCGAAGCACGACTATGCCTATCATACCGAAGCTATGGACAGAGCTATGGAAGGCGGCATAGATGATGTCGGACTCGGAGTATTGTTTGGACTTGAGGGATATAAATATGAATTTGCAGGACTTTTAATGCACGCCGAACATCTTGAGGCAGTGCATGGTGTGGGACCTCATACCATAAGTGTTCCGAGAGTCAAACATGCTGACGATATAGACCCGGACGTCTTTGATAATTCAATATCCGATGAAATCTTTACCAAAATCGCAGCCTGCATAAGAATTGCCGTTCCATACACAGGCATGATTATCTCAACAAGAGAAAATGAACAGGTTCGTGCCCGTATGCTGCAGGTAGGTATTTCACAGATAAGCGGTGCTTCCCGTACCTCTGTAGGCGGATATACCACAGAAGAAAGACTTCATGAAACCGAGCAGTTTGACGTATCGGATCAGCGAACCCTTGATGAAGTTGTCAGATGGCTTATGGAAAGCGGACATATTCCAAGCTTTTGTACCGCCTGCTATCGCGCCGGACGTACCGGTGACAGATTTATGGAATTATGCAAAGCCGGTCAGATTCAAAACTGCTGCCACCCTAACGCACTACTTACATTAAAAGAATATCTTACCGACTACGCCGGTGACGAAACGAAAAAAATCGGTGAAGCCATGATTGAAAAAGAGCTTATGAATATCCCTAAAGAAAGCGTAAGAAAATCTTGCAAAAATTATCTTAACAGAATAAGCGAAGGCGAAAGAGATTTCAGATATTAAAAAAAGCGGGAATTCCCGCTTTTTTATTTACATCTATATAACAATCACTATTTCCAGTTTGAATATCCCTTTGTTAAACGCAGCTTCAACCTTGTATCCATGTTTTTTGCAAAGCCTTTTTACAACATATAAACCAAGTCCGCTGCCTTCCCCATGCCGGTCTTTGGAGCGAACAAAAGGTTCAAATATTTCATCAACATCTATATCATAGTCTTCGGATACATCGTTTTCGAAAATCAATTTTACGAAAGAGTTTTTTTCGTCAAATAAAACAGAAAGTTCGAGTGTATTTTCTGCATATTTTCTTGCATTTGAAAAAATATTTTCTATTATTCTTCTTAAGTCATGTTCATCCGACTGTATCACTAAATCCTTTTCAGGTATGGAAAATTTGGCTTCTATGCCTCTTGCTTCTATCCAATCATTTTGCTCGAGCACTATTTCTGATATAAACGGAACAAGTGCTATTTCCTGTTTTGAAACCGGCTCATTGTTTTCAACAAGCGACACATCAAGGAAATCATCCGATAACTCGCGTAGAAAGCCCACCTTTTTTAAAACGATACCGAGGTATTCCCTTTCCTTATCAGAAAGCTCCTTTGACTTGTTGATCAATTGCAAATATCCGTCAACGGATGTAAGCGGCGTTCTGAAATCATGTGATATACCGGCAATTATCCTTTGAAGATGCTCCCTGTCGACAGCATATTTCTTAAGCTTTTCCTCATACTCACCGGTATAATCATTTATCGCATTGGCAAGCTCAATGCTTGAAGCACCAAAAGAATCAACCGTGACCGGCTGACTCTTTTGACCTTCCTTTTTTTCAGTTATCTGATCGGTTATGCTGTGCATTTCCTTCTTTAATACGCTAAGTTTTATAAATAACCACACACATACCGCAAAAAGCAACACACACGCGAAAACTAATAACTTATCCATCTTTCAACATTCCCAACATATATTGTTATGCTATTTTAATCCTACGTCACCTAACGACATCTCTTATTTATATAATCTCTTTTTCATAAATATATATGATAATCCGCCCCAAATCAAGGTCTCAACCACGAAACTAAAGATAATTGCGGCAACCATTCCGCCATTTATATTACCGGAAAATATTTCAATCGGTTCGCCCATAAGCGTCCATCTGTATAGCTTCATCATTTTTGTCGGGCTGTCCTGAAATAACATGTCGGCGATTGAACAAATAACAGTGTCAAGAATCATAAATCTGAGATAACAAATCAATGCACCGATTCCGCTTCTAAAGGTGGTTATAATTAAAACGCCGACTATCGCCGAATGAAGTATTACAATGAAAAACAGCAAAAGTCTTATATAGACATCCTCCATTTCGCCATATCCCTTAATGCTTCCTAAGATTAAGGTTGTCACAAGATATCCAAAGCTTACAATACCCGTAACGGTACCTCCGATTACAAGACACTTGCTTATCAGTATTTTCATGGGGCTTTTTCCACTCATAACCTCATAATAAACCGTTCTGTTTGCAAAAACGATAGCCGTAAGAACAGCTGTAATCATAGCAACATACACAATCATAAGCATAGCCGTGTCCGAACCTACAATTGTAAGAAAATCTCCTGCATCTTCAGGCTTATTCAAAAGTGGAACACCTACACTGAAAAAAATCAACACAAGTACCATAAGCCAAAATCTCATCAGCTTTGTCATTCTATACCATTCTGCCTTAAGTAATCTGTTCATAATCTTATCCTCCCTACTCTATATTTTTTCCTGTTTTTTT
The DNA here is from genome assembly GCA_002369325.1 of Lachnospiraceae bacterium UBA3820. GTDB lineage: Bacteria > Bacillota > Clostridia > Lachnospirales > Lachnospiraceae > Coprococcus_C. The sequence goes on from DFDU01000026.1 coordinate 43,835, forward strand.
AAGGTAATACTCTTCCAGACTTTCACCCTCTTCGCAAAGTCTGGTAATCACAAAGCCGGCATCTGTTATAGCCTTTGAAAGCTTAACCATATCATCTATGCCTTCATACAAACGAAGCTCATCTCCCTCTCTTACCTTGAAATCCTTAATCAAAAGCTTCTTTTCTATAAATGCAGCCGTCTCGGAAATTCTGTCAGTCTTAAGAGATACATAATTTCTTGCATGCTCTATCATCTCTTCTTTGGAGAGCTTTTCTACAAGCTTACCCTCATTAATAATTATAAAATCGGTACAAAGCTCGTATAGCTCAGTCAGAAGGTGACTCGATATAAGAATTGTCTTCTTCTCCTCCACACAAAGTCTTTTAAGTATATGTCTTACATAAGCGATGCCCTCCGGATCGAGTCCGTTTACAGGTTCGTCCAAAACAAGTACATCCGGATCCGGCAAAAGTGCCATACCTATTCCGAGTCTTTGCTTCATACCAAGCGAAAATTTCTTTACCGTTTTTCCCTCTGTATCCGAAAGTCCGACAAATTCGAGCATCTCATCAATCCTGTTTTTATCTGCCACGCCACGAATATATCGAACAAATTCCATATTTTGTTTTGCGGTCATACCGCCCTCGATAATCGGAGTTTCAATCATAAAGCTTATACGGTCCCTTACCTTATCTATCTCCTTTTCACCTTTTTTACCAAACAGGCTAAGCTCCCCGGCAGTTGGCATGGCCAGACCGCCTATCATTTTCATAATGGTTGTCTTTCCCGCGCCGTTGGGACCGATAAGTCCGTAAATGCGTCCCTGTTCTATATCAAAAGAAACATTATCGACAACAGTACTCTTTTTTCCTTTGTTTTTATATATTTTTGTAATATTATTAAGACTGATTACGCTTGACATATATTCTCTCCCTCTCTTTCTTTTTACGATCAAACAATTACGTCATATATCCGTATGCAATCTCTTTCTTTATAACCATAATAAAATACAATGGTTAATCAAATGTAAAGAAAAAGGTTAAGAAAAAGTTAACTTTTTCTCAACCTGTATCCCATGCCCCAAACGGTTTCTATATAATCAAAGTCATCATACTTTTTAAGCTTGCTTCTTAGATTACTCATATGAACCTTAAGTGTCGTATCCTCCACAAGATACTCTTCGTTCCATATACTCTCGTATATATTTGCCTTTGAAAAAAGCTTGGTCGGATTGCTTAATAAAAGCTCAAGTATTTCAAATTCCCTGGCTGTAAGATCGAGTTCTGACCTTGTACCTTCTTCATTTTCGGAAGCTGCATCCTCAAATTTAATATATACCCGCTTTGACTCTGTATCCATTATCAGATTCTTATATGTTAATTTTTTGCTTTCCTGCATTTTATCCGAAGCATCTTTCCCACCTGCCTGTTTATATCCATTGCCGGATATATTTTTGCTTCTTCTTAGGACCGCTTCTATACGAACTATAAGCTCGTCCAAATCAAACGGCTTTGTCATATAATCATCTGCACCGAGCCTTATCATTTCTATTTTTGAATGCACCGAATCCTTAGCCGAAAGAGCAATAACCGGCAAATCCGAATAAGTTCTTAACTCGCTTAATACATTATCTCCGCTTTTGAACGGAAGCATAATATCAAGAATAGCAAGATCGAACTCACATGCCCTATCCTTCAAAAGCTTTGCCGCCTTTATTCCGTCAAATACACTTTCCGTTTCGTAGGAGTTTTCCTCCAGATATACCTTTATAAGATTGTTGATTTCTTTATCATCTTCGATAATTAAAATTTTAGTCATATTGCAACCTTTCCTGTTGTTTACTGTTATTGTCAAGAATAAATGTAATAGCGTCGATATTTATCTTTTGCAGAATTTTCCCTGATAAGCACCAAGCTCCTTCATTCGTTTGTGAAGTGTATTAAGCACCTTCTTTTTATCCCCCGACCAGGTCGGCGCTATAAGAATTTTTTTCGGTCCGTCCCCCGTTACCCTGTGTATAACCACCTCGGGATTTATATTTTCCAGGCACTCTATCACAAGTGAAATATAGCTTTCCAAATCTAAAACCTCAAACATGCCACAGCGATATTCGTCAGCAAGATCGGTATCCTCTAGCACGTGCAAAAGCTGGAGCTTTATTCCAAAGGGTTTTTTTGAATTAACATACCTGATTGTTTCAAGCATCATATCCTTTGTTTCAAACGGAAGCCCGAGTATTATATGTGTTATATACGGAATACCTATATCATCAAGTTTTTTTACGGCATCGTCATATACAGCAAGAGGATATCCGCGACGTATATACTCTGCCGTTTTCTCGTGAATAGTCTGAAGCCCGAGCTCAATCCAGATGAATTTACCCTCTGCTACATCTATACTATCCGTCTCACTTACCGGTATGTTTTTTACACTGCTACTGCAAAACTCAATTTTCAGTTCCCTTAACAATCCAATAACTTCATCTGAAAGACAATCCGGTCTTGTCGCTATTGATATGCCTGCGACATCCTTATGTGAAAGTGCTTCCGTCCATATCCTTCGCAAATATTCGATATCTCCGTATGTATTGGTAAACGCCTGAAAATAAATAATAAACTTGTTACCGATTTTTTTATCAAACTTTTCAACACCTGCTTTTATCTGTTCCGTTACGGATTTACCCTTTACAGCAAAATCACCGCTGCCTCCTTTACTGCAAAAAATACAGCCGCGAGTACCAAGCTTTCCGTCCCTGTTGGGACAGGTAAGCCCTGCATCCACGGCTATCTTATAAAGCTTCTCGCCATATGTATTTTTTAAATATGCATTTAAAGAATTATACGGTTTTCCGAGCCAATTAGTAAAATCCATATATTTTTTTACCTCTGCAACACATTACCACTCATACCTGTGAAGCTGTCCCTGTTCCTCCAGATTAGGAAAATCCAGCTGACGCAAGGCTTCATAAAGCACAATCGCAACAGAATTCGAAAGGTTGAGAGAACGTTCGTCCTTAACCATCGGTATGCGGATGCATGTTTCCCTGTTATCCAGAAGAATCTCCTCAGGTATGCCGGCACTTTCCTTACCGAACATTATATAGGCATCCTCCTCGTAGGAAACATCAGTATATTTCTGCTTCGACTTTGTGGTCGCCATATAAATCTTCGCACCGGGATTCCTGTTAAGGAAATCATTATAATCATCATAAACCGTCACATCAAGCTTATCCCAATAATCAAGTCCGGCACGCTTTAACATTTTATCATTTAATCTAAAGCCCAAAGGCTCAATCAGATGAAGCCTTACTCCCGTTGCCACACAGGTACGTCCGATGTTACCGGTGTTCGCAGGCATTTCGGGCTCGAGCAAAACTATATTAAGCATTTTTCTCCCTCAGTCTTTGTATAAAGCTGTTAATTCTTCCCATAGCCTCTCGTAATTCCTCTATCGAGTATGCATAAGATATTCTAAGGAAGCCCTCACCGCAGTCACCGAAAGCGGTTCCCGGAACAACCGCAAGCTTCTCCTCCTGAAGAAGTCTTGTAGCAAATTCGTCACTCGTAAGTCCGAATTCCTTTATGCATGGGAACATATAAAATGCTCCTCTCGGCTCAAAGCAGGGAAGTCCCATTTCCTCAAACGCCTTAAGAAGAAAATGTCTTCTCTTATCATAAGACTCTCTCATCTTTTCGATGTCCTTGTCTCCCTCTTTTATGGCACTTATGGCTGCATACTGACTTGTAGTCGGTGCACACATGATAGCAAACTGATGAACCTTGGTCATCTGCTCTGCTATAACCTGCGGAGCAAGAGCATAACCAAGTCTCCAACCGGTCATTGCATATGCCTTAGAGAAACCGTTTATTATAATCGTTCTTTCCTTCATATCAGGAAATGAACCTATGGTGCAATGTTTTTCACCGCCGTATGTAAGCTCCGAATAAATCTCATCCGAGATAACAAATATATCCTTTTCTTTACAGATATCAGCAATCGGTTCAAGGTCTTCCTTCGTCATGATGGCACCTGTAGGATTGCTCGGATAAGCAAGTATAAGAATCTTGGTCTTGTCGGTTATTGCCGCAAGAAGCTCTTCCGGAGTAAGTCTGAATTCATTTTCATTTTTAAGCTCTATAGTTACAGGCACACCACCCGCAAGCTCAACGCAAGGCAGATATGACACATAGCAAGGCTGAGGGATGATAACCTCATCACCCGGGTCAAGCATGGCACGAAGAGCAACATCAATACCCTCACTGCCGCCTACCGTAAGAAGCGCCTCATGCTTATAATCATAATCTACATCGTATTTTCTCTTATACCACTTGCAGATTTCTTCTCTTAACTCAAGAAGTCCGGAGTTTGAAGTATAGAAGGTTCTTCCTTTTTCAAGAGAGTAAATACCCTCTTCACGAATGTGCCAAGGCGTGTCAAAATCCGGCTCGCCGACACCGAGCGAAATAGCGTCAGGCATCTCGCTTACTATATCAAAAAATTTTCTTATGCCCGAAGGCTTAATGTCCTGAATAGTTTTGGATAATGGATTTCTCATGGTACGATTGCCAACCTTTCATCTTTCTTAACGACATCAAATATAATGCCGTGATCCTTAAATTTCTTTAAAACAAAATTAGTGGAAGTACTTACAACGGTTTCCATTACCGCAAGCTTGTTAGACACGAACATGGAAACCTCCTTTAAGGTTTTACCCTGAAGGATTACGGTAAAATCAAAGGCACCTGCCATAAGATAAACCGCACTTACCTCCTCAAAATTGTATATTCTCTCTGCGATTTTGTCAAAGCCCTGTCCACGCTGAGGTGTAACCTTAATCTCGATAAGCGCGGTAACCTTTTCCTCCGCAACCTTATCCCAGTCAATCATGGTATGATATCCGCAGATAATCTTCTTATCCTCCATCGCCTTAATGTCCGCCGCGACCGCTGCCTCATCAAGTCCGAGCATATCCGCTATATCCTTTGCGGAAAGCTTGCTGTCATTTTCCAAAAGCTTCAAAATCTCAGTATTCATATTCATACCTCTTTTCTACCACAGCCTGTGGTTAATTTATTTAAACTGTACATTCAAAAATCCTATCACAAACTATATCATATCAATAATCTTATAAACCTCGTCACCCTTAACCGGCGAAAGAAATCTTGTCTCGGGAGCATCCTGCGCTCCAAGTATAACTGATTTATTATTATCGCCCGTAACGGTTCCGATAACCCGGGCAACAATTCCCGATTCGGATAGTCTTTTTTCCAAATCATTTTCTTCTATCCCGTCATCTCTTATGACCGCGAGCAAAGCTCCGGTTCCGTCCAGAAGATATGGATTAATATCAAAATAATTACATATCTCTACAGTTTCCTGTCTGATCGGAATTTCTGCATGTTTTATATTTATTCCGTGCTTTATCCTGACTCCGAGCTGCCAGAGCGCTCCGTATATACCACCCTGCGACACATCATGCATATAAAGCACATCCTCACCTAAAACCTCAAGAAGCTTATCAGCCTTATCCTTTATATTATACTCGCTTTTATCAAAATATGCTCTTTCTATGTAGCTTTTGGCAAATCTTGATGATAATTCCTCAGTCTTTTTTCTGGCAATGATATCCGTTCCCATAATTCCTGCAAGCCCGAGCATTACTATCTTATCACCTTCGCTTACCTTCTTTATACTTTTTTTATCGGAAATACCATATGCCGTTACAACAAAGCTTGCATAATTATAAACTTTTCCAATCTGCGTATGTCCGCCGAGTATTTGTATATCCGCTTCGTCCGCAAGCTCATTAAACTCTTTCATATAAAGCTTGATATTCTCTTCCGTAACACTCTCAGGCAAAAGCATAACAATACGTACACCGCTTATTTGACTTTGCGATACAGCAAGATTATTTAAGGCCTTGACCCAGGCAATATATGGTGTGGCAGCCACTCCCTCAGAAGCAGCGACAAAGTTTGCAAGAGAATAATCACAGCCTATGCCGGCACCCTGAACCATATCCTTATTATGTTTTCTGATATGCTTGATAACCGAGCGTGTATTCACAAGCTCACTTACAGTACCCAACTCCATGCTTTAACTCCTACTCTGCCGGCGGATCCTCGGGCGCGCCCTCAGGTACAGGTGCCTCGGTATTTACATCAGGCGGTGCCGCCTCGGTACTTGCATCAGGAGGCGCAGCTTCGGTATTACCCTCAGGCGGTGCTTCCTCTCCCGGTTCATCCGGTCCCACCGTAACCTTTTCCGGTGTAGACATATATTGACTCGAATTAACCTTAACCGAATCAGTAAGCTGTCCGTCTACATAAACATGCTTCCAAAGCTCAGCCACATATCCTGTATGAGCTTTCTGAGTAACAGTTCTTGAACCGGCAGGAAGCGACTCATCAACAGTTACCTCCGGCTCTCCCGGTGAAATAGTTTCAACAAGTACGGATTCGAACTCAAGAGTTCTGTTTTCCGGTCTTGTTTCTTTACCGAAGATTGCAAATGTGATTTTTCCGTTTTCACATGCTCCGGCAATATATATCGGTGTATCGGTATTATTTCTGAATTTAAAATTCTTAACGGTTCCCGAAATAGCGGCATCCTGCGAAAGCTGAACATAACCTACGGTAAGACTGTGTGCATAACGCTCGGTTACTTCAAGCTCCGCAAAAAGAACCGCATTATAAAGGGTTGTCGAAACCTGGCATACACCGCCGCCAAGTCCCTGCACGACAGTTCCGTTGCTGTACTCGCCCGCATAATGATAACCGTTTTCCTCAGTATATGGTCTTATGGTGGCATCGGTATCAAATTCCTCACCCGGCAAAACCAGAGTTCCGTTTATAAAATTACAAGCATTTTCAACATTTGCCATACGACCTGCATCACCGCCGCCGTAAGAAGTTGTATATTCTCCAAGCTTATCGGTTATACCGTTAAGCTCATCGCTTGTAACCTCGGGAAGCTCGTCATTTGCCACGATTTCTATGCTGACATTTGAATAGTCCGTTACATTATTAAGAATATATTGAATAGTATCACAGGTTGCCTGTACATCCACAGTTACACCAACAGTCTCCGGCTGTATCTCAAATACACCGTCAACCATGGAAATACCTGCCGGTGCAGCCTCTCTGTTAAATCCCGATAATGCCTCTTCCATACGTGCATAGGCATCGGCACCCAGTCCGAGCTGAAGCTCGAGGTTTTTAGGCTCTCCGTTTTCAAGTGACTTCTTTTCCTTATATCTCTTTAAAACATTTCCTGTACGTCCGTATTTGTATGCAGACTCCACAACAGTATTTACATCTGCACCTATACCGAGTTCAGACAAAGTAACCTGCATACTTTCACCATTATGATTAAGATTGATGGTTGCCGCATTTACACTGTCGATATATGCGGCACAGGCATTTCTTGCTTCATCAATAGTCATTCCTCCGACATTTACATTGCCTACATAAATGTTCGGAAGAATAGTTCCCGTCTGTGTGCTTTCAGTAACTTCTACAACCGGTGCTTCCGTAATTTCTGTATTTTCAACGGCTGAAGCTTCCTCTGCAGCATAAACCGCATTTCCCGTTCCAAAGCAAAAAAGACCGGAAAGAGCAAGCGCCGGTATAAGTTTTTTTACGGAAAGAAAATATCTATTGCTTTCTTTTTTTAATTTCATTTACTTTTCGCCATCCTTGAAAAAAAATAATAATAATGGTATTCTACTACAGAGCGGAAACCAAAAGAGTAATAACCATAGCCAGAACCAGAACAATACAGATTACGGCTGAAATAAGCTTTTGTTTCTTCTTGTTGTTAAAATTAATCATTACAGTTTTACCTCCGAAAGGAATATATTTATGTTTTATTTGAATTATATAATTATATGCGTGACACTTTTGGTCGGATTTGCTGCTTTTCGAGCCATCTCCTACCAAAACAGAAAGGCAAAAAATGCAATCGAAGAATTCTGGAATCGAGAAAGCAAAGCAAATTCTGTCAGACGTGCCGACATATCCAATCTTGATTATATCACATTGTCACTTGATAAACTGCCTATAAATGAAGCAAAAAAGCTTGGTTTTTCTGACATATATGACGAACTGATAAGACTTTCCGATAAAAAATTTCTTAATCTTTCATCATACAGCAACACAGACCTTAAAATGATGTACGGTCCGGCAAACCTTGATGAGCTGAGCGAGTGTGACAGCAATTACAGTCAGCTTTTACGAACCTTAAACAAGCTGTCTAAGGAATTCATCAAAATCGATAAATCAGAGCTTGCAAAAAAAGTACTCGAATACAGCATGGAAATCGGTTCCGATTTAAGCTCCGATTTTGAAATGCTCGGCCGGATTTATCATGACGAAAAAAATACCGACGGCTTCAGAATGCTGGAAGAAAAAGCGGAAAGCATAAGCTCTCTTTCAAAAACGCTTATCATAAACAAGCTTAACCATATAAAGGAAAATGACGAACAGCCTTAATACGAGGCTGTTTTTATTTTACTTTTTCTTAAAAGACGGGCATACCGAAGCCAGTACGCATTCTTCACACTTAGGTCTTCTTGCAATACAGACCTTTCTTCCGTGGCTTATTATCTGAATATTGTATAATATCCACTGTTCCTTCGGAAGACATTTCATAAGGTCATATTCTATCTTTTCCGGATCCTGATTTTGGGTAAGCCCCAGCAGATTGGAAATTCTTTTAACATGAGTATCGACAACTATGCTCGGCTCGTTAAAGATATTGCCTCGTATGACATTTGCCGTCTTCCTTCCGACACCCGGAAGCTTTGTAAGCTCATTTATATCCGACGGAACCTCGCCTTTGTATTTATGTACAATTTCATTAGCACAGGCGATCAAATTTTTTGCCTTGTTTTTATAAAAGCCCGTAGAAAAAATATCCTTTTCAAGCTCCGATTGTTCAGCCCTCGCAAGCGCATACGCATCCGAATATTTTTTGAACAAATCCTTTGTTACTATATTGACTCTTGCATCGGTACATTGTGCACTTAAGATTGTGGCAACAAGAAGCTCCCACGCATTATTAAAATTAAGATAATGCGTAACCTCCGTACCGTATTCTTTATTTAAGATTTTTACAATCTCATTTATGCGCTCTTTTTTAGTCATTCCGATTCCTTTTTCACATATAGAAAAATTATTAGTATCTTTTAATTTAATATCTTTATTTATTTTTTATCCGTATGTCCGAGCAGATAATTGATAAACTGCTGCGCGGTTCTTCCGGATACACCACCGTGTGAAAGTTCCCATTTGTTGGCCTCCGCGCAAAGCTCTTCATCACTTAATGTAATCTCCGGATAGCGCTTTGCTATTTCGGTAACTATCGTATTAAACTCCTTCTTTGACGGTTTTGAATAACTGATGGTAACACCGAAACGATTAACAAGAGAAAGCTTCTCCTGCATAGTATCCGACTTATGCATGCCGTTATCAACCTCAACATCATCACGGTCACTCCAGGTTTCCTTGATCAGGTGTCTTCTGTTCGAGGTCGCATAAATAAGCACATTATCAGGCTTGGTTTCAAGACCGCCTTCAATAACTGCTTTAAGATATTTGTATTCTATCTCAAAATCCTCAAAGGAAAGGTCATCCATATATATTATAAATTTATAATTTCTGTTTTTTATGTGAGATATTACGGCAGATAAATCCCTGAATTGATGCTTATAAATCTCAATCATTCTAAGTCCCTGATCGTAATATTCATTTATAATAGCTTTTATGCTTGTGGACTTACCGGTTCCGCTGTCACCAAACAAAAGAGCATTATTGGCTTTTTTGCCGTTTACGAAAGCTTCGGTATTATCAACCAGCTTCTTCTTTTGAACCTCGTATCCGACAAGATCGGAGAGCATAACCTTGTCAGTATTATTTATAGCGATAAATTCCAGATCCTTACCATCCTCATGGCGTATGCGAAATGCCTTGTTAAGTCCGAACATTCCGACACCGTAATGCTTATAAAATTCCGTCATGATGTTAAATATATCATCTACATCCTTAGCCTCGCTCACATGATCGCTGATATATCTTACCTTTTCACTGACATTTTGATTATACATCTGTTCCTTTTTCGGAAGAGACTTATAATCTATTATGGTTGAAAAGCAATCTATGCCAAGTTCATTTTCCAATTTTGAAAAATCATAATGAAAAAGTCTGTTGAATATCTCATAATCATTTTTTGCAAATTTATTTACGGTTCCGTCTCCGGCACCGACTTTTTCGCAGGTAAGCGTAAATGAATTTTCATTTGTAATAAGATAAAAGGCCAGGTAGTCCTGCCAAAGATTACGATTAAATCCATAGCTTGTAGCCACATCAAGTATCCTCTTAATCTGGCTGTAAATCCGGCTTATTATGGTAGCATCATCGCAAAGCTTATTATCCCTGTCATGAAAAATCTCAGCCATCTTATAAAGAATACTGTCACCGGTCAAATCACGATAAAGCACAAGTCCCGATATGTCCTTATACATAAAATCATCTCCTAAATCTTTAATGTCTGTTATTTTATACGTCCGGTGCAATTGTACTACTTCATAAGCTTGATATCACCGATAACAGGAAGTGGCTTGGTGCTGTTGTTTGATGCAGAAACAATACCTGCTATAGCCATGATAAATACAACAAGCCCTATAAAACCAAAAATAATTCCCGAAAATATTCTAATAACCGGAATCCAACCGAGAGCACCGCTTATCGCACCACATATGGTTGCACAAATATTTATAATCAATGCCTGATTAAGATGATGCTTTATAAATTCGTCATCCTGATCTCCGTTAATAAGTGCTATAATCCAGCCTATCCATGTAATGTAACTTACTATTCCTGCAGTTCTTGCTTCCATTTTATGAATCCTCCCTAAATAATTAAATTATAATTATAACAAGTACTTTATATAAAAACATTGCATTTATTTTACCATTCAATTCCTGCAAATACAATAAAAAACAGATTAAAATAAGATTAAAAAACAAAAAAGAGGACTGTGTCTTCAAAGACACAGTCCCCATTAAAGGTTCAAGTTAACAAATATTTAATTTGCATTTGTAAATCCGTAACAAACTTCATCAATAAGATTATCGTTCGCATCGTATATTCTGAACAATGTCCAATAATAACCATAAACAGGTTTCCACAATGTCCACAATGAATTATCTAATGAACCGCATTTTCCTGTAGAATAAATCCAAGGATTCGGATCTCCCTGAACCAGCAAATTACAATCCAAAACAAGCATCTCATACTTGTAAGAATTATTAGGATTATCTCTGGATTCAATACCTACCAAAAAGCCTCCGTCATACGGCATCTGGCAAACTGCCTTAATCGCCTTATGGTATTCGGTTCCGAATGCACTCTGGATTTCGGATGCTTCCTCATTTCCCACAACTCTCGCATAGCAAACGAATACATAGCTTCCTGATTTTTCAGGTGTCCAACTCATCCAGTTGTTATTTAACTTCCATGGGCTAACCTCAAACCATACCAAAGGATTATTGCTGTCGCATGCAACCCATCTGTATTCTACGTCATCTTCTTCATTGCTCTTTTCAATAGATATACCTGCCTGAATAGAAGGATAATTGCTTGCACAATAAATACCGTTTGTCTTAATTGTTCCATCGGAATGAGGTGGTTCCGGACCATCTACGAAACTGATATCTACATCATAGTCATTTCCCGGCTCTGTATCTAATGTTGTTTTATTATTAGCATTAAATACAAAATCTATAGGGTCTCCCGGCACACCGTTTATAACAGCACTCCAGAAAGCAAGCGTATGCTCCGGACTCTTCGGGAATGTAATATTGATAACACCACCGGTAGAATAAAGCTCATATTCTGTTACCTGCGAATCGGTTTCAGAATCATACCAAACATTAGTACCTGCTCGATCAATAACGCCCTCCTGTGCAGTTACGGTAAGCTTAACATTTTTATCATTCTTATCAAGATAAGTTACTGTTACAACGCCTGAATTATCTTTCTTTATATCAACCGCACCATGGAATCTTACAACTGCAATATTCGGATCCGGACCTCCGTTACCTCCAAAGTCAAGACAAACCTCATAAGCATGTCCTTTCTCGGTAGCAAATGTTGCGGTTTTATTATTGATATCGATACCTCTCGGATTTTCATCACGTGAATCATCATCCATATAATATCCCGCATACAGAGGTTCTTCGCTGAATTCGAAAGTGAGCTGTCCTCCGTTTGTAACAAGCACATCCACATAACCTACAGGTTCCGGCGGTTGTTCTCCGGTGCCTTGGTCATCAAAAATCGGATCGGCACGTTTATACAACATTGTACCTTCTGCCGGTTTTACAGTAACTGCAACATCCTCACCTTGATTATTTATATATGTTACGGTTGCTGTACTTGTATTTTCATTAAACGTAATCTGACTTGATTCAGGGAATGCTAATACTGCTTCATCAGAATCTTCTCCACCGTTTGGTCCGAAGTTATCTCCCCTCTTTTCGATAAGGCTGAATTCTAATACTGTACTTCCTTCCGGAACATCAAGCATTCCGAGTGACACTACATAATTATCATCTACAGGAATCGGATTCAAAACCTTTGCCCAACCGGTCGTACCGGCTGCGGTTATTCTTACAACCATTCTTTCAGGATCAAAACCGGAAAGAGTAATATTATCCTTAGCGCCAAGACCTGCAATATTTGTACCCTTAGCCACTTTACCACCTGTTAAGGCCTCATCAAATCCTTGAATTCCGACAACATCTGCAGTTATCGTCTCTTCACCCTCACCAACAGTAAGAGTAGGTTCAGCAAAGCTTATATCATAGGTTCTTGTACATACAAATCTGAACTGAACGTCCGTAACAGGAGTTCCGTCCGGTGTTAATTCATAATTTGAAAGTTTATATTTATAATATGATTCTCCACCAACAGGTTTTACTTCTTTAAGATCTATCCATTTTCTGTCTTCAAGTACCTGAGCCTTATAGTATTTATTAGCAGGGACTAAAATAAATTCAACATCTGCTTCTTTCGTTGTATATGCAAACTGTGAAACAACATTGTCTTTATCATCTTTTTCTGCTTCCAACGCAACTACATCAGAAGTTTGTACAACACCTACAGTTTCATCTCCGTCCTTGTATGTAAAGGTTGCTTGATCGTTCGACATGACTCCGAGGGTTGTATTTATCCTAAGCTTAGCTTTATTTCCTTCCGGTACAGCTGCTTCCTTGGTAAGTATTGCATAATCGGAAAAGCTTGGCGCTTCAAAGGAAATTGCATTTGTTTCAGGATCATATCCTGTAATCATTACACTTTCATATCTCGTTTCGGTACCATTATTTGCATGTGTATTTTTATGTACAATCTGGACATCCTTTCCCGAAAGATCTATATCTTCATCAAGCGAAAGTGTAATTTCCGCAGGTTCATTAAGTCCCTCTGAAGTATTACCCACTTCGGTTCTCCATGCAGCATCAGCATTATCATCCTGTACTCCACCCTTTAAATATATCTCATTTAAGCTAAGATCAAGGCCTGCCTCAATATTATAATCATCGGCATCACTTTCCAATGCCTCCTTATATGGAACGGCATCCTGGCCATTTATCTGAATATCTACGACTGAAAGTTCTCCGGTTCCACCGTCAAGAGTTCCTGCCTCAAGATCTACAGATGCAGCCGAAACAGCTTCAGACTCTTCTGTATCTGCCGTATTTTCATATGGTACAACATTTGCACCGATATGGAAATTACCGCTGTCAATCTTAAACATAAAGATACATGCATCATCTGCTTCATCACTGAGTATCTTTACATTTCCGGCATTTCTGTTTACACCGCTGAATGATTTTACCTGATATCCCTGCTCAGGCTGAATCTTCATCTTAACCCAGGTTCCCGTAGGCATAACCATCTCGCTGTTTGATGGTCCTGACTCAGAATGTGTCTCCGGATTATATCCACGACGATCAAGCTGATAATGGATTGCCGGCATCTCCTCATTTGTATATTCTTTTACACTATCATCAACTGCAATATGCTTATACCATCCGTCATCAAGATGATAAAATCCGTCCGTACTGTCCGGTTCCTGATTCGGATCAAAGGTTCCGTCCTGATAATATATATCCATAAGTGTAAGCGTTGACTTACCTATATATTTATCACTCGGCTCAATTCCACCCATTTCAATCGGAGCATAATAATCATCCTGTGACCAGAGGAAATTTCCTATATAGCAATTTGAATTTGGTGAAGCTGCTATCTGAATATTATATTCATCGTCTATACCATCATCTTCACATTCGTTAACCGGTACATCTTTAATAGTAATATATATACCCTGATCTTTGAATAATCTAAGCATGGAAGCTTCATCATCAAAGATATTAGGTTTCGTCGGATCGCCATCGAGATGAAGCTGGTTACTGTAGTCCACATCATTTATCTTAATCGCATCTATTCTGTCTCCCCAGTTTCCTAAGAAAACACTAATATCTACAGTTTCTGCACCATCTTCTTTGTCATATGAGATAACCTGAGTTCCGTATCTTTGTGCAGCTTCGGCATATTGTTCATCAGTATAGTTATCTTCCCAACTAAACATATCCCATCTTTCGGTTCTTTGGCCATGCTCTCCGTTTTCATTTATGGCAAATTGAGTTGAAAACCAATACTTATCATAATATGTGGTTACCTTTTCATGACCATATCCCGGAGTTCCGGTCCAGCTAGGATTGCCATTATAATCCATACCGGAAATATTAATCTTGGCAGTTGAATTTCCACCCGGTTGAGGACCGCCACCGCCGCCGTTTCCGGCGAAATCAAGATTCACCTCATACTCACTGCCTACTACAGTTGTCAAAGAGGTTTCATTATTATTAATCTCAAAATCCACAGGCTGTTCAGTCTGAGGCTGTCCGTTGATGAATTCATTATAATTTGCACTTAACGGTTCTGCGGTAAAACTAATATCAACAGCTCCACCGTTTGTAATAAGTACATCCCTGTAACTATCCGTCGGCGTCTCACCGTCATATATCTGCTCTGCACGCTTTTCCAATGTAGTACCTTGTGCAGGAGCTACTGTTACTGTTACATCCTCATTTTGAGCATTTTTATATGTAATAGTTGCAGTATTTGTATGTTCATCAAATCCTATTTCATCAATACCGCGGAATACTATTTTTGCCTCATTTTCATTTCCGCCGGATTGAGGATCACCGCCATTTCCTATAAAATCAATGTCTACCTCATACTCACTGCCTACAGTGGTTGTTAAAGAAGATTCATATTGGTGATAATCTGTATTATATGTGACTTCTAAATTCTCAGGTTGATCAGTCTTAGGCTGTCCGTTAATAAATTCATTATAACAAGCACTCTTCGGGTTTTCCGGGAAGGCAAAGGTAAGCTCCCCACCGCTTGTAATAAGGACATCTCTTTGACCGATAATTTCCTCACCGTTACGGATGTCTTCAGTACGCTTTTCTAAAGTAGTAGTACTATTTAATGGCTGTACATAAACTTTTACAGTTTTATTTTCAGCATTTTTATATTCAAGAGCCGCATACGGATACTCACTTCCATATAACTCAAACGAGTCAACACCGCGGAATACTATTTTTGCCTCATTATTATTTCCGCCGCCACTATTCTTGGCACGCACGATAAAGTTCATGTTTACCGGAAAAGAATCTACACTTGCAGTGGAAATACTTGTTTTTCCCTCTTCATCCACAATAAGTGTTGCTTCAAAATTATTTGGACCTGTTAAAACCGCTTCCATGGTTTCTGAATTAAAGCCCGTTAAGGATATCTCATCATCAAAACCAAGCAATACTTCTCCGTTCTTATCTGCACTGACACTTTCTTCTCCCACTTCCCATGGTCCGTTGAATGTCACTCTAAGTGACATATCCGCTTTAGCTATATTTACCGGAATAAATGACAAAGCCAAAGCAAGAGTCAAAAGCAGTGCCATCAGCCTTTTTGCTTTTTTCATTAAAAATCCCCCTTTTTTAATATTTTTGTTATTTTTCAGATTTATCGTTTTCTTTACGTTTAAAGCGACAAACCCTTTAGGATAAACATGGTTTTATTATATCAATTCCGATACATTTTGTAAACAAATTTACCGCACTTGTCAATGACAAATGCGGTAAATTTGTTTACAACAATCCGGCCATATATATCGGAAGATGAATAACTCCATCTTTTATCATAATATCTTTGGGATAAAGGATGTATTTTTCACCTATTTTTTCGGAAAATTTATTACTGAATTTATCCAAAGACGAATGTTTCTTATATGCAGAGGACTTAACCTCCACGGGACAGATTTTTCTGTCGTGTTTAATCAAAAAATCTATCTCAATATTATTTTCACGTTTATTTTTATCGTTGCGTGAATAAAAATAAAGTCTGTGGCCCGATGCTCGTAACATTTGACTTACAATATTTTCCATAAGCATACCCTCATTAACATTTATCCTATCCAGAAGGATATCCTTATATAATTTATTGTCCATATAATCATCATCCTGAAATGTTAAAGTGACCAAAAGGCCTGTATCCGTCATATATATTTTCTGTGTTGTATGCTCCTCGTTAAGCTTTAGTCCAATATTGGGATCAGTCGAGTTAAAACAAGGGCTTACGACCATCGCCTCATCAAGCCATACAAACGCATCCTCATATTCCCTTAATCGTGCCGACTTCGAAAGCGAGGATAATTTATATTTCTTTTCTTTTCTTGAAAGTTGTGCCGGAATATTATCAAATATTGAGTACACCTTGCTTTCATATCCTTCGGCAAATTTTGCTATATCTTCCCTGTAAAGGTGCAAAATTCTTTTCTTAATTCTGTCTGCCAATTCATAATCATTTTTCTGTGCAAACATTTCTACTGCCTGCGGCATGCCGCCAACGAGCATATATTGTCTGAAGCTTTTCATAATGCTTTGATGAAGTGCCTGTCCCAACGGCTCTTTCTTTTCAAAATGCTGTATGATTAACGGATAAGTAACTTCATCACCCATAGCCCATAAAAATTCTTCAAAATCTAAAGGATACATCTGTATACTTTCTTCTTCAGACGGAATAACTATATCTCTTATATTTCGCTTCAAAGATATCAACGAACCTGTTTCAATATAATCATATCGTCCATCCTCTACGAGATATTTTATCATTTGTCTTGTAGCAGGGCACAATTGAACCTCATCAAAAATAATCACTGATTGTCTTTCGTAAAGTCTTACTTTATAATTTGCTGACAATACGGAAAAAATATGGTTTAAGTCATCTCCATTTTCTTCAAATAGCTTTTTAATTGATTTCGATGCCTTGGCAAAATCTATCAAAATGTAGCTTTTATATTCATTTTTTGCGAATTTTTCTGCTATATAGCTTTTGCCGACACGTCTTGCACCTTCTATCAAAAGTGCACTGTTTCCGTTATCTTTATTCTTCCACTTAACAAGTTCACTATATATTTTTCTTTTTATTTCCATTTTGCCCTCTCCAATCCGAAAAAAACTATATATTTCAACATTCTAATATATATGTACATCACGAAAAGGCACTTTGTCAAGTCGTGTTTTCTCACGAAAAGGCACTTTCTTTTTTCTCATTTTCCCACGAAAAGGCACTTTTATTTATCAGCCAGATATGTTCTTATAGCGTTTTGAAGCTTTTCGTTGTATATAACAAAATGTATCTTTGGCGATAGCTGTTTATTCATCGAAATCCACTTTCTACTTACGGTAAAATCCATATTTTTAAATTTACCGGAGGTTATGTTTCTGATACTTCCATCATCCTCGGATCGCAGGAATTCCTCAAATTCCTTTTCTTTATCAGCTGTATATATAACCATCAAAGGTTTTGCTTTTTTTAACATATATCTGGACTTGGCCTTATAGTACGGAAGTTCTTCTTTCTTTGTAGTCAGATAAAATTTACCACGTTCCTGATTATTGCTTATGCATTCTCCCGAAAGTGCCACGGAACCCGAAGTCATATGCGATGTACAAAACATATCCGACGGTTTTTTCGGAAAATAGTAAGGCGAAATCGCACCTGTCATATACATCGGAAACCAGCCTTCCATTCCGAGTATCATTTCTTCCATCGGTCTGTCAATATTATGTACCATGTTAAGATGAAGCCCTTTTTTCAAAAGCATGGACATGGCAAGAATATATCTTTTCTTAAATTTTTCGTCCTCTGCCGCCTTAGCCATAGGAAGATCATTATAAAAAAATATAGGTTCCGTTGACTTTGATAAAAGTGTAAGCTTTATGAATTCTTCCTCGGAAGCCTTTCTTCCTTCGACACCATAGTAATTTCTTCCGCCCCGAAGCAAAATCGGACTGTTTATAACTCTGACTTTTCCAAGGTCTTCCTTTATATAGTCATCAAGCGAGAAATCATCAAGTCTTTGTAAGAATCCGTGGATTATCTCATTATAATCCGTATGTCTTTCCATAAGCCAGCTCTTTATCTTTTCGCCATATATGTCATCGCCCTTTAAGTCTTCCGGCCTGCATTCAAATATTTTTGCTATAAAATTTCTTCTTTCCGCCGACTTATAATTATCAACTATATAGCCTGCAATCCGCTCTATAAAATCATCTATGTCAAGGGGTTTTCTCTCGGCTTTTTTTATTCTCGATATATATGATGCATCATAGCCCAGAGCCTTTCCCATGCTTACGTTTGAAAGACCGAGCCCCTCCTGAAGAAGCTTAAAATTTCCGACAAAATCTTCAAATTCGTAGATTTTTTTTGATGATGTCAGGCTTTCCTCAAGTATATTTAAAATCTCGGATTTTTTTATACCGAGAGATTTTTCATCAGCCAGAATATAAAGTGCATCGGAAAGCTTTTTTATATATTCGCTTTCAGGTTCGGGCTCTCTTTTTCCACTGATATATCTGCTTATGGCAGCATTTGAAATGCCGGTTTTCCTGCTTAATTCAGTCGCTGAGCAACCTATAATATCCATATATCTTTTTAATTCTTCACAAAATCTCATGTTAAATACCACACCTTTCTGCAAATACAACTCCTGTCTTATAAAAATACTTATCTGACAGCCGCTCCCATCCGACAACCATTAGCTCTGTAAGTCTATCGTATATTCATATATTTCTCTTTTTGAAACCCCTCTGTCCTTTGCCACAAGCTTAGCCGCTTCCTTCTTATCCATACCTTGTTCGATATACATTTTCAAATGCTCCGTAACCGACATCTGTTCCCATCTTGCGACAGCTTCTTTTTCTATCTCTTCAATTGATTTTCCTTTTATAACAATTATGCACTCGCCCTTAGGCTCGTTTTCGGCGTAGTATTCCGCAGCCTTATATAAGGATGTCTTAAAAAATGTTTCATGTTTTTTAGTAAGCTCCCTGCATACCGTCGCTTCCCTGTCGCCAAGCGTTTCACATAATTCCTTGAGTGTTCTTGTAAGCCTGTGAGGTGCTTCGTATATAATCATCGTTCTTGTTTCTTTTTTTAATTCATCAAGCACCAGTTTTCTTTCTTTTTTTTCTTTTTCGGACGGTAAAAATGCCTCAAATGCAAATCTTCTTGTCGGCTGTCCGGATGCAATAATCGCATTTACCGCAGCGCAAGCACCCGGAACGGGTACCACTTCTATGCCGTTTTCATAACACTTTTTTACAAGTTCTTCACCGGGATCGGATATACCGGGAGTACCCGCATCCGTTATCTCGGCTATATTTTTTCCTTCAGTCAAAAGTGCGATAATCTCATCTGCCTTTTCAAATTTATTATGCTCATGATAGCTTGTCATCGGGGTTTTTATATCAAAATGATTTAAGAGCTTTATGCTGTTTCTGGTATCCTCTGCCGCAATGATATCTACCTCATTTAGTATCCTTACCGCACGATATGTTATGTCCTCAAGGTTACCTATAGGTGTTGCAACAAGATAAAGTTTTCCTGCCATTTTTTTACCTCATATTATATCTTTTAAGAAGCTCGTCCGTATAGCTTCCGTCCTTGTTATATACTATAAGTGTCGGTTCGATTTTAATCATTGGATTTCCGCCCTTTACCGCTTCGATTAGTACCATATTGGGTTCCTTATTCGCATGCGGCTGTACCATGCACATACGTTTCGGTTCAAGGCAATATGCCGATAGAAGTCTTATTATTTCCGCAAGTCGAAAAGGCTTATGCACCATGGCAAATGCTCCGCCCACCTTAAGAAGATATGCTGCTGCCTTTATAACATCTTCAAGCGTAAGCAATATTTCGTGCCTTGCTATATTTTTCGGTTCGCTCGGGTTTTCAAGTCCGTGACTTCCGCTTATGTAAGGCGGATTTGACACAACCGCATCATAGCTTTCTCTTTCAAAAATATTTCCGACTTCTTTAATGTCACCGCAAACTATATCAATCTTTTCGCTAAGATTGTTGTATATAACTGAACGAAGCGCCATATCGGCGCTTTCATTCTGGATTTCCAATCCGGTAAAATGTGCTGCCTTGTCTCTTGCTTCCATAAGAATCGGAATTATTCCCGTTCCGGTTCCCAAATCCATAACCTTGCCACCCTTTTTTCCGGTTGCAAAGTCGGCCAAAAGTACCGCATCCATTCCAAAGCAAAACATGTCCGGATTCTGTATTATCTGATAACCCTTACATTGGAGGTCATCAAGTCTTTCATTATTTTTAATCAAATTATCCATATATTTTCCTGTATGATCTTATGAACAGACCGGTCTGTTTCAATCATATTAGTCATTAAGCTTCGAGCCGCCCTCTTTTGCCTCAAGTGCTTCAAGAGCTTTTAACTCCGCATCATTAACCTGATTATCATTTCTTCTTTTACGAGGCTTAAATCTAAGGTCATCTACATTATATTCCTCGATTTCCTTGGTGTCGTCCTCAAGCGTTACTATAAGCTTAACCTTTTGACGGAGGACATTAATCGAATGAACCTCACCCTTCTTTCCGTCCTTTGTCTTAACTATATCCCCGACATTCGGAAGTCTGTCATTTAAATATTCGTAAGTTTCCTGCTCATGCTTAAGACAACACATAAGTCTTCCGCATACTCCCGATATCTTGGTAGGATTAAGTGAAAGGTTCTGTTCCTTTGCCATCTTAATAGATACCGGAACAAATTCCGAGAGGTGCTTATGACAGCAAAGTTCTCTACCGCATATTCCTATACCGCCCACTATCTTGGTTTCATCTCTTACGCCAATCTGTCTAAGCTCTATTCTTGTCTTAAATACTGCAGCCAAATCCTTTACAAGCTCTCTGAAGTCAACTCTTCCGTCTGCCGTAAAATAAAATAATACCTTATTATTATCAAAGGTGTATTCGGCATCTATAAGCTTCATTACAAGACCGTGCTTCTTTATCTTCTCAAGGCAGATGTCATATGCCTTTTTACTTTTAATCTTGTTTTCTTCATTTTGCTTATCATCCTTCTCGGTCGCAATTCTTATGATAGGCTTAAGCTGTGATGCCATTTTTCCTTCATCTATCTGTCTTTTTCCGAGTACGACCTTACCGTACTCAACACCTCTTGCTGTCTCAACAATTACAAATTTGCCCACTTCTATATCAAATTTAAGCGGGTCGAAAAAATATATCTTGCCGTTCGGTCTGAAACGAACGCCTATTACATCCCTCATTTCTGGTTCTCCTTTAATGTAAGTAATAACAATTCCATAGTCACGTCAAAATTAGCATTTACATCAAGACGGGTTTTTGCCCTGTCGATTGCATTTATCTTTTCATCGATAGCACTGTATCCCAGCACCCCCGCCTGCTTTTTAAGGGTGGAATACTGTTCCTTAAACAAAAGCTTGTCTATATTTCCCGTAACCTTAAGCATAAGTACATCTCTGTACCACATCATCATCAAGTCCATGTAATCATCCATGGAAAGCTTGAACTGTTCTATATCGGATACCGACTTTGCAAGGTCGTCCACATCCATATCAGGAATATGAGTCAATACATTTACGACCGATTCAACTACACGAACATATTCATCATTTCCGGCAAGTTTTATCGCCTTACCGAGATTTCCCTGGGCAAAATCCAGGCAGAAATATGCCTTGTCGTCCGAAAGTCCCATTTCCTTCGTAAGATAATCCAATATGTCACGCTCTCTTACCGGTTTTGTATTTAACACGATTGAACGTGAAATAACCGTCGGCAAAAGCTTATCTATATTTGATGTAAGCAAAATTACCACGCCGTACTCAGGCGGTTCCTCCATAGTCTTAAGTAATGCATTTTGTGCTTCTCTTGTCATAAGCTCAGCCTCATCAACTATGTATATCTTATATTTGCTCTTATATGGTTTTATATCCATGGTTGAAATGATCTGGTCTCTTACATCATTTACGGATATGGTAGTCTTAT
The DNA here is from genome assembly GCA_002369325.1 of Lachnospiraceae bacterium UBA3820. Lineage (GTDB taxonomy): Bacteria > Bacillota > Clostridia > Lachnospirales > Lachnospiraceae > Coprococcus_C. The sequence goes on from DFDU01000026.1 coordinate 66,282, forward strand.
CATGATTTACATATATTATGTCAGGATGGTTTCCCGACTCAACCTGCTTACATGACTGACATTTATCACAAGGATCGCACTTTCCCTCTTCGCACTCAAGGGTTTTCGCAAAAGTGCGCGCAAGCGTCTTTTTTCCGCTTCCGACCTCTCCGTTTATGATATAAGCATGCGCAACCTTATCCATCTCTATGCTGCTTTTAAAATGTTTGATTATATCCTCATGTCCTACTATGTCTCTGAAATTCATAAGCAACACCCCCCTGTATTCATCCATGAATTATCTAACATATTATTATACCTAATATTTTAATTCTAAGCAAGTCCGCAAATCAGGTTGAAATATCAAGCAATAATCCTCTTATATCATCAATCTTTCCGAGTATGGCAAGATTGTCTTTTTCGTCCTTTAGAAGCTCCTCGGCAAGCTCGTCAAGGTTTTTATCCACCTGTCTTACTATTCCGTAAACTCTGTGACGCCCTCTTCTGTCAAGGAAATTTTCTCTTGAGAATTCATGTGAGCGGGATACTATCTCATTCATAAATTCTTTTATAGTGGTGCGATATTTTTTCATATCCTTAATATCCATATGCTTGGCTATCCTCGCACCCTGCTCCTCGATTTCCTTCATAAGAGAGCTCAGTTTATCCTGAAGCTCACTATCCTGTATATTTTTAACAAGAGTAAATCGAAACTCGTCATTTGTCTTTTCATTTGTCTTCGGTGCTTCAGCCTGCGTAAGCTGCTGCAGCTGGTTTATACGATTTATATCCATATTTTTTTCCTTCTTCCATTCCGGATAGACGAGTTTAATGTATCTATTGCAGGCACGCTCTCGCTACTCTCGTCTCACATAAGGTACTTCGCCTAACAGCGAAGTTTGAAGTCGCTCAAAGCCGCGACGGGCTCTCCCAATCTCAGATTGGGAGCATAAGCGGTACTAATCTCGTTGTCTACGCCAACTCGCTAAGTACCGACGGACTCAAAGTACCTGCTTATAGATACATTAAACTCGTCTATCCTTACACATTGGCAAAATAAATTATATTTATTAAAAATAACAGTTTACTAAAGTGTATATTATCTAATCATTTAATAATTTTTCTACTTTATCAATTATCAACTTATTTATAGTTTCAACTGACTGCGTGGCGTCTATGGTATATATGCGGTCAGGTGCAAGACTCGCAAGCTTTCGGTAGCCTTCGGCTACTTTTTCATGGAAGTCAAGGGTTTCCATTTCCATACGGTCGAGTTCTTTCTGGTCTTTTTTTCTGCTTATGCCGACCTTTGCCGGTAAATCAAGATGTATGGTAAGATCGGGCATCATACCCTGTATGGCAAACTCGTTTATCTTATATACATTTTCCACGCCGAGTCCTCTTGCCATTCCCTGATATACGGCTGATGAATCCACAAATCTGTCACTTATAACAGCCTTTCCGCTTTCTATAGCAGGCTTAATAACCTCGGTTACAAGCTGTGCTCTCGCAGATGCATAAAGAAGCGCCTCCGTCATATACCCCATCTCGGTATATTCTTTATTTAAAATTATCTCGCGTACAGCTTCGCTTATTCTGGTTCCCCCCGGCTCTCTGGTAATGATTATCTCGTACCCCTTCTCCTCGAGGTATTTTTTAATCAGTTCAAGCTGTGTACTTTTACCGGAACCGTCCGGTCCCTCCATTGAAATAAATATTCCGCGCATATCATACTCCATATTATATATCGTCAAAAAAATCTTAATATTTAATCATAAATCCCTAAATATACTATATCATTTACTTATATTTTTTACCACAAATTTATTTATAACAATATCATATATCAAATCATTTCTTTTGTCTGAATTCTTTTTTATATTTATTCGGACACAGGTATTACTTCTACCAGTGTAAGTCCCCATCCGAGCCATTGCCAGATGGTTTCCTCACCTTCGTCATCTATAAAATGTACTCTGTTTTTTTCATCCACTTCAAATTTGTGAACTCTGATTCCGAGTCCCGAAGACATCCATTTCGGATCAAGCCGGTCTTTTCTTTCACCGTCCCACTCATAGATAAAGATATGCTGTGTCCATTTATTATCTTTACCCTTATGCCAAAAAGGCCTGTGTTCTCCGAAGCTTCCCTGCTTCCACACTATCAATACAACCTCGTTTCTTTCATCCGAGTCAATATCCGCAAAAAAATAATCCGATACAAGCCACCCCTTCGGTGATTCGTAAAGGAGCTCTCCGGTATCATGGTCCGTTATACGAAGCTTCTTTTTAGAGAGTAAAAAATCTACAGATTTTTCATCTATCGAGAATGTATTTTTTTGATTATTCCATGTTATATAGCCCGGCAGAAAGAAACCTCTTTTATACAGAAAAAATATTAATGCTATACACAGCACTGCGATTATAAGCACAGATAAAAGGCTTATAATCGCAGTTTTAATTAATTTTCTTTTATTCGGTTTTTCTTTTGTCGGATTTTTTTTATTTCTATCCGGCATATGTTAATATCCCCATTCGTATTCTTTTACAAATGAATTTGTCCATTCGGCTCTGTCAATTTGAGACTCGCCGGTCCATTCAACATTTTCATCAAATTCTATGCCGAGCATGGTCCTCCACTCCTTATCCGTAAGTCTGTCACTTATCGGCTGAGCAAACTCATAGTAAGAATATACAGGTCCGCTTGCGACCTTAAGCTGTCCGTCAACAGGAACAATTACATAAATAATATTTACTTTTCCTGTTCCTACCTCAAGACATGCGCCGTTAGGATCTGTAGCTATATCGGTTACTATTGACGCCGGAAACTCATTGGTAGTAAAATAGTCCTTTCCTGCCTGATCCTTGGTTGCTTCCTGCCAGAAATGCTCAAGCTGTCCACCGAAGGATCTGATAAGCTCATACTCTTCGTCGGTAAGAAGCTCACTTCTAAGCTCTTTTCCCGATATGGTAGCAAGCTGATCGGATAAATCAGCCAGAATCTCAAGATCCGACTTGCTTCCCGAACTCAAATAACCATATCCTTCCAGTCCTTCAGAGGTTGCCCTAACCAGATCGGCAAGTCTTGAATATACTTCAAACTCCGGTTCAACATATCCTCTGTCGTCAAGCTCAGGTATTTCACCGCCGCCCATCTCAGCAACCATCTGCTTTGAATAAAGGACGGTATCATGCTTAAGCTCCGTATAGCTTCCAAGGAAGGTTTGAAGATTTTTCTTATTCCATTCCTCGCTTTGCATAAATATAGGATATCCCTGTTTTTTAGGCTTAAGCAAAGGTCTTAAGGTATTTATCCAGCCCGAGTAAAGACTTGCATCCCATGTATCGGCAGGGGCATTTGCAATCTCTTCCCTGAGCTTTGTCATATTTTCATTATAGTTTTTGTAATCTGTCTCTCCCATGTCCGTAAGGATAGAAAGAGCCGTCTCGGAGCCGAGTGCCGCCGGCACATCAAGCGCATTCGGAAGCATTCTGTTTTCTCCCGCAGAGTTTTCCTGTGTATTTCTGTAGACAAGCTGTGTAAATATCGACTCATCTATAGAAAATCTCTGTCCCATAAATCTGTATCCCGTTATCTTTTCTTCAACTTCCTCATCTGAATCGGATGCATAAACAGGAACCGAATTTATTTTAGGAGGTTCAAGCTCCTCTGTTAATTTTTTATAATTATCCCATCCGGCAGTATTTCCCGGAAGCTTATCCACGGTTACATCTTTTCCGTAAGCAGCCTCTATGATAGGGCGGAATTCATAATATCCGCAATCATCGGAGGTTCCCGCAAAGAACGAGGTAACCACATATATCTTTTCCCAATCGGCAAATGCGTCACCTTCCATGGCAAGTGTCATAAGAAGTGCCGAACGCGCCTGGGTTTCATCTTTTACAGCAAAATTTCTTCTTCCGTACCACATCATGGTTCTGAAGTATCTTTCAAGAAGCTCATCACCGTCATAATATCCTCTTGGCTTATATTGAGTATAATCTTCATATACCGGTTCATTCGAGGTAGTAAAAAGCGGCGATTCGGTCAACTCAGCCGAAGCATTTATAAGTGCAAGCTCTTTTTCTGCCACGTCGCTTACATCAGCAGGAAGCTTAGCATTTGGATCAAGCAGCTTATTTCCTATCGCAAAGAAAGCAAGATTGTTCTTTGCAGCCTGTTCCCACTCCGTTCCCTTTAGCTTATCATATTGAGCCTGGGAAGCATTTAACATCTGAGCCGTAAGATTTGTCAAATCATTTGAAAGATGTTCCTTCTCAGTGGTTCGAAGCAAAAATGCAAAATAAAGATGATAAGTATGCATCATGGAGTCAACGGTTATGAAGTTTGCATGATAACCATAACGATTATCTTCATAGACCTCAAAAAACTCATTATCCCAGCCCGGTACAACCACAAAACCGTTATTTGCGATAAAGTCCTTCTGGTTATCCGTCATGTTTTGAACGCGGTCGCTGTCATAAACGTTGGAAAAAGCAGGATCTATACTGTATTCCGTTACGCTTGCAACCATCGCTCCTCCGTAGTCTCTGCCTGCGGTTCCGCTTATAAGCATCGGTCTTTGAAGATATGTTACCTGCATATCTCCGACATTTTGTGTTTCTTCCGTTGTATCGCCATTTTGTGTGGTATTGTTTTCACCCTCGGTTGCTCCGTCTTCTCCCGGATTTATCTTACGGCTTTTGCCGCAGGCAACCAAAAGCATAACTGTCATAACTAAAAGAGTAACAATAATCGAACCTTTTTTAACAGCCTTTTTTTTACCGTTCATATTTTTCCCCCTTTATTCGTTTCCTTGACAGCAAATCTTTACAAATATGATTTATTTCTTACACATCTGCAATCTGAGAACCGCTCTCTTAAGGGCAAGTTCTGCTCTGTTATGATCCTGAGTGTCATCACCTATACGACGTTCCGCACGGATTTTAGCCTCTTCGGCACGCTTTTCGTCTATCTCATCCGGCCACTCAACGCTTTCTGCAAGCATGGTTATGGAATCCTGAAGAACTTCTACAAAGCCCGAATGAAGCGCAGCGACCTTCTCGCCGCCTGCTTCAACAAGCTTCAAAACTCCCGGCTGCAATACCATGGTAGTCGGTACATGCTTCGGATATATGCCACGCATGCCTGCCGTAGTATTAAATTCTATGAAAGTGACATCACCCTCATAGAACACTCTCTCAGGTGATAATATTTTAACTTTCATTGTATTATCTGCCATATCGTCCTCATTTCTTCTTATATATCAAATAAGAAACCAATACTTTACTTGCACTTTGCGAGTACGTCTTCTATACTTCCCACATTTAAGAAATAGCTTTCAGGTATATCGTCATGCTTACCTTCAAGAATTTCCTTAAAGCTGGCAATAGTATCAGATACAGGTACATATTTGCCCGGAAGTCCGGTAAACTGCTCTGCTACGTGGAAAGGCTGTGAAAGGAATCTTTGAATCTTTCTTGCTCTCGCAACGATTACCTTATCCTCCTCCGAAAGCTCGTCCATACCAAGAATTGCAATTATATCCTGAAGTTCTTTATATTTTTGAAGAATCTCCTGAACTCCTCTGGCAACCTTATAATGCTCCTCACCTACCACACGCGGATCAAGTATTCTTGATGTTGAATCAAGAGGGTCAACCGCAGGGTAGATACCAAGCTCAACTATCGAACGTGAAAGAACCGTTGTTGCATCCAAGTGAGCAAAGGTTGTTGCAGGTGCCGGGTCAGTTAAGTCGTCCGCAGGCACATAAACCGCCTGAACGGATGTAATGGAACCACTCTTTGTGGAAGTAATTCTCTCCTGAAGTGCACCCATCTCCGTCTGAAGTGTCGGCTGGTAACCAACCGCTGAAGGCATACGTCCGAGTAAGGCCGAAACCTCCGAACCTGCCTGTGTGAAACGGAAAATGTTATCTATGAATAAAAGTACGTCCTTTCCTACCTTATCTCTGAAGTACTCAGCCATGGTAAGTCCGGTAAGACCTACTCTCATTCTCGCTCCTGGCGGCTCATTCATCTGTCCGAATACCATGGTAGTCTTATCGATAACTCCCGATTCGATCATTTCGTAATAAAGGTCATTTCCTTCACGGGTTCTCTCACCAACACCGGTGAATACCGAATAACCACCATGCTCGGTAGCTATGTTGGTTATAAGTTCCTGTATAAGAACGGTCTTACCTACACCTGCACCACCGAAGAGTCCGATTTTACCACCCTTCTGGTATGGGCAAAGTAAGTCAACGACCTTGATACCTGTTTCAAGTATCTCGGTATCGGTAGCCTGCTCTTTAAATTCAGGCGCCTTTCTGTGTATAGGAAGATAGGTTTCTACCTTTGGAGCCGGCTTTTCGTCTATAGGCTGTCCAAGTACATTGAACATACGGCCTAAGGTTTCTTCACCGACAGGAACCGTAATAGGTGCTCCCGTTCCGACAGCTTCCATACCTCTTACCAAGCCGTCAGTAGGTCCCATCGCTATACATCTGACTGTATCATCACCAAGATGCTGAGCAACCTCAGCATAAAGTGTGCCACCGTCTCTGGTAGCAATTGTTATTGCATCATATATCTCCGGCAGGTGTCCTTCCGGAAACTTGATATCGATAACGGCACTTATAATCTGAGTGATTTTTCCTACATTTGTATCTGCCATTTTCTATCTCCTTAATATTATTTCAATCAGTTACGAAATCGCTTCCGCTCCCGCAATTATCTCGGTAAGTTCCTGAGTAATTGCTCCCTGTCTTGCTCTGTTATACATAAGTGACAAATCTGCAATCATTTCTTCGGCATTGCTTGTAGCCGAATCCATAGCCTGCATACGGGCACCGTTTTCACTGGCAACGGCTTCAAGAAAAGCTCCGTAGATTATACTTCTCATATAATTCGGTATAACCTGATCGAGAACCGCTTCTTCATTTTCCGAGTCATCAAGTCCAGACATAAATGGTTGGAAATCTCCCAATCCGGAAGATGAGCCCTCGTAATTCATCTGAATTCTTTCGTCATGGCCTTCCGGTACAAACTCACCCGGGTCAATCGGAAGAAGCTTTATAAGCTTTGGCTCCTGTGAAACCGTGTTTTTGAAATTGGTATATGCAAGGTATATCTCTCCTATCTCACCCATTTCAAACTGGGTAAGAAGCTCCTTGCTTATCTCCATAGCATCCGAATATAAAGGTGCATTTATAACCTCGGAATAATCCTTATGAATATTGAAGCCCTTACGGGTAAGACCCTCAATACCCTTCTTACCTATGGCATATACATAGGTGTCTTCTTTAGGAAACTTATCCTTATTCTCATTGGCTATAAGCTTGACCATGTTACTGTTATAGCCGCCGGCAAGTCCTCTGTTTGAGGTTATAACTATGAGAGCTTTTTTCTTGCTCTCGCTTTCCTTTATATACTTATGGTCAACATTTTTAGTCAAGGCAAGTACGGAACAGATAGTATCATAAAGCGTAGTAAAATAAGGTTTATTACTCTCAGCCTTACCTCTTGCCTTTTGAAGCTTAACTGTTGCAACAAGCTTCATAGCCTTGGTAATCTGCTGTGTACTTGTAACGCTTTCCTTACGTCTTTTTATGTCGCGCATTGATGCCAAGACTTATCGCCTCCGTTTCCATGGGGTTAAGCTTTATGCTCTTAATCCCCTTCATTTTTAATGACTAAAATGTTTCCTTGAATTCGGTTATAGCCTTTGTAAGGCTTTCCTCCAATTCATCACTTAACTTCTTATCTGTTCTGATCTTTTCGAAAATTTCAGGATACTTGGTCTGTATATATTCAAACAATCCGTCCTCAAACTCAAGTACTCTGTCAACAGCTATATCCAAAAGATACTTTCTTGTTGCAGCATAGATAATAACTACCTGCTTTTCTACAGGCATCGGCTTATACTGTGGCTGCTTAAGCATCTCTCTGATTCTTTCACCCTGAGCAAGCTTTTCCTTTGTATCATCATCAAGCTCCGAACCGAACTGTGAAAAGGCTGCAAGCTCTCTGAACTGTGCAAGCTCTACACGGATTGGTGCAGCAAGCTTCTTCATGGCACCGATCTGAGCGGCACCACCAACTCTTGATACGGAAAGACCTGCGTTTATAGCCGGTCTAAAACCTGAGTTAAACATTTCTGTTTCAAGATATATCTGACCGTCGGTTATTGAAATAACGTTCGTAGGAATGTATGCCGATACATCGCCGGCCTGAGTTTCGATGATAGGAAGAGCGGTAAGTGATCCGCCTCCCAAAGCATCCGAAAGCTTTGCGGCACGCTCAAGAAGTCTTGAGTGTAAGTAGAATACATCACCCGGGAACGCCTCACGTCCAGGCGGTCTACGAAGTAATAATGAAAGTGTACGATATGCGGCAGCATGCTTTGTTAAATCATCATAGATAACAAGAACGTCCTTGCCTTCCTCCATCCACTCTTCGCCTATTGCACATCCTGCATATGGCGCAATATATTGGAGCGGAGCCAACTCACTGGCTGTTGAAACAACAACCGTTGTATATGACATCGCATCATATTCTGTAAGAGTCTTAACGATATTTGCTACCGTTGAAGCCTTTTGTCCGATTGCAACATATATACAATTAACTCCCTGTCCTTTTTGATTTATTATTGTATCTATTGCGATAGCTGTCTTACCGGTCTGTCTGTCACCGATAATAAGCTCTCTTTGTCCTCTTCCGATAGGAACCATGGCATCAATAGCCTTAATACCTGTCTGAAGCGGAGTATCAACTGACTTTCTTGAAATAACACCCGATGCAACTCTCTCTACCGGTCTGGTTTTTGTCGTGCTTATAGGTCCTTTGCCGTCAATAGGCTGTCCCAAAGCATTAACTACACGTCCGAGCATGGCATCTCCTACAGGAACCTCAACAACCTTTCCTGTGGTTTTAACAATGTCACCCTCATTGATGCTGCTTGAATCACCAAGCAAAACCGCACCGACATTATCTTCCTCAAGGTTAAGCACCATTCCGTATACTTCACCCGGGAATTCGAGAAGTTCGCCCTGCATGGCATTTTCAAGACCATGAATACGAGCTATACCATCAGCAACCTGAATTACGGTTCCAACATCTGATGTTTCAAGCTTTTGCTTGTAGTTCTTGATTTGTTCCTTAATTACGGAACTAATCTCTTCCGGTTTCAAATTCATGGAACTTAAACACCTTCCTTCCTCGAAATTTATGCATTAGCCAGAGTCTTTGAAAGGGTATCAAGTTTTGTTCTTATACTGCTGTCAACTACTCTGTCTTCAATTCTTATTACCAACCCGCCGATAAGAGATTTATCAACAGCATAGCTTGTTTCAATCTCATTATAAGAGGTTGTTTCCAATAATCTTTTTTCTATATTGCTCTTTTGCTCATCGCTTAGATTAATCGCACTTGTGATGCTTGCTTCGCCGATATTTTTCTTTTGCTTCACCAGCTTGATGAAATGCTTAAGAATATTTTTTATATCAGCTATGTGTCCCTTATTAACAACTGTAACAAGAAGTCCCAAAAGATCATCGGAGATTCTGCCTTTAAAGGTTTCCTCAACGATTTTTACCTTTTCTTCTTTATTTACCTGAGGGTGATTAAGAAGCTTAACCAGTTCCTCATTTTCATCAATAATACCGACAAAGGCATTTACCTCTTCATAAAGGTCGTCCAATCGGTTTTCTTCACATCCAAGTTCGAACAAAGCATTGCCATAGGTCGTATCTACTTGTTTTGCCATGTATCATCACCCATTTCCTTAAGTGTTTCATCGATAAGCTCTGCCTGTTTTTTGTCATCAAGCTCACCATCGACAAACTTACCTGCCATTACGGTTGCAACGCTTATAATTTCCTGCTTAACTTCGTCAGCCACCTTAAGCTTTTCAAGCTCGGCTTCCTTATTTGCTCTTTGGATAATCCTTGCAGCTTCTTCCTTAGCCTCGGCAACGATGTTTTCTTCGTTCTTAACGGCTTTCTTTCTTGCAGCGGTTAAAATCTCATCAGCCTCTGCATCAGCGTTCTGAAGCTTGGCGTCATATTCTGTTTTAAGTTTTGCTGCATCTTCCCTGTCTTTAGCTGCGTTTTCCAAATCATTCTTTACTTTTTCCTGACGATTTTCAAGTACCTTGCGAACAGGATTTATAAGTATATATGAGAGGAAGATAAAGAGAAGAAATACTGCACATCCCTGTATCAACACATCAAATAATAACTGACTGTCCAATCCGAAGATACGTCCTGAGAGAAGAGCAACATTTTCATTTACCATAAATGTCACTTTTTATCCTCCTACTTATCGAAAGGCTTAACGAACATAAGAAGCAATGCAACTACGAGTCCGTAAAGACCTGTTGTCTCTGCTACGGCCTGTCCAAGAAGCATGGTAGACATGATGTCACCCTTGCAGCCCGGGTTACGTCCTACTGCCTGAGCACCCATACCTGCTGCGTTACCCTGACCGATACCGGTACCGATACCTGAACAAACAGCGATACCTGCTCCTAATGCAGAAAATGCATGAACCAATCCTTCAACATTAATATCCATTTTTTTAATCCTCCATTTTTTATTCTACATTTCTCTTATCGAAAACAAATGTCATCGTAAGCATTGTAAATACGTAAGCCTGAATTGCGCCTGAGAACAAGTCCAGGTATACATGCAATGCGGCCGGTATTCCGAACCTGAATAATACAGGTATAAGACCATAGTATAAAGACATCATTACTGTACCGGCTAAGATATTTCCGAACAAACGAAGCGAGAGTGACAGCGGTGTCGCAAACTCACTGATAACGTTCATTGGGAAGAAAAAGAACACCGGTTGGAACAAATCCGTAAATGCACCCCACTTCTTGTATCTGATTGCAGCATACTGAATCATTACAAAGGTAACAAGTGCAAGGCACAATGTAGTACCATAGTCGGCGGTCGGCGGTCTTAAACCGAACAATCCGGATATATTCGACAGGAATATATAGATAAATATGGTACCAATGTAGTTAATATAGTTCTTACCTGCCTTGCCCATACTGCCGTTTACAAACTTAAGCAAGGTTTCTATGGCAATCTCCACTCCGGCCGAAAATTTCGTAGGATTGTCCTGATGCTTCAATACGCTGTTTCTCGCGCATATGGCAAGTATGACAATCGTGAGAATGATTATCGCCGAGCACACATGGGTGGTGGTAATGTGAACCGTCGAGCCAAAGAACTTAACCGGAATCAATTCATGGATGAAGAAATCCGCTTCACGCCTTATGGGTATCCTGTCAACTCCAATGGCTAAACCATTGTGCATATGTTCACCCTCCTTCTTTAATTTTTGTAGTTCTTCATGCCTATCGGCTTGAAGGTATAATCAAACTCGTCGTCTTCATCCTCATCTCCCGAAGATGTATCCGATTCGTTATTCTTATCATTATAAGCGGCATCCGCAAAATCTTTTTTTGATGCCTTATCTCTCGCCAGACTCATTTCGGAATTTTCCATCAATAATTGATTGAAATCCTTTACTTCATCCTTATGTCCCATAAGCTTTCTTACCAAAGAATTCATATAACCCGAAAGTTTCAAAAAAGCAAGTCCGACCGCCGCACCGACAAATGCCTGCCAGCATATCAATACAGCTACGATTAAAACGATTGCGCTTATGGCATACCTGAGCATACTCTGAAGTGTCATATAATTGTTTGCCTTTTGTCCGTCTTCACTTCCGAGAGCTCTGTCAAGGCTTTGATATATATGATACGCCTGATAACATGCTGTAAATGCTCCGGCCAAAAGTCCCGGTATAAAAGCCCAGGCCCAACCGCCAAATATAATTCCGAGAACCACACCGAGTATAAGTCCCGCTATCGTACACAGGAATATTCCGGCATAAAGTTCCATCAATACCTTACGACTTTCCATTATCTTGTCCTATAAACCTTTTTATAACTATAGCCACCGAACGAAAGCCCGCACACACCCCAAGAACTATAAACCAAACCATTAGGTGTGTCCCGAAATATTTATCAATCAGATAACCGATGCCCATACTGAAAAAGATGGTTACCAGCATGGTTATTCCTATCTGACTTATCAGAAATAACATTTTTAGAACCTGATGCTCGTTATTTTTCATACATTTCCGTCCGATTACACAAATAATTAATAATTATACCTTATTATTTGATGATTTTCAACAATTCCGGGCCTATTATTTTTCAATATATTTCTATCCTGTCTGTTATAACTATTCTATCATTGAAATACGTCTTATGTGTCTTTCGTCGTTTGAAAAAGGCGTATCCACGAAATTATCGACTATCATAAGAGCAAGACCCGGTCCGATAGTTCTTGCGCCCATACAAAGCACATTGGCATTATTGTGTTCCTTTGTTGCCTTCGCCGAGAAACAATCACTGCAAAGAGCAGCTCTTACACCTTTAACCTTGTTTGCTGTGATTGACATACCGATACCGGTTCCGCAAATAAGAATTCCGAGCTCACATTCGCCTGAAGCAACCGCCTTAGCAACAGCCTTTCCGTATACCGGATAATCGCATGAAGCCGTGCTGTCACAACCGAAATCTTTTATCTCAAAGCCTCTTTCCTTAAGATGCTTGATTACCTCTAACTTTAATTCATATCCTCCGTGGTCACAACCTATTGCTATCATATCTTTCCTCCTTAATTCACTTTAATTACTCGGTGACCTGCTGCTTTTAACAGTCGGTTCATAATCGCACCGCCCAGTTCATTTTGATTTAAGGCTTCGCTGTAAATATACTCGGCTCCTATTGTATCACATTTTCTTAAAACTGCGTACAAATTTGCGGAAATTGTTACTCCCTTGTCTGCTTCACCGACTATTAGAACATTTTCGCATTTATAGTAAGGTGCATTGTCTTTGGTTGCAATAACCGCAATCTTATAGCCCTGGGCATTCTTTTTTTCTACAAGGGAATTTATTTTATCTATAACTTTTTTATCATTTGATTGTGGGCTTTCATCTTTGTCTTTATCCGGATTTATGCCATCATCCTCATACTCAACTATCGTCACTTCGCCCTTCGGTGCATAATGTGTATATTTCATTCCCGGAGCCTTCGGACGAAGATTTGGATCGGGTTCGATAATCGCTTTGTCTATCTCAACATGTCCGATGATGCTTTCAAGCATTTTTTTAGTTATATAACCCGGGCGAAGTATAGTCGTTGTCTCTCCCGTTAAATCAACTATCGTTGACTCGATGCCGATGCCGACCGCCCCTCCATCAAGAATCATATCTATGCGACCGTTCATATCTTCTATAACATGTTCCGCAAGCGTAGGTGACGGTCTTCCGGAGGTGTTCGCGCTGGGTGCCGCTATGTACACACCGCTTTCTTTAATAAACTTCATGGCAACCGGATGTGACGGCATACGGATTGCAACCGTGTCAAGTCCCCCGGTAGTTCCGTTCGGAACGATTTTCTTTTTATTAAGAATAATTGTAAGCGGTCCCGGCCAAAATGCTTCCATAAGCATAACCGCTTTTTCCGGAACCTCTGAAGCAAGCTCATAAACCGCCTTGGTATCAGCTATATGAACTATAAGCGGATTATCACTCGGTCTGCCCTTTGCCGCATATATTTTGGCTGCTGCCTCTTCATTTAATGCATCTGCGCCGAGTCCGTAAACAGTTTCGGTCGGAAATGCCACAAGGCCGCCGTTTTTTAAAATCTCCGCCGCCCTAATTATTGCTTTTTCATCGTCTCCGTATGCTATTATTGTTTTTATTTTGTCATTTTCACTATTCATCTGCTTTGTCCTTGCTAATCATCACATGATTGTACATTTTCTTTTCATAATCATTCATATTTACCGGTATAAGCTTTATCTCTGTTCACATCATAATCCGCTATCATTACCTGCTTTTTTTTATACGAAAAAATCGTTACAAGAGGCGAAGGACTCCCGTAATAAGCATCATATTCCTCTGTAATTTTTTCGAGTTTATAATATTCCGGTTCAAGCAATATATATTCATGTCCGTAAGAAGACAATAAATCGACAAGTTCCTTTGTCAGCCTCGAATCCACCTTATTCCAGATACTGATATCCGGAGGATAAAAACCAATCGTTACATCAACATCGTCCTCATTTTCCCTGAATATATCAAGGCGTTTTCTTATACTGTCAATTATATTTGTTCTTACACTTTCCGAATCCGAATCATTTTTATTTATATTTTCGTCTATATGTGAGTCTGAATGTTCCGGCAGCTCGTTTAATCCGATCAGATAAAAAATCTTTTTTCTGTTGTCTTTCCTTTTATTATCACAGTCTGACGACATCGTTGTATCTTCATTTGTAATATATGATTCCGTATTTAAATATTTATTATATTCAAACTTTTTTTCAACTTCAATCTTAGATTCCCAAACAGACCTTGTTTCTTCACCGGCAAATTCAATAAGCTTTTTTATATATTGTTCTTTAATGTTCTCCGACTGAACTAAAACCTTATCTGCATATACTACACCGGGTACAGTCACATAATATTTCAAAGTAGCAAGATCCGTGTAATCCCTCTCTTTGTACTCACCGGTTTTAAACGGTTGAACGTAAATAAGCTCTTCCGTGTAATTTCTTAACTCTTTTGAATAGTATTGAGGCGGAACAGTCAGGCAGGGATTTTCCCCGTCATAAGGATTTTGAATATATATCCTGTCAGGATGGTGAAGTCCTATATCAAAACGAGTCCAAAGACTTATCTTGACATCTTTCGGATAATCTTCAAGGTGTGTATTTTCTATAATTTCATCATCACCGGCAATTATTTCTCCGAAATAGTTCTTAAACAATACCGGAATCGGAACCACATATACATCAGCTTTATTTTCCGAAATAAATGAACTGTAGATCGGTGCAAAACCTTTCCATTCATCCGGACCTGCTGCAAGAAATACTATTTCGTTACGGTTTATGATTCGTTCATTAACCATATCCGATAAGCTGTTTAAAGATTCTTTTATATTATCTACCCTGTCGGATATTTTTTCGTAATTATTCACTCTTGCACCGGTAAAGCCATCATGATCATCAACCGAAATCCCGCATTCCGAAATATCTTCTTCACTGATAACTTCATAAACAAGCAAATTATACAATTCAAAAAGTGCATCGCAATAAACCTGGATTTTTTCAACAACAAGCCTTGCACTTTCGCTTTCTTCACCCTTGACTTTTTCAATCAACGTTCCGAGGTCTACTGCAAGCTGCTGACATTCCTGCAAAATATCGGTTATCTCTTCTATTAATTCTCCAGTTTCAAATACAATAGAAAAATCTTCCGCATTTAAATATTTCGTTTTCGAGCAGGAACCTTCTATCTGTTCAGTCATATCCTTAAGTTGTTTAATACACTCCTTCGCCATCCCTTTTAGCGAATCGGCATATGTTTCACTGATTTCCGGACGCACAAGCATATCTTTCGAAAATGTAAACTCCGGCAATTTAAAATCCGCAACCGCCTGAAGATTTTCGCGTTGCTTTTCGAAATAAGGATAATCGTGTCCTCCCCAAACCTTACGACACACCAGATAATTTCCATAATGGTTTGCCAATGCTTCGTTATAGTAGGCCGGAACCGGTATTGTTGTGTTCTCAAAAGGTAAATATATGGGGTTTATGTAATACTTTTTCGGAAAACCCTTTCCTCCTTTTAGTACCCACGGAAAAATCTGTCCGATTCTGTCAGCTTCATTCTCCGGCACACGCGCCATCTGCTTTTCGGCCAGCTTATAAAGTAAAATCATCATCTGTCTTTTATCAAGTGTTCTGTCAAATTTTACGTTGTACTTTTTTTCGAAATGATTAAGCTCACGCTCTATGGTTTCCTTATATAATTTTTCTTCTAAAATGCCATCGGCAATTGCAATAATTCTTTTTACCTCATCGCAACGCTCACGTTCCTTATCCTCATCTTTATATAGATAATCCAGTATGAAAATATCAACAGATGCCATATAAGGGAAATTATGATATCTATTTAGATGCGCCTCATCGAAACATATTTGATTACTGTTAACGATTCTTGCCAGAAAAAGCTGATGTTCTTCTTTTCTCTCATAATCATGAATAACAAAATTTTTTGGCAGTTCAAGGTCTGCCACTGCACGAAACTTATTATAATCTTCGCGCTTCATACAAATATCAAGGTCATCGTCCCAGGGTACAAATCCACCATGCCTGACCGCACCTAAGAAAGTACCCCAGTCCGCAAAATATTCTATATTATGCTTTTTGCAAATACGGTCAATTTCATCAAGCACAACAAGACCGGCAGCCCATCCCTGCTTGATGGCTGTCGGTATGTAAAATCCGTTTCTGACTTCGTCTTTAAAAAAATCAACCGTAAAATTCATATATATTCCTCTTTTTTGAAATATAGAAAACGATCAATTGAGAACCATCTCTATCGTTCATTTCCATTCTATAAAGTGTTAATATATTCCATAAAATTTTCTTTGTTCTCGAGTGCTGTTGTTGTAGGTCTACCAAGGTCGTCTCTTGCACCGAGGGATGATTTTACTTCTATAAAACAAAGTTCATTTTTTTCTTTTGCGAATTTAAGAACCTTATCTAACTCTTCAAAGCTGTCAACGGAAACAGCATTCGGATAACCACAAGCAAGTGCAATCTTTACAACGTCTATTTCGGATGCTACCGTCGGAAGCCCTCCGACCGTTTCATGTGCCCCGTTGTTGATAACTATATGTATAAGGTTTTTAGGTTTATTTGCTCCGATTACCGCCATAGAACCCATGTGCATAAGCATGGCTCCGTCACCGTCTATACACCAGATTTTTGTGTTTGGTTTATTAACGGCTACTCCAAGAGCAATAGACGAGCTGTGCCCCATGGAGCCTACAGTCAGAAAATCATATTTATGACTCTGTCCTTTTGCAGTTCTTATCTCAAACAATTCACGGCTCGCCTTACCGGTCGTGGATACTATAGGATCTTCTCCCGTAATTTCAACTATATGGCTAATTATTTCCTCACGCGACATTGTATTGTCGTTTTTGTATTCCACTTCTTTATCATAGCTTAAAGCACCCTTACGAACTACAAATGCTACGTCCTTCCCATTTGCAAGAGCCTTACTGAAATCTTCCATAGCTTTCTTAAGTTCTTCTCCGGTTGTCTCCTTGCTTATAACAAAGCTTGCTATATCCATATCTTCAAGAAGCTTAACTGTTACTTCTCCCTGATATATATGCTGAGGCTCATCATGAACACCGGGTTCGCCTCTCCAACCAACCACGAAAATTACGGGAATTGCATACACTCTGTCATTTAACAATGATGCGACAGGGTTAATGATATTGCCTTCTCCGCTGTTTTGCATATATACAACAGGTACCTTTCCGGTTGCAAGGTTATAGCCTGCTGCTATTGCGGCACAGTTTCCTTCATTTGCGGCAACAACATGATGCTTTGAGTCTATACCATACGTATTCATAAGATAATTGCAAAACGGTTTAAGCAACGAATCAGGAACTCCTGTATAAAAATCTGCGCCCAAAGCTTCTATAAAACTTTCTACCTTCATATCCGACTCCCCCGTTAATTATTCTTCTTTTCCAATTGAGGATTTATTATTTTTTCAATAATAAACTTTGCGGTATCTTCTATATCATCATAAGCTACCGACTTCGGAAGCTCGACACCAAAAGCAGCCTTTGATTTTTTTATCAGCTCATCCGAATAATAAAGCTTTCCGTCCCTAACATCCTCAACTCCGTCCAGATACATTGAACTTCGGTTTGCCTTATTCATTTCTTCATAAGAGAATACCGACTCATCAATCCATGCAGATATATTGCCATCTCTGTAACCTACCAAAACAGGATATCCACCTATCTCTCCAAACACACCCGGTGTAAATATTCTTTGTGCTTCACCTGTCCTTACCGCATCAATAATTGCTGATATTATCCTGTAGTTGCTTGATGCATTCATCATATTTCTCTTCTGGTCAACAGGCATCGGTATATGACACGCCTTAAATATCTCTTCTTTTGATAACTGTTTTTCTTCTCTCTTGTAATAAACCTTTAAAGGAAGCTCGACACCTTCCGTATGACCTTCCTTACTTATGCAGACATCATGAAAATGTCCTGCTGCAAACATTATATCCACATTCCAGAAATCTTCAACTCCGAGGATCTTTGCCACGGCGAATCTCATTCTCGGAATAAGGTGGTTAAGGTTTCCGCTTCCGAAATCAGGATACGCCTTTCCTGCACTCTTAAGCCACGGAATAACCGCATCCGAATATGATGTATTAATAACAATCGCATCTGTATCGGCCTTATCGCAGGCATCCATAATGTTTTTCGTAAATCTTATGGCAAGCGGGGTCCAGATTCCGTACGCACGTACATTTGTCCATGAGATGCTTCCGTACTTAAGCCCCGGATAGGCACGACTTGAATTAACTATAAAGTCAGGCTTGTACTTTTCTATGGCTACCCTTATGGACTCTATATCATTTAAGTCTACGTTTCCTTCTATGGTAATATCTGATTTATTAACCTCTCTTATAAGCGCCGCTATCCTTACGATATTAACATCGGATTCCATTTTTTCATAGTTTCTTCCGACTACAACTATATGAATTGACGGGTCATTTTTGCTAACCAGGAAATCCAGGAGAAAGGTTCCGACACTTCCCAGTCCTATAATCATTATTGTAATATCGTTGTTTTTAACATTTTTTTCAACAATTCTCAATCTTTCCTGTAAATTCTTCATCTTTCATCCTCCCAGTATTTTTTGATATGGTTATAGTTTTCCCTTGTGTTGCAGTTTGTCCATCTTTTTAAATTTACAAGACTTATTTTGCCTTTATATCTGTCTATGTAATCCTGAATTATTTTCAGATTGGTCTCTTCCTTATGTTTTTTACCGAACTCCTCGTTTGCCTTTTTCAACACGTCAATATCGGTAAACTTCCAAAGCTGTCCCGAATTGAGAATACACTTAAACGGTTCATCAATCAAAAGCATTCCGTGACTCGAGTTAAAGGCATACTTGAAACAGTCATTTTTATCCTGATATAAAACAACTGCACTCTTTGAGTAGATAAGTTCATTGTTATATGTGAGTACACTATTTTTTTCGTTTATAACAAGCTCTATTGATGCCTTATCTATATCAAGGTCGCCCTCTATAAACAAAACTTCTTCTATATTTGAAAAATTATCAAATGCTTCGTTTAAGCCCACATACAGACTATATCCCGAAGCAAGATCAAAATAATGTTCGTTATTGACAAGCATTATCTTTTTGCGTACAGCTTCCGACAACACCTTGTCAATATAATCCTTTAAATCGTCAAACCTGTATCCTCCAACGACCACTATTTTATCGGCATAAGACACTTTTTCAAGCGTATGGAATAAAAGCGTATCCTTTTCGTCACCATCAAAGTAAATACACTTAAGTTTTTTTTCATTTTCGGCTATACCTTCATTAAATCTGCTTGATAAACCCGCTACGGTTATAACTGCTATTTTCATCTGAAACACCTGCTTTTTCTACTTTAAATACTCTTTAACACACTCATCAAGTCCCTTATCAAGATTAACCTTAGGTTCCCATGAGGTTCTCTGCCTTATTTTTTCGGTAGATAAAAGTCTCCTTTCCGGATCAGACTCACGGTAACCGTTAAACTCTATGACCGGATTGTCGATTTTCATCTTTTTTGCTATAATCTTCACAAGCTCTACAATGGAAACCTCCTCATCGGTAGCGACATTGTAAACCGTTCCGTCAAGCGCACTGTCGGTTTTGGCAAGGGCAAGAACGGCACTGCAGCTATCATAATTATTTAAGAAGGTTCTTTTGTTCTTCTTGGAATTCTCGAGAAGAACCACCTTCCCGTCATTTTTCAAGCTGTTAATTATAAACGGAATAATGTGCTTTGGAAATCTTTCATTTTTACTATACACATTTGCAAATCTAATGGAACAACCCTTTATCTTTCCTTCATCCACAACTTCCTTCATAAAGAACTCCGTCAAAAGTTTTCCGGTTGCATAACTTGTACGCTGACTGTGTTCGGCATCCGCCATCGTAATAAAATCACTTTCCTTAACACCACCATAATCGTTCCATGAATTCATCGAATATATCTCTGAAGTTGAACAGTTAATAAATTTCGCTGCACCTACTCTTATAGCCTGCTGCAGGAAATCATTCATGCCCTCAACATTAGTTTTGAACGTTGAGTAAACATGATAAAAGTGCTCTGTATGAACAACAGCAGCACAGTTAATATATATGATTTCATCCACATCAAAGTTTTTAACCTTATTTTCGATTTCATACATTTGATCATGGTTATTTATATCATATTCAAAAAACTCGAATCTTTCATCGTCAAGACAATCCTTGACAGTCTCTATGGATGAAGCAAAAAAATTATCAAAACCTACGATATGTACTTTGTTTTCTTTATCTAAGAGTAACTGACGTACAAGTTCATTGCCCGTCATACCTGTTACACCGCTAATAACATATAACTTACTCAATTTTTAATCCTCCTGGTTTATACATAGTTTACCGGTTATTATATTCCGTCAAAAAGTCTTATACGATAAAAATCGTCAACGCTTCCGTCAAAAAGTGCCATAGCCTTTTCTTTTGGATAACTTACGGACCTCAATTCCACTCCCATTGTCTTAATATCAAGGATCGCATACTGTGCGTTAGGATTGTGATTTCTGGGCTGTCCGACAGAGCCGGGGTTTATAAATAACACTGCTTTTTTATTTCTCATCTTCGGGTTGTCTTTATCAAAAAACTTATAAAATGCATGAGGATAGTGCGAATGTCCCGACATAACTATATCATAGTCAGCATATTCTCCATTAAGATTATCCGGAAAAATCGATTTCCAATAGTTATCATTTAACGAGCCATGCACCGCAAGAGTTTTCTTTTTATCAAGCAAAAACTCTTTTTTCCCTTCATGAATAAGTTCCTCATTCAGATACTTTTTTGACTCATCCGATAACTGTGCATGTGTATGCTTTGCCGATTCAACACCTCTTGGACTTGAGAAGAAATTATAATCTTCAACCATAATCGCTCTTTCATGATTGCCCCAAATATTGCAGATTATTTTGTCAGACAGACTTTCAATTATATATTTTACAACCTCATTTGACTGCATCCCATAATCAATCAAATCCCCAAGAAGTATATACTTATCTATTTCACCCTGTTTTTTTATGTCTTCCATAACAGCTTCCAAGGCAAACAGGTTTCCGTGAATATCTGAAAGAATCGCATATTTTGACATCATTTCACCACCGTTACTTGTTCTGTGTTATTTATATCTCATCAATAAGAGTTATTATATCTTTGATTGAAAGCAGATCGCTGTCTATCTCATGAGCTCTGTGATGTGTAAGTATACTCTTTGCCGCTTTTTCCATCGCCGGAAAAGCAGCTCTTAAAAGCTGGTTGGCATATATTACTATATTTACTCCGTGCTCCGCCAATTCTGACTCGGTAATCGAATTAAACGATGAAGGAACAACAACTATCGGTGTTTCCTTGTCTTTTGCTCTAAACCTGTCGCAAAATTCAAGTATTTCATCCGGCGACTTCTTTCTGCTGTGAATCATAATTCCATCCGCACCGGCAGCTACATAAGCAAATGCCCTGCTTAATGCATCCTCCATACCCTGTTCAAGAATAAGACTTTCAATACGTGCAATTATCATAAAGTCATCGGAAAGCTGAGCTTCCTTTCCTGCCGCAATTTTAGCAGAGAAATTTTCTATGCTGTCCTGAGTTTGCTGAACTTCGGTTCCGAAAAGCGAATTCTTCTTAAGACCAACCTTGTCCTCTATTATAACCGCTGAAACTCCCATTCTCTCAAGCGAACGAACCGTGTATACAAAATGCTCTGTAAGCCCACCCGTATCCCCGTCAAATATAATAGGCTTGGTCGTAACTTCCATTATATCTTCTATGGTACGAAATCTGCTTGTCATATCTACAAGCTCAATATCCGGTTTTCCTTTTTCCGTACTGTCGCAAAGAGAACTTACCCACATGGCATCAAACTGGTCTATCGCGCCGTCATGTGCCACAACAGTCTTCTCAGCTATTAGACCGGTTAGTCCGCTATGCGCTTCTATCGTTTTTACTACCGGAACTATATTTAAAAGCTTTCTTAATCGTGCACGTCTGTACTCAGGCATGGCAAGTTTTTCCCTATTCTGTCTGTCAAGCTTTTCTACAACAGGATTATACGTGTACGGAATGCTTACAAGCTCTCCACCATACTTTGAGAGGTTGTCCACAATGTTATGATAAATGGCCTGCATAGCCTCGCCTTCCCAGTTATCGCCATGAATGATATAATCCGGCTTAAGTTCACCTATAACCTTATCATACATAAGATTATCCTGAACTACAACCTCGTCAACCTCCGGTATGGATTTAACCATTTCAACTCTTTCCTCAAGAGTCTTTAAAGGGAATCTGTTATATTTTATCATCTCGGAATCACATAAAACACCGACAGTCAAACTTCCAAGCTTCTTTGCTTCCCTTATTATATTCATATGACCGTCATGAATCATATCAGTACAAAAACAAGTATATACCTTTTTCATATCCACACATTACCTTTCTGAAAAATCTTTAACTAAATAATCAACAAACGCTCCCGCAGGATCACTGTTTTTCTTCATATAAGCATCAACAAATTTTTGTCTGTCCAATTTTTTATAATCATTTCCGGAAATTATTTCCTTAATATATGTTCTTATGTCTTCAACATTTTTTGCAACATACATCGCATCAATCAGTTTATTTACCTCATCCGAAAGAGGATAATCACACGGGCAGTAAATAACCGGTTTCCCCATAAAGAAAAACAACCACATAATAGAGGACAAATCCGTAACAAGAATATCTGCAGCTTTAAACGAATCTATAACGGATTTATTTTCATCAAAACTCACTCCGTTGTCCAGTGCCTTTTTCTTGAAATCCTCTACGTCTTTTTCTGTCATAAATCCGTTATTTACCATATATGTATAGGTAAATGGATGTGGTCTTGCAAGTATTTTTGTATCATCAAACTCATTACCGAGATTTATTATGGTATCCTTATATTCAAGGAAATGACTGCCACCAACCTTGGCATCATAGGACCACCTTGGAGTCCACATAATAACATATTTCTCATGCGGTATAGATTCCGTTGCTGCTGCATCATTTAAAAGCGGATAGCCCAGATTGACAAAATGATGATATTTCCTGTGCCTTTTATACATGGAATCATACAAGACCCTGATATTGCTTTCAGCATTTTGGAAACCGATATATACATTACGATAGAATTCTTTTTCAAAAGCATTATAACCCGGCTCCGGTTTAAAGTCCGGCGTGGAATACGGTATGTAGCAGGTCTTTGTATATCTGCACATCCGTGAACATCTTAAGCTTTTCGGAAGATATATGTCATATGGTCTTTCATAAAAGACATAATCATAGTTTTTGTCCTTTAAATCAAGCACTTTTTTGTCCCTACCTACCGCATCAACCAAAACCGCATCAGGATATCTGGTTTTGAAGTAGTCTTTAACCGCTTTATAATTTTTGAACTTCCGGTCCCCAATATCAAACTGAGGAACACATACAATCTCAACCTCAAATCTGTCATCTGCTGCAAGTCTCTCATAAGTTGAGCTTTGCTGCCCCCAGACCTCAGGCATCTGTGATATGAAAGCAACCCTTATCTTACGTTTGGAAAAGCCTTTCCGTTCTTCTTTTTTTTGTCTTCTGACATCTGACAGGTGTGCGGAAATCTTAGCTGTTGACACAATGTCCCATATTCTGTTTAATGGTCTATCCACAAAAAAATGTACTACTTTTTTAATCTTACTAATCATATTGTTATCCTCATTTTTGCCTTGCTCATTATATCATCTATTAGCGTTTTTTTCCATATTTAAAATCCCCGGGTCTTAATCATATATTTGAATTTGTCCAAATCTGCCTGAGTTGTTATTTTAAAATTATTTTCATCGCCTTCAATCATAACTATATCCATTCCTGCCATAACAGCAGGCTCGGTCGATCCGTTAATTTTTAGAATTTTATCCGGAACAAGTTCTTCATTGGCTTTATAGTATCTACCTAACAAAAAGACCTCAGGGGCTTGTCCACCATATATTTTATCCCTGTCTATAAGTGATGAAATATGCTTTTTGTCTTCACTCATATATACGGTATCTTTAATTGGAACAACCGGTAAAACACCATCATATTTTTTTCCTAAGACTATGTTCATACCTGATGTATCTGTTTTCCCTCCGACAGCATCAAAGCATGCGTCTATCAATTCATTCTTTAATAAAGGTCTTGCCGCATCATGAATAAGGACATATGAGTCATCATCAGCATAAACCCTTATATCAGTTAAACCATTATAAATCGAAAGCTGTCTGTTGGCTCCCGGCAAAGAAAAGCCTTTTAATTTCGCCAGACATTCATCATCTAATGCTTGTGCTATCTTACTATGCCACACTTCATCTGCCACTATCTGAATACAATCCACCCGGGAATTTGCGGCAATCGTTTCCAGACAATAGCATATTATCATTTTATCATTAACCTCTATATACTGCTTGGGTATGTTGCAGCCAAGTCTCGTCCCCGTTCCACCGGAAAGAATAAGTGCTATGTTCATACATTACACACTGCCCTTTCTTAATAATATTTTTAATCGAGTGCACTTTCTATTATAGCATCATATCCTATAAAATTCATTTATCTGTTTTTCCATACAATCGGAAATATCCGCATTTTCATAATATGCCACTGTCCACTCGACAATTTTTTCCATCGCTTCCTTAACATTCCATCTCGGAGACCACCCAAATGTCTTCTTTATCTTCGAGCAGTCAAGCTTTAAATAATTGGCTTCGTGCGGTCCTCCGTCATATCTGTCTATCCATTTTAATGAATCACCGGTTTTATTATTCCAGGTATCGCAAAATAAGGTAACCAGTTTTCCGGTTGTAAGGCAATCCTCTTCATTCGGACCGACATTGTAGCTTCCTGCATATTTTTTATCCTCATATTGCGCCCCGGCAATCATAAGATACGCACCTACAGGTTCAAGGACATGTTCATACGGTCTGGTCGAATAAGGATTTCTCACTATTATATCTTCTTTTTTATAAGCTGCCCTTATGCAATCAGGAATTATTCTATCCTTTGCGAAATCTCCGCCGCCTATTACATTTCCGGCTCTCACTGTTGATATTGCTATATCCTTGTCCTTGAAAAAGCTGTTAATATAGCTGCTTGTAACAAGCTCCGAACAGGATTTTGAATTGGAATACGGGTCATAGCCGTTTAATTCTTCATTTTCCCTATATCCCCATTCCCATTCTTTATTCAAATATACTTTATCTGTTGTAACATTTACAAATGATTTTACGCTGTTGACTGTTCTTATACACTCAAGGACATTAACCGTGCCCATCACATTGGTTTCATAGGTATAAACGGGATTATTGTAGGATTCCCGTACCAAAGGCTGCGCCGCCATATGTATAACTATTTCGGGTTCGGTTTCCTCGAAAACCTTTTTCAAATCCTCCAAATTACGCACATCCTTGATAATCGAATTCATATCATCCTTTATTTTGCATATATCAAAAAGGCTCGGATCTGTCGGCGGTTCAAGAGAATATCCGGTAACCTTTGCACCTGCCATAAGTAAAACTTTACATATCCAGGAGCCTTTAAACCCGGTATGTCCGGTAATAAGAACTTTTTTGTTTTTATAAAAATCCAAATCGAACATTTTACCCTTCCTCCTGTTTGTAAATACTGTCCGTCAAATATTCTATGGAAATATTTCCCGACAATTCATGTAAATTCTCTTTTATCAGTTTATTTCTAAGCTCAAGCATTTCCTTGGAAAAGCCATATTCCAGACCGGAATTAATATAATTATTTATATTATCCGTACTATAGCCGTCCATACCCGCAAGTGTTACCTTAGGTATGCCCAAATCGATAAGCAGCTTGACAAACATCACGCCTGAGTTGTCCATTATTTCTATCTTATCAGCGGCGTAGCTGGAAAAATTAACTTTGTAATCATATTTTTTTGCATCTCTTATATTGGAGGTGATTATTTTCGTCACGCCCTCTTTATCCTGAATATTTCTGAATCTTCGCATATGACAGCTGAATACATAATCCACCTTTATATCATCCGGAATATAATTCAAAGAAACCGTTATCGGATTGTTTTTATCTATATAATCCTGTATTTTCTGCCTTTCGTTTTTTACCGAGCTTCCGGATCCGATCATCAAAACATCTCTTCCCTGAAACCCGGTTCTTAATTTGTCTATGCACTCCTTATCATCTTCAAAGTTTTCCATGAAGTCAATATATATTTTTTCAGCGGACTCTCTTTTATATATTTCTCTGGTGCCCGACGGAATAGTTCTCAATATTTCATTAAATGCCTTAACGGTAAGCGTTCCCTTTTCAGCAAAAAACTTCGCATAATTCGGATGACAGCCGTTTACAGCCGACAAATAATAAGGAAGCGAATATCCCCAGAATTCTTTTCTGTATATATCGTTTAAATATTCATCAATTATCTCAAGGAACGGCTCAACCCGGTATTTTTTATTATAATTTTCATTTAAATACTGGACAAACAGTTCCATATTAAGATTGCCTGCACCTCTTCCCATTCCGAAAATACATGCATCTATTATTATATCTCTTTTCAGGTTTTGCTCAACAAGAGCCGAAGCATTTCCCATAGCCTGTTGAAGATTATTGTGTGAATGATAGCAGAGAGCTATGTCATCTCTTAAATTATGATCAATAAGACTTACCATCCTTAGGAAGTCCTTTTTTTCAATCAGGCCGAAGGTATCCACGATGGAAAGGCCCAAAATGTCAAGCTTATTGAATTTTTTAACCGTTTCCACAAGCTCCACATCTGAATATTCATAGGTTCCGACCAATTGTGCCGTAGTAATATATCCTGCTTCTATGGCTTTTTTGCAATACTCGTAGCCTTCATCTATTTTATTTTTTTTAAAGATTACTCGTATGCCGTCAAACCCCCCCGGTACTCTTTTGCCGAGCTTTTCAAGAGGCATCGGTGAATTCATATCTGCCATTCCGAAATATATAACATTATTATCTTTTTTTCCTACAATATAAGAAAAATCTTCATTGCCTGAAAAAATCGAACGGTCGGGATTATATTTTACATCCTTTATAAAACCGATTTCAAAATATTCTATTCCGGTTCTAACGACTTTACGAGAGATATCTTTAATGGCTCTTTCTCCGAAATTCCAATCGTTAATATATCCGCCGTCTCTTAATGTACAGTCCAATACACTAATCTTACCCATTTTTTCTCCTTTTTCCGACAAACAGCTTATAAGGTTTTTTCGCTCATTCCTTACTTTTCTTCCGGAACAGGTGCGATAATCATTTCCTCTTCAAATAATTTCCTGTCTATAAACGGAGCCAGATCCTCAAGCGGAGGACTGAACAAGCTTCCGTCCTCAAGTTTTTTGGTCGAGCTCTTCGGCTCAAAATTTTGCTTCGGTGAAACAAACACCTCGCAAAACAGCGGTCCGTCTATACTCAAGGCCTTATCAACCATAGCTTTCATTTTCTCATTGCTGTGAGCGGACAAATATTCATATCCGAAGGCTTTGGCTATCTTTTCAAATTCCGGAAACGAAAGGTCGCCGCTTTCCGGTCCTATACCGACCTTACTGTGTTCCTTAAACAAATTATTCTGTGTCTGTCTTATGGAATGATATCCTCCGTTATTTATCAGGAATATCTTTATAGGAAGCTTATTTGTGATAACCGTCTGCAGCTCCTGCAGATTCATCATTATACTTCCGTCTCCCTCTATACAGATTGTAGTTTTTTTCTCATTTGCCACGCAGGCTCCTATGGCAGCCGGAAGTCCGTAGCCCATGCTGGCTATAGCGCTGTTAATTATAAATCTTGCATCTTTTTTTATGACATAATTATGGCTTCCGACGACACAGGCACTTCCGTTTGATACAACCGTCAGGTTTCCCTCAGGCAGATTGTCGCTCAGATATTTTATAAACGCATAAACATTGGCATATTCTCCGTCTTCTTCCCAATGCCTGTCTGTTGTAACAGGAAAAATTTCCTTCCAATGTCTGCATTTATCAAGCCACTGTGTATTTTTAAATATCGGTACTTCCTCATCCTTAAGCACTTCATTCATGACTTCGAAGAAATTTTTAGCATCCGCACATATAGGCATATCCACATGAATGGTTGTCTTCTTTAATTCCGCAGGATCAACGTCAACATCTATTACAAAGGCCTCTCTTGCCCATGTTTTCCAATTGTATCCAACCTGTCTGATTGATAATCTGTTTCCTACAGCCAAAACCATATCGGAATTTTGAACAGCAAAATTACCTGCGCGGTCGCCCATTATGCCGCCGCGTCCCACATATAATTCATTTTCATCTTCTATGGCGTCAATTGAATCCCAGCATGTTACAACCGGTATGCCAAGCTTATCCAAAGCCTTTCTGAATTCCTTGTAGCCTTCCGATAAGCGTATTCCGTTTCCGGCATACAAAACAGGTCGTTTTGAACCTTTTATCTTTTCAATAACCGACTTTACCTGCAGGGCATCAACAGGTATCGGCATGGATTCTTTATCCTCCGCTTCGTCGTATCCCGCAAGGTCATCGGTTTCTATAAGCATGCCCTGATAATTAACCGGTATATCAATCCAAACCGGTCCGCGTCTTCCGGTTAGTGCAAGATGAAATCCTTTTTCCAGAGCATATCTTATCTGCATGGGATCTTCAATCATTGTTGCATATTTGCACATGCAGCCTACGGCACGGGTTATATCAAACTCCTGATCGCCCACCGCTCTAAGCGGCAGTCCGTCAACAAAACGACTCATATATCTGGCCGTCGTATCATAGCGAACCTGTCCCGATATAACAAACATCGGTACGGAATCAAGCCAGGCCCCAACTACACCGGTTATCGCATTTGTGCCGCCCGGACCGGTGGTCACACACAAGGCCGCCGGCTTATTATTTATTCTCGAATAGCTTTCGGCAGCAATGGCACATGCCTGCTCATGGTGATTAAACAGACATTTCAGTCCATCCTTATGCCCCAGAGCATCATTTAGATGCATCGCTCCTCCGCCGGTAACCATAAAACAATCCTTTATTCCGTGATTAACCAAAAAATCCGCTACATAATCAGCCAGTCTTTGTTTCATCTTTTCCTCCAAGGTCTGTAATAATTACAAATTAACTGCCTCAATAATAATCTTGGCCATATAGTCTATCATTTCATCCGTCATGCCCGGATATACACCTACCCAGAACGTATCTCTCATAATCCTGTCAGTATTTTCAAGCTTTCCCACTACCCTGTAGCCTTGTCCATTTTCTCTCATTTGATCGAAGCAGGGATGCTTAATGAGATTTCCCGCAAACAGCATACGGGTTTGTATACCATGCTCTTCAATATACGGAACAACTCTGCTTCTGTCCACACCCTCTTTGCATGTTATAAGAAAACCAAACCAGCTCGGATCGGAATTCTCACAGGGAACGGGCAAAATAATTTTATCTTCAACACCTTTCAGAACCTTTTTCAAACGATTAAAATTGTGTTTTCTTTTTTCAACAAATCCCGGAAACTTTACTATCTGAGCACAACCGACAGCTGCCTGCATATCCGTAGCCTTTAAGTTATATCCGAAATGTGAATAAACATATTTATGGTCATAGCCCAAAGGAAGCTCACCGTATTGTTTGTCAAAACGATGTCCGCACAGATTGTCCTGACCCGATGCGCATATACAATCACGTCCCCAGTCACGGAAAGAACGGATTATCTTATTAAGTAATGGATTATCGGTATAAACCGCTCCGCCTTCTCCCATAGTCATATGATGTGGCGGATAAAAAGAAGAGGTTCCTATATCACCCACCGTTCCGGAAAACATTTCCTTTCCGTCCATCGTATATTTTGTTCCGAGTGCATCGCAATTGTCTTCGATA
This sequence comes from Lachnospiraceae bacterium UBA3820, assembly GCA_002369325.1. Lineage (GTDB taxonomy): Bacteria > Bacillota > Clostridia > Lachnospirales > Lachnospiraceae > Coprococcus_C. Next base: position 96,447 of record DFDU01000026.1, read on the forward strand.
AGCCACAAATTATGCTTATCGCAAAATGCCTTAACCGTTTTTAAATCAAACGGATTTCCAAGCGTATGCGCTGCCATGACAAGCTTCGTTTTCGGCGATAATGCTTCTTCAAGCCTGGAAACATCTATATTGTATTGCGGAATAGTTACATCAACAAAAACCGGAACCACCCCATATTGAATTGCAGGAGTTACCGTTGTCGGAAAACCTGCTGCCACGGTAATCATTTCATCTCCCGGTTTTATCTGTCTTTCCCCCAGCAAAGGTGATGTAAGTGCCATAAACGCATTCAGGTTTGCCGAAGAGCCCGAATTTACAAGTGTACAGTATTTAACTCCGAGATACTTTGCAAACTCTGTTTCAAATTGTTTCGTATATCTTCCGGCAGTAAGCCAAAACTCAAGTGCCGAATCCACCAGATTGCACATTTCATCACGGTCATAAACCCTTGATGCATATCTTATGCTGTCACCCGGTTCAAATTGTTTTTTATTATTATGGTATTTATCGCAGTATCCGGCAACCATATCCAGTATTTCCTGTTTAGCCTGCTGTTCTGTCATATTTTCAAACATAATAATCTCCTTTTATATTGATTATTATTTATTCCACACCATCCAGGGTGCGTTGTCTGCTTCAATAAGGCTTTCCAACTGATTCCTGTCTCTTGCGGTATCCATCCATTTCCAGAAGCCGTCATATTTATATGCCATAAGTTGGCCTTCTTTTGCAAGGGCCTCTATCGGTTCTTTTTCAAACACAGTGTCATCACTTTCAATATAATCAAAAACCTTCGGCTCAAGAACCATATATCCGGCATTAACCATATCTCCGTCCTGGTTGCTTTTTTCCCGAAACTTTAATACATGACCATCATCATTTATTTCCAAAACACCAAACTGTTGTCCGATATTTACGGACGTAAGCGTTGCAATTTTTCCATGCTCTTTATGAAATTTTAATATATCCGATATATTTACATCCGACACACCGTCTCCGTAGGTAAGCATAAATGTTTCATCATTTACATACGGCTGTATCCTTTTTATTCTGCCTCCGGTCATGGTATTAAGACCGGTATCGACAAGTGTAACCTTCCAGGGTTCGGCAACATTATTATGGACAACCATACTGTTTTCTTTTGTAAAATCAAAGGTAATATCACTGTTATGTAAATAATAATTTGCAAACCATTCCTTTATCATGTGCTGCTTATATCCGCAACAGATAATAAACTCATTAAATCCATAAT
>DFDU01000075.1 GCA_002369325.1 Lachnospiraceae bacterium UBA3820
AGAGTTCTTGCTCTTCCGTCATCCAGACCGAATCTTAAGCAAAGCACCTTCTGCTCTCTTTCCGTAAGTGTTCCGAGAACGTCCACAAGCTGTTCCTTTAAAAGTGTGAATGCAGCCGCTTCAGCAGGTACCGGTACATTTTCATCCTGAATAAAGTCTCCAAGGTGGCTGTCTTCCTCTTCACCTATAGGGGTTTCAAGAGAAACAGGTTCCTGAGATATCTTAAGAATTTCTCTTACTCTTTCTACCGGTATATCCATCTCTTCGGCAATTTCTTCAGGAAGTGGCTCTCTTCCGAGCTCCTGAAGAAGCTGTCTTGATACACGAATAAGTTTATTTATTGTCTCAACCATATGAACAGGAATACGTATGGTTCTTGCCTGATCGGCTATGGCTCTTGTAATAGCCTGTCTTATCCACCATGTTGCATAGGTAGAGAACTTAAATCCTTTTCTGTAATCGAACTTTTCTACAGCCTTAATAAGACCGAGGTTTCCTTCCTGAATCAGGTCAAGGAAAAGCATACCTCTTCCGACATATCTCTTTGCAATACTTACTACAAGTCTTAAGTTGGCCTCGGCAAGCTTCTTCTTTGCCGCCTCTCCTTCTTCTCCGCCTTCCTCTAACTTCTTTGCAAGCTCGATTTCCTCTTCTGCTGAAAGAAGCGGAACCTTACCTATTTCCTTAAGATACATTCTGACCGGATCTTCGATGCTTACACCATCGGGAATTGACAAATCAAGATGCTCCACATCTATATCCATATCTTCCTCTTCGGCAGCAAGAAGTAAATCGTCAGGCTCCTCATCATCGTCATCTGCGGTAATATTTAAAACATCTACATTATGAGATTCAAGATACTCAAAAATCATAGTCATTCTCTCTGTATTGAGTTCAATATCCTTGCAATCCTTAAAATGATCGATTATCTCGGTATCTTCAATAACATTTTTCTTCTTCTTGGCCATTTCAAGAAGTTCTTTCATCTTTGCCTCGAATTTTTCTTTTACTTCATCGCTGTCCTGAATCTGCTCTTCATCCTTGATTACCTCTTCCTGTATGGTTTCTTTAACCTTCTTTTTTCTCTCAGCCATTTTATTGTTATCCTCCCATAGTGATAATATTTTATCCATTCTTCAATGAAATATGTAATTTGGAAATGCCTGCTTTTGCAACAATCAGTTCCTGAAACATTTTTGCATCATCCGTACATTGTGGAAGCTTCCAGTCAATGTATCCTGCTTTTGTCTTTTTTACCAGGTCATTAATCGCTTTTTCCCTTTCATCCTCATCCATTTCAAAAGGAAGCTCTGTCTGCATGATGGACGCCGCAAGTCTCTGCTTATCAACATCATCATATACATTTAATATACTTGCGGGCTTGACCGTACCCGTTTCCCTATATTGATTAAATAATTCCTTCGCAATAGGGTAAATATCCTCATCATAAAAATCTTCCTCACTGATTACTCCGTCAAGCATCTTAAACAGCCTGATGTCATTAATCATCCACGTCAGAAGAAGCTTTTGCGGTTTATTTTCAGGCGAGCTTCTTTTATTCGAATCACTTCTTCCCGAACCTTCGGATAAACCGTTTGCTGCGGAAATGTTATTCTCATAGCTCGGGCTGTTCTCCCGCATATTACTTTGAGTACTGCCCTGATAGGCTCTGTCATTGTTTTTAAGTTCAAGCGTTCCGTATTTTGTAACCGTGTCCTTAAGGCCATCTCTGTCCAGATTATATTTTTCTGAGACCGCATCTACATAACTGTGCCTTGCCACCGGTTCATCTATATACGAAAGACGCTTGGCAGCCTCTTTAGTAAACTTTATTTTTTCCTCGGGATCCTTCAGATTATATCCTGTAGCTATCGTATCTATCTCAAATACGATTCCCGTAACGGCATTTCTGATTCTTTCTTCATAAGCCTCTTTTCCGAGATTTTTTATAAATTCATCAGGATCCTTATAAGGCTTCATATCTATTACTCTTGTGGTAAGTCCTACCTCGCGAAGTATTGCTATCGCCTTTAGCGTGGCATTTGTTCCTGCACCGTCGCTATCATACGCAAGATAAACTTCTTCGGTAAATCGTTTTATTATATTGGCCTGTCCTATGGTAAATGCCGTACCAAGAGAAGCGACCGCATTATCAAAACCTGCCTGATGCATAGCTATGACATCCATATATCCCTCACAGATTATTATGCCTCGTTTCTTTGACCTTCTTGCAATATTCATAGCAAAAAGATTGTGGCTCTTATCAAATACTTCCGTTTCCTTTGTATTAAGATATTTTGGCTTAGCATCACCCATAACTCTACCGCCGAAGGCAATAACCTTTCCGTTTATATCCGCTATAGGTACCATTACCCTGTTCCAAAATTTATCCGTTCCGCCCTTCTTCTCGTTTATCTCCACAAGACCGGAATTTTTCATCTGTTCATCGGTATACCCTTTCTTCTTCAGATACAGATACAGATCATTTGGAAATATATCCGAGTAGCCCAGACCGAAACTGCTTATCGTTTCGTCACTGAAGCCTCTGTCTTTCAAATACTCATAGGCTTTTTTTCCATGTTCGGTTTTAGTTAAAAGATAGTGAAAGTATGCCGCCGCTGTTTTATTCATTTCCCTCAAGAGAACCTTATAGTTTTCTCTTGCTTTCTGCTCGCTTGACATTTCCTGCTCGGGAAGCTGATATCCGCATCTGTCCGCCAAATGCTTTACAGCCTCAGGGAAAGAATAGTTTTCATATTCCATTATAAATGTATAGACATTTCCGCCCACCCCGCATCCGAAACAATGATACATCTGCTTATCCTTGCTCACATGAAACGAAGGTGTCTTCTCATGATGGAACGGACAGCATGCCTGATAAGAATTTCCCTTATGCTTCAGACTTACATATCCGCCGATTACATCTACAATATCATTTCTGCTTCTGACTTCCTCTATCACATCATCAGAATAAAATGGCATTTTCTGATACTCCTTATGTAATATCCGTTATATCTACTTGTATCTATTTTTCGAAATAATTTATCGAAATTCATTTTGAGATTTCGTACAAATATCATTCCGCACTCTGCCATGACTTTGGTATAAACAGCTTCTTAGCCGTAGTTACCGCATAATTATCCGTCATGCCTGCTATGTAGTCACAAACCACTACTGCTTTTTTCTCGCCTTTTTCTATATAATCTATATATTCCTGCGGAAGCTTTTCGATATGTTCCATATATTCATTAAACAACATACCGATAAGTGTTTCCGCCTTTACTTCTTCACTCTTGGCAACCGGATTTGTATAAAGGTCCTTAAACATGAATTCCCTTAATTCTTTAAACGCCTGACCAACATCCTCCGGCAATGCTATCCGTTCCTTATCCATACTGTTGGTTACTATTGCATGGATTAATGTATTGATTCTGTCTCTGGTTGAATGACCAAGCATATCGGTACATTCTTTAGGAAGCAAATCTTCGGTAAGAAGACCGGCTCGTATTCCGTCATCTATATCATGATTTACATAAGCTATCTTATCCGACATCCTTACTATATGGCCTTCAAGCGTCGCCGGATTACAGCTTGTTTTATGATTTACTATTCCGTCTCTTACTTCCCAGGTAAGATTAAGCCCTTTACCGCCTTTTTCAAGCTTTTCAACTACTCTTAAGCTTTGCTCATTATGTAAAAACGGTCTTTCTATATAATCCTTTGCATACTTCGTCAATGCTCTCTCACCCGCATGTCCGAAAGGTGTATGTCCCAAATCATGCCCAAGTGCTATAGCTTCCGTCAAATCTTCATTAAGTCTAAGCGCCCTTGCAATGGTTCTTGCAATCTGCGCCACCTCAAGTGTATGTGTAAGTCTCGTCCTGTAGTGGTCATCCGGCGATAAAAATACCTGTGTCTTATGCTTAAGTCTTCTAAATGACTTGGAATGAATTATCCTGTCTCTGTCCCTTTGAAAATCGGTTCTGATATCACATTTTTCCTCTTCATGCTCTCGACCCTTACTTTCATCGCTAAAGAACGCACAGGTCCTGTATATATCATGTTCTCTTTTCTCAAATTCTTCCCTCAAAAGCATAATCTTCACCTCTTAAGATTCACTTTTCTTCCGAAATCCACGACATTTGCCCGCAAATTTCTTTTTTCGACAGCCACCACATTTATATTATTCTACACTTTTCTCAAAATCCCTTTTTTTATTTTCAAATATTGATTTTAGAATAGAAAACAGGATTTTCCCAAAGCTGTTTTCCTTTAAAGCACATCGAAAAATCCTAACCTTAAAAAGATAAAAAGCCGAGGGGAATAGAATTCCCCTCGAGCCCACATACTTTTACTTAGAAAATCTGTCCCGGCAGCTTAAGCTTTTCCTTTGGTGAAAAGTCCTTATCAAACTCTTCGACATCCTCATCATTTACATAATATCCCTGCGGAGTCTGATAAACACCGGTTATCCCATCAAGGTATCCGGAAATCAGTTCCTTGCAGAGAAAGAATGATGAATCCGCATCCTCCGGCAGGTCATGATATCGTATCCCGAACCTGCTTGCAAAGTCAAAGCCGCTCTTTCCATAGAAGTCGATGTTTCCTTCAAACAGAACCGCACCGAATCCCATCTCCGCAGCCTTTTCCAGAGAATAGTCCAGCAAAGCTTTCCCATATCCTTTTCTCTTTAGCTCCGGCAAAATTCCTATCGGCCCCATCGTCAGAATGTCAATCACCCTTCCGTCATCAGCCTCGATGATTGTCTTCATAAACATATTCTGACCAATCAGACTTCCATCCTTTTCCATCACAAAGTCAAGCTCCGGAATAAAAGCCGGATCATCTCTGAGAACATGAATTACATAATGCTCAGAACATCCCGGTCTGTAAACATTCCAGAATGACTCCCTGACAAGGTTTTCAACTGCTCTAAAATCTTTCTTTTCTTCTAAACGAATTGTATAGTCTTTTTTATTCATTATTTATTTCCTCCTGAAAACTTATGACCAAAAAGTTGCTTTTAAGCGGGAGGTTAGTCGATTGTCTGCAAACCTCCCGGTTAGCCCACAATCTCTCGTGTGTTGTACTTTTTCAAACAGCACTCTCCTTAAATATTAATTTTTATAATCAAGACCGGATTTATTGAGGTGCTCCGGTACCTTGAACTATGCCGGCGTCACTAAGCATTTGTGACATATCCTTCATGACGAACTTCTCCCATGCATCTCCCTGCATATCTTTTTCAACATCTACAGGAATCGAAGCAAGCCAATCATTACGAAGGCTATCATATTGATCCTTCAAAACATCATTTGCTACGGAATAAATATAATTTTCTTTTAATTCTTCATTATGATCATCTATTACAGCTATAATTACGTATCCAAGTTCACTGTCAATTATATCTGTACACTGACCTGCACTGATATTTCCGAGAGCCTCATTCATCTCATCAGAATATGCACCGACATAACCATTCATTTCCGAAGAATATGCCGTAATTCCGTAAGACTCTGCAACCTCCTTGCAATCTTTACCGGAATTAATTTCCTCTGCAGCCTTCTTTGCATTTTCTTCGGCTTCCTTCTTCTTTTCATCAGAAGCCTGCTTGTAGGTTCCATCTTCATTTGTTGCAGGATTACCGTCAGCATCTACTTCTATCGTAGGGAATACCATATAGTAAAGATTCTGGAAATTATAATCCTTATATGCTTTTGTAAGATCATCGGTTATATCCTGACCCATGCTGTTCTTAATATCATTTTCAAACTTCTCCACATAGGTTCTTTCCGTAAATACCTTTTCAATTATCTCATCGGATATTCCGTACTTTTCAAAAACCTCAGCAGGAACCGCCTTTTTAAAGTTCTCGATAAGCTTATCCCTTGCCGCTATATCATCATCACTCAACTCGACATTATTATGAAGTGCAACATCGTATAATATTTTAGTTTCTCTTGCCAATGCAAGTGCCTGTTGCTTGTAAGTATCTTCCCCTTTTTCAAGCATCTCAGGTGTTACACCATATAATGTGATTTCCTGAATTGCATATACCATAAGTTCATCCATATATACATCATAATCACCTATAACCATTGCCTTAGTTGAAGATGCCTCTTCTTTTGTGTATACCGGTTTGCTTTTCTTATCATCTTTCTTTGCAGAACATCCGAACAATAATGTTGAAGTCATAGCAAGTGCCAATGCTCCCACTATAACTTTGTTAAATTTTCCTCTCATATCTTCCTCCAATTAACATAAAAAAAGTGTCATAAAAGACTTTTTTTATTCTAATCTTTTTAAGCTGATACGTCAAGGTATTTCACATTTTATTCACCATATTCACAGTTTATTCATTGTTGATATATAAAAAAGAACCCGTTCATGCTTAACATGAACGGGTTCTTTTTTTATATACATGACCAACGCCACATATCACTCCTTAACACCACCGAGTGCAACACCAGCGATGATGTACTTTGATAATGCAAAGTATACAACCAAAAGAGGAAGTACTGTTAAAGTAAGACCTACATATACGAAACCGTAATCAGTTCTGATAGAGTCTGACTTAAGTCCTGTAATGAACATTGGAAGTGTATACTTTCTGTTATCAGAAATCATCATTGTAGGTGTATACAAGTTATTCCATGATGCTATAAATGCGAATATAGCCTGTGTAGCCATAGCCGGCTTCATAAGAGGAAGTGCAATCTTGTTGAATGTTGCAAACTCTCCTGATCCGTCTATTCTGGCTGCTTCTATAATCTCTACCGAAAGTGCACCTGTCATATACTGTTTCATAAAGTATACCGTAGACGGTGCTGCTATAGCAGGGATAATGAGTGGCCAATAAGTATTATATAAACCAAACTTAATCATGAGGTTCATGAAACCTATGATTGAAACCTGTGCAGGAATCATCATGATTGCCATAATGAATGACCATGCCATGTTTCTAAGCTTAAACTGGTAAACAGTAAGACCGTAAGCAGTAAGTGTAGCGAAGTATACCTGCAATACAGTTGCAGGAACTGCGATGATTACACTGTGCCACATAGCCTGCCAAACTGTAGTACCCTTACCTGCTGTTCTTTTTAACATACCTGAAAAGTTACTTACAAGCTTGTTACCAGGAATAAGTCTTATACCATGCTTAATTACGTCTGATGAAAGAGTAGTATTTACAATCATGATATAGAAAGGAAATATACTCAATATACAAAGAAGTACACAGATTATTGTTCTGAATATTTTCTTTGCTCTTATTTTAGATGCGTAGCTAGCATCTACTGCAACCTCTGGTTTTGCCATTGTCTACGCACCTCCTATCTAATTACAGCATGTCTTTGCTTTGGCTGTTTTTCGCGGGTTACTATGAAGAATATTAAGCTTATTAACAATGTAACAATGAACAGGATTATTGAAATTGCAGCTGCTTTACCATAGTCCGGGTTAGACGAGCTTGCAAACTCTCTGATCTGCATTGTAACCGTATGAGATACACGGTTCGGCTGACCGATACCTGTGTTTGTAACATTGTAAAGCGATGGTATATCGTACATCTGAAGACCACCGATTGCTGATGTAACAAGTGTAAACTCAAGGATTGGTCTAAGCAACGGTAATGTAATACTGAAGAACTGCTGCTTTCCACTTGCGCCGTCAACCATGGCTGCCTCGTAAAGTGATGGGTTAATACCAAGAATACCTGCAATGAGGACTATCATTGTATTACCATACCACATCCAGAACTGCATGAAACCGATAATACCGATTGTTGCAGTCTTACTTTCCATGAAGTTATACTTCTCGGAAATAACGTGCATATTTCTAAGTAATATAGTAACAGGTCCCTGATTTGCAAATAAGTTGTAGAACAATACGGCGATTGATGATGCAGTAATGATGTTAGGTAAGAACATCAATACCTTGAATGCGCCCTGTCCCTTTAATTTTACTACAGTATCTGTAAACCATGCTGCAAGGAGCAAAGCTAACAAAATCTGTGGTAAGAAGTTAATTATCCAAATTATCAATGTATTTTTAATTGAATTCATTGGTAATGTATTGAACCATACCTTCTGTCCGGTCTTAAAGTCTGTCTTTGTTAACATAGCCATGTAGTTATCAAAGCCACAGAACTTTGGAGTGTTCCATTTTCCGTCTTTCATTCTGTATTCTACGAAGCTGAGATAGAAAGTGTATATCAACGGATATAACTGAAATAATAAGAACACCAAGAAGAATGGAGCAATGAATATATATCCATATTTTCCGTATTCGACTGTCTTTCTTTTCATGATTTCACTTCCCCAACCTTTAAATTTTTTAAACTAATAAACATATCATTCACGTATCCCCCGTTAGACATTTTATAAAGTATATATACCTTTTATTGAATTTTGATTCTATAAATGTGTAAAAATGGGAAATCGGCATATTTACTTTATAAAATGCCCAACAGTGGTAGTATGTTTTTTTAAATTATGCACCGGACAAAACATCCGGTGCATAACCATTAGTTTTATAACTTTTTCAAGTTGTTAAGCAAGGCTTAGATTACTCGATAGTGATATCTGAGTAAGCGTTAGCAACCTGCTCCTTGATGTTAGCAATAGCATCATCAACTGACTGACCCTCAGCCCAGAAAGTTGAAGCAGCTGAATCAAGGTAACCATTGAATGTAGCATCATATGATGTTGCATACTGAAGTGAGATTCCCTTAGCAGCCTCATCCCATGCCTCAAGTGGGTTCTGTCCACCAAGAATTGGGTTAGAACCTACGCCATCAGCGATAAGCTTCTGAACTGCTGCCTGGTTGTTAGGGAAGTCATAATCATCTGCATATAAGTCGTAAGCTACGTCCTCATCACAGCAAAGAGTGTAAAGAACGAGTGCTGCAAGTTCCTTGTTAGGACACTTGTCAGTGATAACTAAGTAAGTACCACCCCAGTGGAAAGATACAGGACCTGTACATACATTCCACATACCGTGTGAATCCTCAGCTAAACACCACTGAACGAACCAAGTACAACCAAAGTAACCAAATACATCACCTGAAGACATGTTTGCAGTCCACTCTGAAGACCACATAGCTGACTTAAGTGAGTAGTCATTGTCATAAATCTTCTTTGAAGTCTCTAAGTAATCAGTAATGCATGAGTCGATGTTAAGAGTGTCATCCTTAACCCAAGGTGAAGTCTTCTGATCGATGAATGCATACTTAAGATCATCAGGACCTGAAACCATATACTTTCCAGCCTTCTTAAGAGTCTCAGCTGTCTCAAGGAATGTATCCCAATCCTTTACGAGAGCCTGAACTTCATCAGGAGTCTTAGCTCCAAGAACATCCTCAGCGATGTCAGTTCTGTAAACGAAACATCCTGCTGGAGCCTGCCAACCCATAGCCTTAAGCTTTCCATCGATTGTACCATAATCAATAGTGAACTGGTAAGCGTTCTTGTACATATCAAGAGTTAAGCCTGCATCCTCAAGAGGAATAGCCCAATCCTGCTGTGCGAAGTAAAGAGCTACATCATTATCTGCTGCAACGATTGAAGGTACGTTGTCATCATTAGCATTGATTGCGTTCTGAATGCCAGTCTTGTACTCTTCGCCTGTACCTGAAACATCGAGGTTCTCATAGATAACTAAGTCTGATAACTCAGGATACTTAGTTCTGAAGTGAGAATCGATTCTGCTTCCTAACTCCTCATTCCATGAGTAAACATGAATTGCCTCGCCGTCAGCAGATGGAACTGTAATAGCAACATCTGAATCAGTATCAGTTGCCTCAGTTGTATCAACTTCCTCGGTAGTGTCGTCCTCTGTTGCTTCTGTTGTAGCAGCAGTAGTTTCATCCTTCTTCTCTTCCTTATCCTTACCACAAGCTACAAGAGAAAGTCCCATTGCAAGTGCTAAAGAAAGTGCCATTGCTTTTTTGAATTTTTTCACAAAAAAACCCTCCTTTTATAATATGTGTGTAATTTCCCTTTGCTTAATCCGAACCTATAAGACCTATAGCATAAAAGACTGGTACAGTTAGCCTGATATGTATACTCCCATAAGTGTTCATAAGAAAGGAGTTACTATGAACCTATATTGTAATCAGTCATAGACTGTCGGTTCCAATATAAAATCGCAATATCCTCTTGCGACTAAACTGATTATAGGACATATTAAACAATTTTGCAAGCATTTTTTTTATTTTTTGTTGTGTTTTTGTACATAATATCCATATTTACTTACATTACGTAACTTTTCCTACTGTTCCTTTTGCATAAATTCACCTATCTTATTTGCCAATTCTTTTGGATTATATGTATATAACCTTGCCGGACCGGCCATTTCGTCATAGGTAACATTCTTGTGTCCGCTGAAGTATTCCCTGGATTCTTCGTTATATGCATTTATATAATCGAAATCCTCATTTAACTCTTTTTGTTTATTGTAGCTCTCACTTACATCCTTATTGCTACTTCTGTACGGTTCCATAATCGGATTTGCATAAAGCATATACATATTAATCTTTTCAGGGAAGCCTTCGGCTGCAACCTTATTTGCATTATCCACGGTTGCAAGATCCTCTTCATACATGTCTTCCGTGTATCCACCCCTTGAAATAAGCGCATTTCTAACCTTCATCTGCATATCACTGTATAAATCAAATTCATTGGTAGGGTAAACGCCCTTCATAAGACGCTGTCCGCCTATTTTACAGAACTTAACCATCAAATAATCAAAGAAACCGCAATACTCATCCTGAGTTGTATTTGCAAACTGTTCGGGATAAGTTACATTTATACCTATAATACCGCTAATCTCGTCCGGATAGGTATTTGCCCAATGAAAAGCCTCTATACAGCCGGTCCCGATAGGCACAAGCGTAAGTTTTCCCTCTATTCCTACGCCCTTCAATGCTGTTCTTGATTCCTCAAGTATCGTGTCTATATCTCTTGATTTCTTGCTGACTTTGCTGAATCCGTATCCGCTTCTTTCAATAAATACAAGCCTGTAATCATCCTTTAGTTCATCAAACAGCGGCTGCAAAGCTATCGAATCATCAACAATAGTCGTGCTGTGCATGAACACAAGCGTATTCTTTGCCTTATCATTTCCATATACATAAACATGCATATCATGTCCGTTTACTTCCACCATCTGTCCGGGTGCCACCAGATATGTCTTTTCATTTTTGAGCTTGCTCTTATGATTTGCATATATAAGCAGAAGCAGCAGGCCGTTTACAAATGCAGTTGCTATCATAAATATGATGAAAATCTTGAAGAATTTATGTAAAAACCTTCTAAGCTTCGTGCGGGCACTGACCTTTTCCTTCTTGCTTGTATCTATTTTTCTGAATTGTGCTTTACTCAAATCCTTAGCCATAATCAATCTCCTTATATGCCTTTGTTGTTTGTTATTCTTTTAAGACACATATATTAATATAATAAAGTTTCATGAATAAGTAAATATTAAATTATATTTTTCTTTTTTTTATAGAATTCTTGTGATAGAATAATTTATCCGATTATTTCTTATATATTAGGAAATGTTTTTTTCTATCATGAATATAGGAAACCAGATTTCAGGAAATGTTGTTTTTCTATCATGGTTACGTAAAATGAAACTTTCTATTATAATATAATATGAGAATTTGGGTTTTCCATCATAATTACAGGAGTATGGCTATGAAACAATATGCAGAAGATTTTGAAAAAAAAGAAGATATTGAAGCTTCAATAAACGAAGAAGCAAAATCAAACACAGATCAAAAAAATGCTAAAGATACGGCAAACTGCAAAGATGAAGACAATAAAGCAAACAGTGAAGGCGTTACAACATCTGAAAACAAAAGTGAGTCAATAAACGGCTCCAAAAAAGAGGTAAACGAAGAAAAGTCGCCCACTGTAGAGGATAATCTTGAGTTGCATAATCTTTCCCGGAAAGAACGTCGCAGGGCCAAACGCGAACGTTATAAAAAAACAACCGAGGATATGAGCCGTAAAGAAAAGATAAATTATTTCTTTTATTATTTCAAGGTGCCTATCCTTGTCGGAATTGCCGTCATAGTAAGTCTGTCACTTATTATCGCCAGCCTTTACAAAAACACGAGACCGGTCGCAATTTCATTTGCACTTTTAAACAGTCCTTCAGTGGAATATCTGTCGAAGGATGATTTCAAAGGATATATGGATTATTATGATATGCCTTCTTCTTACAGAATGCTTGACTTTTATTCCAACAAATGTGACCTTGATATATATGAAGATTATTATAGCAAAAATCCTGACGATGCGATTTTTTCGCAATTTCCTACTCTTTGTTATAATGATTACTTCGACATTATCATTTCCGACAAAACCGGTATAGATTATTGTGCCAAGCTTTCATTAATAAGACCGCTTGAGGATTCACTTGATCTTAGCATGAGCAAATATATATATGAAAACTGTCCGGAACGCATAGTTGAGGCAAATAATGTAAATGACGAACCTGTTGCATATGCAATAGATATAAGCGGCACCGAATTTGCCGAAAGTCTTCACCTTGACTATGATGATGTATATATCGCTCTTCCGGGACAATCCGAGAGAAACATTGCGAATTCAAAGAGAATTCTTAACTACATCTTTGAAGCCGGACTAATCAAATAAACTCCGGTCATGAAAATTTGATATATAAAAGAAACAGACTAATTTGGGCATTCTCTCATTTTAGTCTGTACGTTGCATCAAATAAAAACGGTCTTTGCCAAATGCAAAGACCGTTTTGTTATTTATCTACTATCTTTTGTCTTAAATCTAATTATTTAGTCATCCTCTTCAACAGGCATGTTCATAACCTGGCGCTTTCTTGCAAGCTCATCGTTTGCAAGATACTCGTCATAAGTAGTCTGCTTATCGATAAGACCGGAATTGGTAATTTCCATAATTCTGTTAGCAGTAGTCTGAACGAACTGGTGATCCTGACAAGCAAAAAGTACAACGCCCGGGAACTTGATAAGTCCGTTGTTCAATGCGGTGATAGACTCCATATCAAGGTGGTTTGTTGGTTCGTCAAGAATAAGAACATTCGAACCCATAATCATAAGTTTTGAAAGAAGGCATCTTACCTTCTCACCACCGGATAAAACCTTAACTTTCTTAACGCCGTCCTCACCGGCAAAGAGCATACGGCCAAGGAAGCCTCTTACATAGGTTGCATCCTTATCGTCCGAGTACTGAGCAAGCCAGTCAGCGATCACAAGATCGTTGTCAAACTCCTTTGTATTATCCTTAGGGAAGTATCCCTGTGAGGTTGTAACACCCCACTTATAAGAACCTTCATCAGGTTCTTCCTCGCCTGCAAGTATCTTAAATAAGGTTGTGGTCGCAATGGTATTAGGACCTACAAATGCAATCTTATCATCATGACCTACAGTAAAGGAAATGTTATCAAGAACCTTTACTCCGTCAACAGTCTTTGAAATATTTTCAACCATAAGAACCTCATTACCGATTTCTCTCTTAGGTCTGAAATCGATATAAGGATACTTTCTGCTTGATGGCTTAATCTCATCAAGCTCGATTTTCTCAAGTGCTCTCTTTCTTGAAGTAGCCTGCTTGGACTTTGAAGCATTTGCGGAGAAACGTTGGATGAATTCCTGTAACTCCTTAATCTTCTCTTCCTTCTTCTTATTAGCTTCTTTCATCTGCTTAATCATAAGCTGACTTGACTCATACCAGAAATCATAGTTACCTGCATAAAGCTGAATCTTTGCATAATCGATATCGGCGATATGAGTACAAACTTTATTAAGGAAATATCTGTCGTGTGATACAACGATGACAGTATTATTAAAATCAATCAAAAATTCTTCGAGCCATGCGATAGCATCAAGATCCAGGTGGTTGGTAGGCTCGTCCAAAAGAAGAACATCAGGGTTACCGAAAAGCGCCTGAGCCAAAAGAACCTTGACCTTAAGGTTACCATCAAGCTCGCTCATCTGCTTATAATGTACGTCAGTATCAACGCCCAATCCGTTTAACAAAGTCGCTGCATCGGACTCCGCATTCCATCCGTCCATCTCGGCAAATTCCGCTTCAAGCTCGGAAGCTCTTACACCATCCTCATCGGAAAAATCTTCCTTTGCATAGATAGCATCCTTTTCTTTCATTATTTCATACAGTCTCTTATTACCCATAATAACCGTATCCATAACGTTATATTCATCGTATTTATAATGGTCCTGCTGAAGTACGGAAAGTCTCTCGCCGGCATTCATTATAACCTCGCCGTTTGTCGGTTCAAGTTCACCGGATAAAATCTTAAGAAATGTAGACTTACCTGCACCGTTTGCACCTATAAGTCCGTAGCAGTTTCCTTCCGTAAATTTAATATTTACATCTTCAAACAAAGCTTTCTTGCCAAGTCTTAAAGTTACATTATTTGCACTTATCATGATTTGTTTCCTTCCTAAATTACATATAATTCGCAACAAAGTTGAGTATAACAAGCCAGAGTTTTTATGTCAAGAAAAAAGGATGGAGGTCATATGACAGAAAAAGGATACAGGTTCAATGACTGTATCCTTTTTATAAAACGGCTATTATAGTTCGAGAGGTATTTTCGTATCAACGCATAGATTTCTACTCTACAACCAGCACCCTCGTATTGACCTTCTTTATCTTTCCCGAAACCAAATATGCGAATACATAAAACATAAGTGCCATTACACATACCGGAATAATAAGTGCCGGTGCGCCAAACGAGAATTCCAGATGTAATATTCCAAACATGGAAAAAATTAATTCCATTATTCTTTCACCCGATATAATTGCAATGATTATTCCGAGCAACGATCCCACAAAAGATGCAAACATAAAACGTAATGCAAACTGACTTCTTAATTTTCCCGAATCAAAGCCACAGGCCTTAAGTATTCCGTAATCCTTTTTCTCGCGTTCAAACATTTTACCGGAAACAAGAATAACAGTTATTATGATAAAGATTGCCGACAATACATAGATTACAACCGAAATTCCATTTAGCGCAAGGCTAATTGGGTCGCCGTCCACATCATTTCCGTACGCCTTCGCGGATATGCCAAAATCGCCATATTTCTCATTTATCGAATCAACTATTTCTTCAATTTTTGACTCATCATCTATAGAATAGTAACCTACTCTCCAGGTCCATTTTACATCTTTATTTAATCTTTCATATCCCTCGCAGTTCATCATAAAGCTCTTACCGGCATCATTTCCGGTATACGTAAGCCCGACAATTATATATTCCTGCTTTTCATCCAAATCTCCAACCGTCACGGTGTCACCTATACCTTTGCCAAGTTCTCTTGAAAGATAATCGGTAAGAAGAATCTCATCATCATAAAGACAGGTTCTTCCCTTATGTAAGTTGAATACGGCTTCGGGATCATCAATTATCTGGCAGTGAATTTTTGCATCATCCAGAAGAACATATTTACTCATCAAATGTACTTCTTTATATCCGCTTATGCTCTCAACCAATTCATTTATCTCTTTCTTTTTTGCCTCAAGCTCATCGGCAGTCTCTCCGGATATAGATAAATCATACGATATCGGATCAAACAGAGCAGACATAATCTTTTCATCTCCGCCTGAAAGCCAGGAAAGAGACTGATTTATAAGAACCATGAACACTACCAAAAGAGCCGTAATAATAACTGCGCTTATATACTGCTTTTTTCTGGAAATAAGCTGTCTGTAGGCAAGCGATGTATTAAGCAGTTTTTTTGATAAAGGAAGTCTTAATACCGAAGAAAAATGCACATCTGCCCTTCCCTCATTTAAAGCCCTGACAGGCGTAACATGGCTTATCCTTGAAACCTTAAGCATTATATAAAGTCCAACCACCAAAAGTATAGCAAGCATGGCAAGAAGACTCATTCCTATATCAAAAGATGTCTCAACATAGGTTCCGCCTATAGGTCTTAAAATCTCATTTACAACCTTTATTACAGGTAATGCAACAGGTATACCGACCACAAAGCCGAGTATGCAGGTTAAAATATAACCTATCATTATGGACATTTTAAGCTTTTTGCTTGTAATACCAATCGCTTTAAAAATACCGTAATTTACATAATCCTTTTCTATGCTGTTGCTTATATTGTGTCCGAGAACTATAATCGCAATTATCACAAGCAGCACTATGAAGCCCACAAGAATTCCGGAAAATACATCAAGCAGCAGCATCATATAGTACGAACTTTGAGTTTTCGTCAAAGAAACCCAACCATATGCGGAAACATTTGTATCTTTATTTATCTGCTTTTCAAACTTCATATCGCTCATATCCGAATCCTTCTTTTTTAATGATAAGAGTACAGAATCGGCAAATGCGATATTCGCATCCTTATAATTTTCTCTGATATAGGCAAAATCGGCATCCGAGATAAGCAGGGTCTTAACGCCCATGATCTGAGTTCCCATATATGGGTCTTCAAAGAAGTATTTGATGGTTACATCTATTTTGTAATCCGCGCGACCTATGGTAAAGGTATCTCCTATATCAACATTGAACATAGTCGTAAAGCTTATCGGAACAATTATCTCTCTTGAATTTAATTCCGGATCGGTTACGGGATTTCCGTCGCCGTCAAATATCTTATAGCTCACAAGGTTCGAATCACAGCTTGTCAAAAAAATAGTATTTCCATATTCCTTGCCATTTATATCAGTAATATATGTTTCTATCTGATCAATCGCCTTTACCTCAGATATCGCATCACAATTCTCAAGTCTATTCGAAAGTTCTGTTTTCGCCTCGTTAAAATCAGTAATATTATATTCGGCGCACCAGATAAGCATATCGCCAAGTCCGGTATCTTCCATCGCCTTTTTATTATGCTTATGCGTATTTCTTACCACGCTTATAACCGACACAAAGCAAACCGACACTATGAACATCAGTATAAATACAGCTATGTACGCTCCTTTATTTTTTCTAAAATTTCCTTTTGTAATAAGCATCATATCTCTCATAACATTCACCACTTTCTACCTTTCCTATACAATGTAACGGAACATTTCCTATTACCAGTTCATGGATGAAAGCCATGAGTTAACCTGTGTCTCTCTGTCTTTTATCTCTGCCTTGTCATTTAGATTCAAACTATGATACGGTTTTAAATCCATCTCGCCGCCGATTTTTCCGTCTTCGATATATATAAGTCTGTTCGCGCGAAGTGCAGACTTTATATCATGCGTTACCATAAGAATGCTCTGACCGTCTTTATTAAGCTCTGTCATAAGATCAAGTACATTTCTTGTATTGCTTCTGTTAAGTGCTCCGGTCGGCTCATCCGCAAATAAAAGCTCCGGCTCATTTATAACCGCTCTTGCTATCGCACCTCTTTGAGCTTCACCACCGGAAACCTGTGATGGAAGTCTGTCCTTAGCTTCGCTTAAATTCATTTTTTCAAAAAGCGAATTTGCTCTTTCCTTAACCTGTTGCTTCGTCTTTGACTTATCCATATATCCCGGAACAAGTGTATTTTCCAAAAGGGTAAGATTGTTTACAAGATGAATCTGCTGAAATACAAATCCAAAGGAAAATGCTCTGATCTTCGCAAGCTTCTTTTCACTAAGCTTCGTGATATCCTCTCCGTCAAATATAACCTCTCCGGAGCTTGGCTTATCCATGCCGCTTATATTATAAAGAAGCGTTGATTTACCCGAGCCTGACGCTCCCATTACCACGGTAAAATCACCCTCATAAATCTTAAGGTCGATGTTATTCAGAACATGCACCTGCGTTCCCTCATTCGCAAAGCTCTTGCTGAGATTTTTCGCTTCTAAAATAGTTTTCTTCATAATTATTATCTCCTTATAAACAATCGTAAATAATCATAAACAGTCGTGTTTTGTTTTAGCTTAATTGGAATATACAACAAAAGATATTAAGAAATCCTTAAGAAGTTGGAAGGTTTGGATTTTTTACAAATAATTTTACGCTCCTTAAGCATCATCTTTTTTAGTTAAGGAGCGTATATTATTCATTAAGATAAAATTACGCCATAAATATATTATATATTCAAATAGTAACTATCAACTATTTTTGATATCTCCCCACAAATATATTCATGCTGTTTTCCTGATAAGGTAAATTTTTCTCGGACATATTTGCATTAAAATGAAGCTTATATTTATTAGCTAATGTAATCGTTATAGCTTTTACGCTTTTTCTGATTCCGTAAAAGTTTTTTGCGGATATTTGCGATATTTCATTATAAGTAAAACAAACAAATCCATCATAGCGCGGTGTCAGCCTTGCAGGGTCAATTTTCATTCCGCCTCCGATAACCGGCAAAATTCCAATTCCGTTTTCGGTTAGATTTATCAATACAAAAATATAATCATTTATTCTATTTATTCTTATATCTCTTTCCTGTCCGAGTATATTTCCGACTACATATCCCGCAGGACCAAGCGCTCCGAATCCCGCCATCGAAGCGGTAAATTCCGAACTCTTTGAAGAGTCTACAATAGCCCCGAATATACAATTTTCTGTTGTACCTATCCAATTGGCTTTTCTGAAAACCTCAAGTGCTCCCTGGTATGTACTAAAATTATCCATCTAACCAAATCCTCCTTATATTCCCTCACAAAAAAAAATACAACCATTTTATTAATTACAATATTTTTAGGGAACTTTTTCAGTTTTTTCATTCCAAAAAGTTCCCTAATTTTTACTGTTCTTATTTTTCCTCGTTTACACTTGTTATAATAGTCTCAACTACATTTAAAAACTCTTTTGCATCTTCCAATTGTTTTTTCGCGTCATCCATACTCGCAACATAAAAATCATCATAATCAGATTTTTCTCTAAAATACACAGCATTCTTTATTATTCGTGAATACTTTTCATCAATTTTACCGGTTTTAATACTGTACTGATTAAAATGAGCAATCACACCCGAGTGTTTTGACGAATCAAATCCTTCAATAATATTCACAGCTCGCATACCATGAAAAATAGCATAATACGATCTATTTAAGGAGGTCTTTACATCTCCCGAAGCCAAATTATTATTTGCTGATTCAATCATTTCTTTTGCTCTTAAAAGACGGACTTTCGCCAAATCATTTAAGCTGCCTTCCATAATACAACCCCCTCATTTTTGATATTTTTGTAGAAAGGCAAAACTTTTCCCCATTGTTCCAGTTTTTCCACTTCAATGTCAATAATAGAAAAAACCTTATCATACTTAATATCCATACGAGATGATAACTCAAAAAAATCTTCTTTTTTGACATCAGCTAAGCCATTTTGAAGTATAATAGCTACGTCCACATCACTATCGATGTTATCATCTCCGCGTGCAACAGAACCATATAATATGATAGAAACCAGTTCGTCCTTAAATATTTCACATAAACCGTTTACTAAATCCGTTGTTATTTCCTTTGATAACATACTTTCATCTCCTATACATTATCTAATCATAAAAATCACCCACATACATATTAATTATAATCTATTTATTTTTTTATTACAATAACAGGTATTATATTTCCCCCTCATTACGAAAAGTAAGTATCACCTCAAGTCCGTTTCTGCTGTTATTTAGTTCTACACTTCCACCCATAGCTTCCATAATGTATTTTACTATGAAAAGACCCAGTCCGGCTCCGTTTTTATCACCTTTGTTTTTGCCACGATAAAATTTATCAAATATAAAAGGCATATCTTCAGGCGGTATTCCCGGACCGTTATCCTTAATGTGAAGCCCATAATTTTTTCCTGTTTCAGTTTCTTCAAGCCGACTCCAAACATCTATAAGCGATCCTCCGGCATACTTTCTTGCGTTGGTAATTATATTTTCAATAACCTGCGATATACGCTGACTATCGCCCTCTTCGAGCACAAATTTGTCTATATCTCCGTTTATCCTTAGATCGTTTCTATCGCCTGTCAAAGATGAAACTGCATCGATTATCACTTTATCTAAATCAATTTTATCCTTGCAAATAACAAGTCTGTCAAGGTCATGAAGCGAATGAACAAACATATCGTCGGTTACTTTTGAGACCTCGTCACATTTTTTCATTATAACATCCAGATATCTTTTTCTTCTTTCAGGCGATGAATCCATATTATCCGATAGACCTTCCGCATAGGCTCTTATTGATGCAACCGGCGTTTTTATATCATGTGAAAGTGTTGCTATTATGGTCTTGTTATTTTCTACAGCTTCCTGTTCTCTTTCCTTTGACTTCTTAAGCTCACTTCTCATATGATCAAAGGCCCAGGTAAATTCTCCGAACATATTGGCTCTTTCGTATTTTAAATCCATATCAAAATTACCCTTTGAAAGCTCTGATGAAAATTCTTCAAGCTTTTCAAAAGGTCTCAGTATCATCAAATAAACAATCAAAAAAACAAGACAGATAAAGACCATGGCTATTAAATAAAACACAAGAAGTCTTTCTTTTGAAATATCATTAAAATCAATATCCCTGCTATTTATACTTGTCATAAGCTCTTTTATTTTTTCATGAATATCCGATAATTCCGTTGATACCGGCTTACCCGATGCCTTATCCATATCTTCCGGCGTCAAGTCGTCTATCATATGATTTATTCCGTTTAATTCAACAATTATATTCTCGTATAAAGTCTCATTTTTATCCTCATCTCCGGCATTCACACCATAATACAAAAATGCGAAAACTGCCGTACAAATAAGCATACAACAGACTGACATTACTAATACTTTTACGGAAATTCTTTTTTTCTTCATATATCCTGATTCCTTTTAATCCTCATTTTCAGAAAGGCTGTAGCCTACGCCCCATACTGTTTTTATAAATACAGGCTTTGACGGATCATTTTCGAGTTTTTCTCTTAGCCACCTTATATGTACTGTCAGAGTTGATGGTTCAACCGTGTTAAATGCGCCCCAGACTTCATTTACCAGTGTTTCCTTACCAAGTGCCTGTTGCTTGTGTTCGCACATAAATTTAAGTAAATCGTATTCCTTGAGGGAAAGCGATATTTCTGTTTCCAAACCTTCCTTTATGCGTTTTACCGAACGATTTGCGGTATCAATACATATAATATTGTTCTTTCCGGCCTTAAGTCTATAGCTTTCAGACTTTTCTTTAAACCCGTATGTACGTCTTATCAGCGACTTTATCCTCGACATAAGCTCCTTTATAGAATATGGCTTAGCCAGATAATCATCGCCGCCCATGTCAAGCCCTGTAACCTTATCATCCTCCGAGGTTCTGGCACTCGCAAATATAACAGGTACTTCAGATACTTTTCTAAGTTCGTTGCACAGTTCAAAACCTGTCCCATCGGGAAGATTGATATCAAGCAATATAAGATGCACTTTACTTTTTTCAAGCAATTCATACGCTTCATCCAACGACCTTGCATATAACGAGTCATATCCGTTATCGGAAAGCATATCTTCTATAAGCATTGACAAGTCTTCATCGTCATCCACTATTAAAATTGTATATTCATTTTGTGCCATATTTACAGCAACCTCTTTCTTAAAACAGATACTTTATTTTAAAACACCGATTACTTCATTGTCAATTAAGACAATAAAAAAAGAGCCATCCTCCGTAAAGGAAAACAGCCCTCCTTAAGCATAACCTAATTATAATATTTGCTGACTACAGGTGCAAGCTGATAAAACTTTCCGGCACCTACTCCTTCGCCTACGCCTACTACTATACCACCCTTTGAAGAAACAAATACAAAGTATTTGTCAGGTGACACCGTTCCATTTGCGTTTCTTTTGTACTTGATCTTAGGAGTCTTATCACCAAGATTATCAACTATTTCATCCTCGGTACTTTGCAATCCGGATGCATCGGTATCTGCGCCGTTTGCCTGATGAATGGTTATTCCGGAATTACCCGATGTTGCATTATGGTTTGGTATAATTTCAATATAACCTGCATAATCGATTGAATTGCCATCCGTGTCCGTTGTCGTTGATACATCACCGGTTGTAAGAAGCTCAAACGTCTTCTCATAAGACAATGCCGTTTCTACTGCGGTCTTTATTGTTTTTGCAGCCGATATATCATTGGACTTCCTTGACTTATCTATATATCTGATAAGTGCAGGTGCTATCGCACCGGCAAGAATTGCCATAATTGCAATAACAATAATCAACTCGACAAGAGAAAAACCCTTATTGTTTTTTTTCATAAACTTCCCTTCTCTCTTTAAAAAAGAAATTCTAAACTACATAACTAACCTTAACCCTTGAAACAAACATAAAGCTACACAAATAGCCCATCTTACTCTGTTTATATTTCAATTCAATACTATCATATTACGATTTTCAATGCAAGCATTTACACCTGTTTTCATCAAATAAAATCACTGTCTCCGTCACCATCCTGTTTCTTCGAATAGTACAGGATTATATCTCCGCTTTTTATTACGGTATCCCCTGTAGGTATAATGGTTTTTCTTTTTCTCTTTATCATAACTATGGTTGTAAGTCTTGATATATCCAGATTCTTAATTGGCTTTCCTACCCACGGATGTTCATATTTAATCTTAACTTCTTTAAGATTTATATATGGTGCATCCATATCTCTTTCACCGCAAAGTATAAGCTGATCACCTTCAAGAATCTTCGTATCACCCTTAGGAATTATAACCTCTTCATTTCTCAACATCAAAACGATAATTATTCCCTGAGGAAGTCTTGTATCTTTGATCATGACATCTTTATAATTATGCTTACTGTCCACCTTTATTGTAATAAATTGAAGATTAATACCTTCAAAAGAAAAAGCAAGCTGCTTAATCTTTGAGTAATGTTCAACGAATCCCGCAGAAATAATACCTGTCGGGACAGCTACCATTCCTACTCCAAGAAACGCTATTACAATTGCCATAAATTTTCCTAGAAAGGTTACCGGATATATATCACCATATCCTACTGTAAGAAGTGTCGACATGGACCACCATATACCCGAAAATGCATTTTGAAATGCGTCCGGCTGTACACTGTGCTCTATGCTGTACATACAAAGTGACGATGCAATCATAAGAATCACTATCAGGAACACTGATGATATAAGCTGATTTTTCTTTTCATTTAAGACATTTAATATAACATTAAATGCATCATACTGACTGTTAATTCTAAAGAGGCGGAATATTCTTACCACTCTTAACATTCTGAAAGCAACCGCTCCCGCCGGGATAAAAAACGGCAAATAATAAGGAAAGAACGAAAGCAAATCCACAATACCGTTAAATGAAAAAATGAATTTTACTTTTGCCTGCCATTTATCCTTTTTCGGATAAAGATAACCTGCCGTCCAAATTCTCAAAATATATTCGACTGTAAATATGACTATGGTAACCAGTTCCACTCTGTCAAGTATTTCCTTATACGGAACAGATTCTTCAAAGGTATCAAAAAAGGTTACAAACAAATTTGCCAGAATAACAACAACTATGAATATGTCAAATAATGTACTTGGCACATCTGTCCTGTTACCTATCTGAATTATATCAAATACTCTTTTTTTCTTTTCAGCCATTTTCTTTCCCCTAAACTTTACATAACAGCCTACTATTTCAAATGTAAAACCATATCTAAAAGCTTCGACAAACTTAACCTACCGTATTCCCCGTATAGAGCTGATAGTACTTGCCCTTCTTTTCTATAAGCTCATCATGAGGACCTCTTTCTATAACTCGTCCCTTTTCAAGAACTATTATACAATCACTGTTCCTTACTGTCGAGAGTCTGTGAGCAATAACAAATGTTGTTCTTCCCTTCATAAGCTTATCCATACCCGACTGAACTATCTTTTCAGTTCTCGTATCAATTGAAGAAGTTGCCTCATCAAGTATAAGAACAGGAGGATTTGCTATAGCCGCTCTGGCAATGGCAAGAAGCTGTCTCTGACCCTGACTCAAATTGGCACCGTCACCGGTAAGAACAGTATTATAACCATCCGGAAGTCTTTTTATAAAACCGTGTGCATTTGCAAGCTTAGCTGCCGCATAAACTTCTTCATCTGTCGCATCAAGCTTGCCGTATCTGATATTTTCCATAACTGTTGCGGTAAAAAGGTGTGTATCCTGAAGAACCATTCCGAGAGAATGTCTAAGGTCTGCCTTTTTTATCTTATTTATATTTATTCCGTCATATCTTATCTTACCGTCCTGAATATCATAAAAACGATTAATAAGATTGGTAATTGTAGTCTTGCCCGCACCTGTAGAACCGACAAATGCAATCTTCTGTCCCGGCGTAGCAAAAAGGTCCACATTGTAAAGCACCTGCTTTTCTTCCGTATAGCCAAAATCCACATCATCGAAAACAACATCGCCGGTAAGCTTAACATATGTTACGCTCTTATCAGCCTGATGTGTGTGTTTCCATGCCCAAAGGCCCGTTCTTTCATCACTTTCGACAAGCTCACCGTTTTCTTCCCTGGCATTTACCAAAGTAACATAGCCCTCATCGGTTTCGGATTTTTCATCCAGAAGTTTAAATATTCTGTCTGCTCCGGCAAGTGCCATAACAACGGAATTCATCTGCTGGCTGACCTGACTTATAGGCATGTTTATCTGTCTGTTAAATGTAAGGAAGCTTACAAGCGCCCCGGTAGTCAAGCCCCAGAAGCCCTTAAGAGCAAATGCACCGCCTACTATCGCACATACCACATAGCCAAGATTTCCAAGCTGTGCATTTATAGGTCCTATAAGATTTACAAATTTATTTGCGCTGTATGCATTATCAAAAAGCTCGTCATTAAGCTTCTTAAATCTTTCCTTACTTTCTTCCTCATGATTAAAGACCTTAACAACCTTCTGTCCGCTCATGGTCTCTTCTATATATCCGTTAACCTCACCAAGCTTAGCCTGCTGCTTCACGAAATATTTTCCGCTCTTTGAAGCAACCTTTGTACTTGTTTTAAGCATGATAAATAACATAACAATCGTTACAAGTGTAAGCGGAATGCTTAAAATAATCATACTTACAAAAACCGAAACTATTGTTATAACACTGCTTACAAACTGCGGAATACTCTGGCTTATCATTTGTCTTAAGGTATCTATATCATTGGTATATATAGACATGATATCTCCATGTGTATTCTTATCAAAATAGCTTATCGGAAGGCTCTCCATATGAGTAAACAAATCCTGTCTCATATCTCTAAGTGTGCCCTGAGAAATATATATCATCGTAAGCTGCTGTACAAATGCGGCAATTATTCCGCACAGATAAAAAACAGCAACTCTTATAATCGCATGAAGCAAATTTGAATAATCAGGATTTTCGCTTTCCATAAGAGGCATTATATAGTCATCGATAAGGGATTTTGTAAACAATGTTCCCTGAATATTTGAAAGAACATTTACAACAATACATATAATAACCAAAGCATATTGGAACTTATATCTTTTTCCTACATAGGCCATTATACGCTTGAATATCTGACCTGCATTTTCGACCTTAACCTTAGGTCCGGCATAACGTCTTCCGCCCGGTCCGCCTTTTATCTCTTTAACCTTTTCTTCTGCCATTATGCCTCACCTCCCTGCACGTCAAAATCACCGCCACCACCGGTCTGTGATTCATATACATCTTTATAAATCTCGTTGGATTTAAGTAATTCCTCATGTGTTCCCACACCGTTAATCCTACCCTCATCCATTACTATAATTCTGTCCGAATCCTGAACGCTGTTTATTCTTTGAGCAATAATTATCTTTGTTGTTCCCGGAATAGCCTCTTTAAATGCTTTTCTGATTTTTGCGTCAGTAGCCGTATCAACTGCACTCGTACTGTCGTCAAGAATAATAATCTTAGGTTTTTTAAGAAGAGCCCTTGCTATACAAAGTCTCTGTCTCTGGCCTCCCGAAACATTGGTACCGCCCTGTTCGATATGTGTATCATATCCATCCGGAAATGCTTCTATGAATTCATCCGCACAAGCCATTTTACATGCTTCTTTGCATTCCTCATCTGTTGCATTTTTATTTCCCCAACGAAGATTGTCATATATGCTTCCGCTAAATAACACATTTTTTTGAAGCACAACGGAAACCTCATCACGAAGAACTTCAAGGTCATAATTTCTAACATCGACTCCACCGACCTTAAGTGTTCCGCCGGTAACGTCATAAAGCCTGCTTATAAGATTTACGAGGCTTGATTTTGAACTTCCGGTTCCACCGATTATACCTATAGTCTCTCCTGATTTTATATGAAGATTTATATCCTCAAGCACATTGTCCGAGCCTTCGGTTTTTGAATAAGCAAATTTAACATTTTCAAAATCAATATCACCGTTTTTTACTTCCATAACAGGATTTTTCGGATTTACTATATCTGCCTTTTCTTCCAAAACCTCTGCTATACGTTTTGCCGAGCTTAAACTCATGGAAACCATAACAAACATTATGGCAAGTATCATAAGACTCATAAGTATATTCATACAATAAGCAAGAAGACTTACAAGATCACCCGTATCAAGCCCTCCGGTATGTGAAATAATCATATGAGCGCCCACCCAGCTTATGGCAAGTATTGTAACATTTACTGTCGCTATCATGGTCGGCATGGTAAATGCTATAATCTTTTCAGCCTTTATAAATCTGCCGTAAAGATTATTGTTTGCTTTCTTGAATTTTTCGTTTTCATAATCTTCTCTGACATAGGCCTTAACGACTCTTATGGCAGAAACATTTTCCTGAACACTTTCATTTAAATCATCATATCTTTTAAATACATCCGAAAAGTATTTCATGGCTCTTGACATAACAAACAAAAGAAATACAGTCAAAAACAAAACCGCAATAAGGTATATGCTTGCAATTCTTGCGTTTATCATAAATGCCATAATCATTGCGATAATCATCGAAAACGGAGCACGCACACACATACGAATAAGCATCTGATATGCGTTCTGGACATTGGTTACATCCGTTGTAAGTCTTGTTACAAGTCCCGAGGTTGAAAATTTATCAATATTTGAGAATGAAAATGTCTGGATATTATTAAACATGGCCTCTCTCAAATTTCTTGCAAAACCCGTAGCCGCCCTGGCTCCGAATACTCCTCCCAGGATTCCGGTAACGAGTCCCAAAATCGCAAGTACAACCATGGCAATTCCTGTAGTGATTATGTAATTCATATCTCCTTTTTCGATACCGTTACTTACAATTTTTCCCATAAGAAGCGGTATGATCATATCAAATATTACTTCGAATATCATAAATATGGGAGTGATAATCGATGCTTTTTTAAATTCCTTTAACTGCTTTCCGAGTGTCTTAAGCATATCTCATAATTTTCCTTTCAAACAACATATTCCAAAATAATCATAAGCTATTATACATAAACTTACCCCTAAATTTCAATATTTTTTATATAAAAGCTATCACGGGGATATCTCCCGCTCACACCAATGTGTCAGCAGGAAAAACCCCCGTGATCTTTTATTATAAATTCATTTAAAATATATCGTATTTTTTCTTTCCGTAAATTAATGCTGCAATTCCCATCAGTGAAATTATCAGGAGCATAATCGGAGTCTTCACATTGAAGTTGTCACCTGTCTGAATAGCTTTAACGGTATTTGATGTGTTTGTCTTTGAATTCGATGATGTCGTAACAGTTGAAGTATCATCCGGTGTTTTCGAAGGTGTATCTGTCGAAGTAGCAGTCTTTAACTTTACTTCTTCCTTTGTTGTTTCATTCTTCTTAACACTTACATCTGTTTTCTGCCCGGTTGTAACACTATATCCTGACGGAACATCCGTTACCTCTATTGTATAATTACCGGTTGGAATATTTGTGATACTGATTTTACCGTTTGTATCCGTTGTATATGATTTTGATATTCCCGATGAATTGGTTACATCAACCTTTGCTTCCGGCACAGGATTATCGGTTTTCTCATCCTTTACGGTTATTTCAAGATTACCTGTTTCGGTATTATTTATCATAGCAGTATGCTCTGCAACAACACCCTTGGTAACTGAAACGGTTTTCTTTTCTCCGACCGTTACTTTCTTACCTGCAGGAACACTTATTACTTCGATTTCATAATCACCGGTATCTGTAGGATTAACAAGTATCTCACCATTTGCATCTGTGGTATATTTTTTATAATTACCGTTTTTGTCTGTTATCTTAACCTCAACATCTTTAACCGGATCACCGGATACTTCATCATAAACCGTAACCTTGAGACCTCCTGTAGAAGTTATTTTTGCCTGATGCTGTGCAATTTCATTATTACGAACCGTTACTGTGGCTGTCTCACCTGTCGTAACTCTGCTGTTAGCAGGAACATCAGTCACAACTACATCATAATTTCCTGCCAATGTATCTTTAATTTCTATTTTTCCATTTGCATCTGTCGTGTATTCCTTGGATGAACCACTCGGATTCTTTACCTTAACCTTTACTCCCGATACAGGAGCTCCTGTTTCTTCATCAGTAACGATAATTTCAAGATTACCTACATCAACTTTATTATAAAATCTTCCGAACGTAAATACGGTTCCGTCTGCACTCTTATTATTGTTTGTAGAAATGGACTTACCCGCTGATTTATCCGCTGCTGTAACATATTTTTCCGATGAGACAGTATATTTATAAGTTCCGTTTGCATCAATGCTTACATCAAGCTTAATATCTATTTCCCCATCCGAATTAGTTATGTGATTCTTTGTTTCGCCCTGATTTTTTTCTTTAATAACATAATAATGTGTTCCTTCACTATCATATGTAATATAATCAAATCTAAACTCGGAATTTGCAGCATTTGATGTTGTAAGTATCGGAGTTAAGCCACTTGTATTATAAGTACTGTCTGTTTCATATAACTCAAAGGAAAAATCGTCTGCATTAATTTCAATGGTAGAAACCTGATCTGCTTCTGCATTTTCTTTACTGAGTGTCTTTGTCAACGCTTTTGTTCCGCCAAACTGGAACTGATTATCATAACCTGCACTTCTTCCATGATAAATATAATGAAATTCTGATGTTACATTAACCGTTCCATATGTAGAAACCCATCCTGCCGCAGTATCAGCAACATTAACATTAGCTGTTGTTTTCGGAACAAGAAAAAGACCTACTGCTTTCTTTAAGGTAACAGTTGTTGCATTAGGTAAATTCCATATTATTTTTTGGCAGATATTTTTATCGATTTTTTGATTTTTTTCGGAATCATCTCCGCCGCAATCCTGCGCAGTACCAAGACCATTCACTTCAAAATCCGAAATCGTAACATCGGTAGCATTATAATTAAAAACTATTACCGTACTTTCAGGCTTATTAATAAGAAGTTTGCTTCCTCCACCTGTATTTAGTGAACTAATAAGCCCCGAATAGTCGTCAACATTGATATAAATAGTTTTATCCGCATATGTATCAGGTATATTAATTATAAACTTACCCGCAGCATCTACACTTGACATAGTCGAAATATCCAGTGCTTCTTTTCCCGAAAGTGTACTTGACCACGCCAGTGAATTATCCTGCATAGTTTTTATACTGTTATTTATTTCATCCTTTGATTTTAAAGATGCTCTTATATCCTGATACGACCTTGATGTTTCTGTTTGATCATAAACAGCCTGAGTAGTATCAAGATAATATATCATCTTCTCACCGCCGGCAGTATCTATATCTTTATGAATCCTTTGACCGAAGTCAAGCTTACAGGTTGGAGTTTCAAGTTCTCCTACCATAATCCAAACCGGCTCTTTTCCACATAAATCAATTTCATTTGCCTGTCCTGATTGATTAAGCGTCTTAACCGCTATAGTCGTTTCCATATGGCTGGTCGTCTGATCAATTTTATTGGCCAATAAACCATAATTTGATGCACGTCCCAATATAGTACTGTAGTTCACAGAACTGGCCGCATCAACACTCGGCTCAGCAGCCTTAACCTTCTCCATGCTCCTTTGGTTTCCGCCTATGCTAAGCACACCAACCGCAAACAATGCAGCAGACGCAGCCGCAAGAAAACGTTTCAAAATCCTTTTTGAACTTCTCATATTATCATCCTCCTGAAAAATTCTCCCCTTAATTCATAACCTCAATAAAATGATACAGACACACTATATCTATAATAGAATAACACGGATAAGCTACATTTTTCAAGCTTATCCGTGTTATTCTTATATTTCATCATATTTAACAATCAAATTTGTATAATTTTAACTATTAACTTTTTTATATCTATTCCGACACACCGTTACTACATCGTAACAAATATAAACTTACAAATAAAGAGTGCTGCGATTATAGTGACCACAATATCCTTCTTCTTGAATTTACCACTGAAGATTGCTATAGCAACATAAGCGATTGCTCCAAGTCCGATACCGTTTGATATAGAATAAGTAAGCGGCATCATAAGAAGGGCAAGGAATGCAGGTACTGCAGAACCCATATCTTCCATATCGACCTTAGCAAAGTTCTTAGCCATAAGAACACCTACAAATATAAGAGCCGGTGCTGTAGCACAGCTTGGAATGATACTTGCAAGCGGACTTAAGAATAAACATACAACAAAGCAAAGAGCTGTAACTACACTGGTAAGACCTGTTCTACCGCCGGCACCCACACCGGAAGCAGACTCAACAAAGGTTGTACAGGTTGAAGTTCCTAAGATAGCACCTGATACGGTACCGATTGAGTCACACATCATTGACTGATTAAGTCTTACAGGATCTCCGTTTTCATCAAGCATATCTGCCGATGCAGCAGTTCCGTAAATAGTTCCTACAGTATCAAACATATCTACAAGACAGAATGCAATTATAAGAACAATTGCAGCAAATACACCGCCAATAAATTCTCCGTTAAATGCGGCATCCCACGCCTCGCCATTAAATACTCCGAATAAACCGATTTCCTTGAAATCCTTGAAGGACTGACCGATCTGGCTTGTATCGAATGAAGGAAGCTCCCACATCATAACATAATATAATACGGTCGATGCAATAATTCCGATTATTACATTTGCCTTGATTCCGAATCTTGCGAGAACCGCAATTATAAATACACCAAGTAAAGCTACAACAACCGGAACAATTTCATGCCATACATCAAGACCTGTTACATCTCCGCCGATTGCTTTGATTCTTCCGTGAATATCGAAGAACTGAACGAAGGTATATGGATTATCCTCGATGATTCCCGCATTCTTAAGACCTATCATAGCTATAAATAAACCTATACCTGCAGGGATAGCCTTTTTAAGACAATCAGGAAGAGCTGTTGCGATGTACTTTCTTAATCCTGTAATTGAAAGAACAAGGAATACAAGTCCTGATACAAGTACTATTACAAGACCGGCCTGATATCCTGTAACTACATCCTCTCCTCCGAAAAATGCACCTGCAACGAAGGTTGTACAGAAGAATGAATTAAGTCCCATTCCACAAGCCTGTGCAAAAGGCATTCTTGCATAAAATGCCATAAGTAAGGTTCCGATTACTGCAACCAATATGGAAGCAATGTATACCGAGTTCCAGATTTTACCCATGGTAACAGGTTCTGCACCTGCTGCCACAAGCCAGCCGTTTGCACCTTCGGCCGCAACCTGATTAGGATTAACAAATACAATATAAGCCATTGCAAAGAAAGTAGTTAATCCGGCAAAAATTTCGGTACGTACCGTAGAGTTATTTTCTTTGATTTTAAAGAATTTTTCCACTCTTTAATCCTCCTAAGTTTATATAATTTTGATTATACTAAAGCCTTTGCTTTACGCAAGGCAAAGTAACGTTATTTATTATTCCACCTTTGTCTTAGGAATAAACACCCTGGACTCTTTTTCCTTTTTATCGGATTTCGAACGGCTTATAGCCTGCTTGCAAAATGTAAGCTGTGCTTCCACCTTTTCTCTTCCTCTTAAATCAAGTTTCTCGTAGGTTCCGTCAGGCTGCATTATATGAGCCTTTAGCGTGTCCGCCAATTGAATATTAAGTATCTCTATAACCGACTTCTTTAAATCAGCGTCCTCAACAGGGAATGTTATCTCAACTCTCTTATCAAGATTTCTCGGCATCCAGTCCGCGCTTCCCATATAAACATCTTCAAATCCGTCATTGTAAAAATAGAATATTCTGGCATGTTCAAGGAAGTTTCCTACAATCGATCTTACGGTTATATTTTCGCTTAAGCCTTTGACTCCCGCTTTAAGACAACATATACCTCTTACAATAAGATCGATTTTCACTCCCGCACATGACGCCTCATAAAGTGATTTGATAATTACAGGGTCACAAAGCGAATTCATCTTGGCAACGATTCTTGCCTCCTTGCCCTGTTTTGCATTTTCTATTTCTCTGTTAATTAAGCTTACAAATTTTTTCTTCATCCAGATAGGTGCAACTATAAGCTTATTCCATGTAGGCGGTTCCGAATAACCCGAAAGCATATTAAATACCGCTGTCGCATCCTCACCGATAGAATCCGAAGCCGTAAACATACCGGTATCCGTATAAATCTTTGCGGTTATGTCATTGTAATTTCCGGTTCCCAGATGTACATATCTTTTTATTCCGTCTTCTTCACGTCTTACTACAAGAGCAATCTTTGAATGGGTTTTAAGACCCACCAGACCGTATATTACATGACATCCTGCCTTCTCAAGTTTCTTTGCCCAGACTATATTATTTTCCTCATCAAATCTTGCCTTAAGCTCCACAAGAACGGTAACCTGCTTACCGTTTTCGGCAGCCTGTGCAAGTGCGGCAACAATAGGTGAATTACCGCTTACACGATAAAGAGTCTGTTTAATAGCCAACACATCCGGGTCAACCGCTGCCTGCTTGATAAAATCAACTACAGGTGTGAATTCGTAATACGGATGATGAAGTAATATATCTTTTCTCTTTATCTGATCAAAAAGATTTTCTTCATTATTTATTCCCGGCACCGGCTGAGGTATGTATTTTTTGTATTTTAATGCTTCAAATCCGTCAAGGCCGTTTACCTTCATGAGAAATGTAAGATCAAGAGGGCCGTTTATGGAATATACATAATCATTGTCTACACAAAGCTTACTTTCCAATTCAGCAAGCAATCTTTTATCCATATCTGCGGCAACCTCAAGTCGAATAACCTCACCCCAGGCACGCTTTTTGATTTGTTTTTCTATTTCCTTAAGCAGGTCAGCCGCGTCATCCTCATCAATGGCAAGATCCGCATTTCTCATAACACGATAAGGATGTGCGCAAACAATTTCATAATTAAGGAATAACTTATCAAGATTCTTTTCGATTATTTCCTCAAGAAGGATTATCTCTCTTGCATCTCCTTCTTTAGGAAGCTCGATAACTCTCGGAAGCACGGATGGAACCTGAACGGTCGCTATATCCACCACATCCTTTTTCTTATCATGTATAAGGGCGCCTATATTAAGTGTTTTGTTTCTGATAAGCGGAAACGGTCTTGAAGAATCAACCGCCATAGGTGTAAGAACAGGATATACTTCCTTTTCAAAAAATTTATCAACATATTTAGCCTGCTTATCAGATAAATCTTCATATCTTTTAACAAGCTTTAAACCTTCCGTTTCAAGAGCCGGCAACAGTGAACGATTAAGTGTCTGATACTGGGAACGCATCATTTCCTTTGTTTCCGGTATTATTCTGTCAAGCTGAGCCTTAGGTGTAAGACCTGCTATATCCTTCTTCTTAACATCTGCATTTACAAGATCTATAAGTGATGCAACTCTTATCATAAAAAACTCATCAAGGTTTGAAGCCGTGATGGCAAGGAATTTTATTCTTTCAAATAAAGGAATCGTCTTATCCTTTGCTTCGTTTAAAATACGATAATTAAACAAAAGCCATGACAATTCTCTGTTATAATAGTATTCGGGTTTATCAAAATTCTTTTTATCCATACTTATTATCATTCCTTTCATATTTCTGGTATGACCTTAAATATTTCTTCTGAGTCTGAGTACAGGTCTTATTCCGTAAACCTGTTCAAAGAATGATGCTCTTGATTCAAACAAGCCTGCTTCAAGAGATATATCATCGTAAGTTATTGCAGAAATCACAAGCTTATCGTCCTTGATTGAAATATTTACATCTTCAATCTTCTGCAAATGGCTCTTATCGAGTATATTTGCGATTCTTAATATTGCCACCAGTTTGGCTATGGTAATATAATTACAATTTCCGATTTCCGACTGAATTGATTCCTTTGACGGAAGATAAAGAATGTTATATTTTACAACATTTGCTATTTCCATTCTCTCCTTGTGGGACAAGCCTATAATCTCGGTATTTGCCACTATGTAATATGAATTCAAAGCCCCGTTATGCATACTTATATAGTTTCCGCAATCATGCAGAATCGCTGCAATTTGTAATTGAAGCCTTTCAAGCTTCCCCATTCCGTTTATCTTTTTTACACTGTCAAAAATCTTGAGTGCCAGATCGGCAACGGCATCAAGGTGTGCCTGATTGCATCTGTATCTCTTGCTTATATTAATGGCAGATGCAAGTATGTCCTCACTGAAATCATGTGAAAATGCAACCTTGCTTCCCTCATCCATATATGACGCTGCTATACCGTCCGAGAACGAAAGGTTCGGTGCATATATATCCTCGGCTTTACAATTATTAAGGAGTGATTTATATATAAGAACCGTAGGTAAAATAAGTGTAGCCCTCTCGTAAGGTATTCCGTATTTTTCAGTAAGGTCCTGCGGTGAAAGCTTTATAGCTCTTCCGTATACCTTATCAAATTGCTCCTTGCTGATTTTTTCCGAGGTATCGATTTCCGGCATTACTCTTTTTAACACCTTTATAACTTCACCGACCGCAATTATATTTTTTATTTCCTTGTCATTCAAATAGATATTTCTGAACGTAAAAATATCACTTTCAACAAAGTCTGCAATAACCTGATCAAGCTTTCCTGATTTGCTTCCAATGAGAGACAGATAATCTCTGATTCTTAACGCTCCTATCGGAATATTTTCGGTAACGATAAGATTATTTTTATCAAAAAGGGAAATCTGAACACTACCCGCACCTACATCTACAAAGGCTGTATTCTTGCTTGCCACCTGATGAAAATTTTCATACTTTGATACAAGCCCCTTAAAATTCATATATCTTTGTTCCGAGTTACTTAGGATTCTGACATTGATACCTGTTTCTCTTTTAATCGCATCGATTACGATTTCGGAATTCTCCGCTTCTCTTACTGCAGATGTGGCATAAGCTCTGTAATCCTGAACCTGATATTCTTTCATTTTTCTCTTAAAGTCATTAAGAGTGTCACAAACCAGCTTTATAGATTCTATACTGAGGCAGCCATTGTTGTAGGTATCCTTACCCAGTTCAATTATTCTGCTTATTCCATCAATTTTTTTAAAATTCTTTTTGCCGTTTATCTCGTAAATATCCAATGACAAATCACTGGAGCCTACATAAATGGCAGCGAAGGTTTTAATTGCCATTATTATTCCTCCTTAATTTTTCAAGCAGTTCGATAACTCTTTTGTTATATCCGGGGTGATATGCGAACGGTGCTATCTCACAAAGAGGTTCAAGTACAAAAAATCTGTTCGTCATATCCGGATGAGGTACCTTTAATTTATCTTCCATGATTATATCCTTGTTATATAAAAGGATATCTATATCAAGCGTTCTCGGTCCCCAATGCACCAGACGTTTTCTTCCCGCGCTTTGTTCAATATCGTTTATTACCGATAAAAGCTCAATAGGCGAATACAAAGTTTCTATTTCAAGACATGCATTCAGGAATTTTTCCTGCTCCACATCACCGTAAGGCTCCGTTTCAATATATGACGAAATCTTATTAACTCTTATATACTCGTCTTTATTAAGCTGGTCAACCGCATAATCAAGATAACCCTCCTTGTCACCAATATTTGATCCGATACTTAAGTATGAAATATTTTTACTTCTCGTAATATCAGTATAAACAGTATCAAAGCTCATATCGATAGGTGCTTCGGGCTTTTTTATGATAATTCGCACACTTTTTATTTTATCATATTTTATAAGAATTGTGTTGGCAATATTTTCGGCTGCAGCCTCGATAAGATTGTATTTTTCCTCGAGCATAACCTGACTTATAAGCTCACAAACCTCAGCATAATTTACTGTCTTTTCAAGGTCGTCCGTCATGCCCGCATCTCTTAAATCAAGTCTTAATTCGGCGGTAATTATGAAAGGCTGTCCCTTCTTCTTTTCCTCTTCAAATACACCATGATAGGCATATATTTCCAAATCCTTAATTACGATTTTATCCAAAGCTTTTCTCTCCTTACGGATATGCAAAATAGGATTAAATCTACAGCAGACACGCTTTCGCTACTCTCAGACGCAACGGTACTAAGCTCAAAAAATCTCTCGCTAAGTACCGGCGTCTTCAAAGTACCTGCCTGTAGATTTATCCATTTTGCATATCCTGTTTATTGATTATATGATTTGTCATTTTCAGTGCACGGTAGTTTGCTTTTACGTTATGGACACGGAAGAATGTGCATCCTTTCATAAGTCCTATAACAGAGGTTGCAATTGTACCTTCCTCACGTTCGTAAACAGGAAGGTTAAGTGTATTTCCTATCATTGATTTTCTTGATGTTCCGAGCAATACCGGATATCCCATACCTGTAATACGTTCCAGATTATTCATCACAATAAGGTTTTCCCCTGTATTTTTTGCAAATCCTATGCCGGGATCAAGCATGATTTTATCTTCTGATATTCCGGCTTTTTTTGCTATTTCAAGCATAGTCTCAAGATCTGAAACAACATCATTCATAAGATTATCATAATGCGGATTTTTTCTGTTATGCATGATGCATACCGATACATTGTGCTTTGCAACCGTTTCGGCCATAAGATCATCATAAGTAAGTCCCCATATATCATTCACAAGATCAGCACCGGCAAGTATGGCTGCCTCGGCAACTTCATGCTTATATGTGTCTATAGATACGGGAATGTTATAATTTTCCTTTATCGCTTCAATTACAAAGCAGGTTCTTTCAATCTCCTCCTGAACGGATATTTGCGTATGCCCGGGTCTTGTCGACTCGCCGCCGACATCTATAATATCCGCACCTTCATCAAGCATTTGTTTTGTGTGTATAAGAGCCTTTTCTATATCGTTATAATTTCCCCCATCGGAAAATGAATCAGGTGTAACATTGAGGATTCCCATTATATATGGTCTTTTTCCCGTCTCGAAGTTTCTGCTTCCGATTATCATCCTTCTGCCTCCAACCTGTATATATTTATCCTGTATCAAAAATCAAATGGTCACGGTATGATTTTTTCTTTCTTCATCCCAATAACACTCTTCATACATTTTGCATTCAAAGCAATTTCTGGAAAGCTTATCAGCCTTATACAAAAGATACTTTAACTCTTTTCTGCTTGTATCCGGTGATATCTGTTTATGACTCATAATCGCTGAAGTAATATCATAAACTTCTTCCTCCGAAAAACCGCATGCCTTTAATATATCCGTTGCTATAACGCTTCCTGCCTCATGATGCGGAATGTTTTCCTCGTATTCCCTGCATCTTCCGATATCATGCAAAAGAGCCATCGCATATATACATTCTTTATCAAAGCCAAGATTATTCTCAAGATTCATGATATAAGCAATTCTTGCAACCGAAAGAGAATGCTCTGTATCATGCAGACAAAATTCACGTTTTTCTTCTGCCTTTTCTATACATGCCATACATTGATTATACAAATTATTATTTAAAATTCTGTCAACTCTTTCCATATTTCCTTCTCCATATAATCCGAAATAAAAGATAAAGAACCGCAAACAAGAATTACGTTATTATCATAATCTCCCCTCGCATAAGAAACAGCCTTCTTTACTGCCTCTTTCGGTGTATCTGCCATATCTGTTTTGATGCCTTTTTCAATGATAATTTCCGAAAGTATTTTTTTATCAAGTCCTCTTGGTGTATTCGGTGTAATAGTTACAGCATATTCCATAGTGTCACACAAAATATCAACCATTTTTTGATATTCTTTATCCTTCAATACTCCTATTATATAAATAATTTGTTTATTTGTAAAATACTTATTTACATTGTTTTTTAAGGCAAGCCAGGCAGCCTCATTATGAGCTCCGTCAACAAAACACAGCGGCTTGTCGCAAACCTTTGTCAGCCTTCCCTTCCACTCTGTTATTTCGAGTCCTTTTTTGATGTAGTCATATCTGATTTTAAGCTTTTTTAAAACCTCTATCGCAGTTATGGCATTTGTAATCTGATGTTCTCCCAAAAGCCTTATGCCATATTCTTCATCCTTATATTTAAAACTCGTAAATTCATAATTTTCATCTATTATTTCAACCCTGGCTTCATCAGCTATGATAAGCTTGGTCTTATGCATATCGCAGGCATCGGCCAATACCTTTTCTACGGTCTTATTTTGAGGGGCCGTAACACATATGGAATTATCCTTGATTATCCCTGACTTATTCATTGCTATCTCATATAACGTCTCACCTAAGAATTGCATATGGTCCATGCTTATTTGAGCAAAAACCGATATTTCAGGCGAAGCAATAACATTCGTAGCATCAAGCGTTCCACCCATACCGCACTCAATAAGCATATAATCACAATTTTCTTCTTCAAAAAATAAAAATGCAACGGCAGTTTCTATTTCAAAGGCGGTCGGACTGTTATACCCTTCTGACTCCATATCATTTATCGCTTCGGAAACCTTATCCATAATTTGTGCAAATGTTTCTTCCATCATATAATTCTTATTTATCTGAAATCTCTCAAGATACGTAAATATAGTCGGGGAAATATACCTTCCTATCTTGTATCCTGCCTCGATAAGAGCACTTTCCACAAATGCAAAAACGGAGCCTTTACCATTGGTACCCGCAATATGCAAAGACTTACACTTATTTTCGGGGTTTCCAAGCCGTCTTAAAAGCTCCTTTATACTATCTAAGCCCGGCACAATGCCGAGCTTATTTTTATCTTCAATATATTTTATAGCTTCTGTATAATTCATCAGTCTTCTCCAATCATTTCCGGGTCATATTCTACATGTTGAATCAAAGGAGTATTTTCATCTATCGGACATATCTCGTAGCCTTCCGCCTTAAGCGTATCTATCAATTCCTGAAGACCCTCCACCGTATAATGCCTGTCAGACAGATCATGCATCAAAACAATCGAATCTCCTTCGTTACATCTGACATATCGAAGAATATTGGCATTCAACTCAGATCCCGTATGATAGTTTCCGTCCGCATCACCGCTTAAAGAATTCCAATCAAAGTATGTAATACCCCTTTCATCAAGATATTTCATGCAAAGCTGCATATCGACATTTGAAACATTATTGGAACTGCCACCCGGAAATCTGTAATATTTGCAGTCATATCCGGTAAGATCATACAGGAAATCATGTATATCATCAACATCCTTTTTGAATGATTCCTCATCCGCATATATTTCACTGTAAATATGTGTATAAGAATGCATGGCAAGTGTATGTCCGTCTTCGACTATTCTTTTATATGCCGGCCATAAATCCTCATTATCATAATGTACTACAAAAAATGTTGCCTTAACATTATTTGCTTCAAGAATATCAAGGATTTCATCGGTATATATGCTTGGGCCGTCATCAAATGTAAGATATACTTTTTTTCCGTTCGAAACGGAAACATCCTCATCAATTGCTGCATCACTTCCCGTGGCATCGCTTGCGCTTGCCGGCTCCTTATAATTTGACGAAAGAGTATCATTTATGTTTTGATGTGTGTCAATTGAGTCATACGCCGTCATATCCTCCGCTGCCATATCGGAAGTATTTTCAAGTGATGCAGTCTCGGCAGTAGCGGAAACCGCAGACCTAAGTGACAACTCATCAAGTTTTCTTTCTATACTGCTTATCTTTATCATAAGATAAATACATAACAATATCGGAACGGCAAACATAATCACAAAAGCCGCAAGAATAATCTTTTTAATTTTATCCACATTTTTTCTATTATATTTAGTTGTATTTTCTTTCGAGGAATCCTGTTCCTGTTTTATTACTTCGCTCATAATTTCCTTTACAAATCTAAATATTGTGGTATAATATTTACATGATACAAATTGCAGTTCTTCAAGGAAATATGTCATTTCCAAAAAAGGCTACTATTTTTTATTTTATTACGAAAATGTTACATAGTCAAGATTAATCTTCCTTTACAGTTTTTGTTTTAACACTTTCTGTTCCTGTATTATCGGCTGTTTCCTTTTTTCTTTGCGTTTTCTTATTTAAAACGTCAAGAGTCTGTACATATAATTCTCTGTATTTCCTTCCCTCCTCCTGAACCTGCTTTGTCATATCCGAAAGCTCGTTATATTGTCTCGTATAGTTTTCTTTCATGGATTTTATTTCTTCTTCATACTGTTTTTTCAACTCTTCCCTAAGCTTTTCTATCTCAAGTTCCAAACGCTCTTTGTTCTTTACATTTTCTCCCTCATCAATCAGGTATTCTTTTGAAAGACTTATATCCTCCTGTCCGTCAACTGAAATTTTATAATATTCATACTTATCATTTTCCGGATACTTTATTTTCAAAAATGTCTCATTATTTTCACATATAATTCTGTAATCGTTTAATCTTTCTTTTGCCGAAATCATTACCTTAAATTTTCTGTCACCATTCGGATTAACATATCTTATCTCATAAGCATTCTGGCTACTGTTATAAAACAGATAGCTTACATATATTTTTTCGTTTATCACAAATTGGGAAAGCATTGATATATCAAAGGCTTCTCCGTTTCCCGAAATAAGCACCAGACCTTCTTCTCTTCCCGCCTGCTTCCACTTAAGTTCATTTGCGGTACTAATATAAGCAATATAAATATTATTTCTAAAATACATACAGTCAAGTAACGATAAATAATCTCTGACAACCACTGCACTTTGCATATTTCTTATATTAGTAATAAACAAAAGCATTACATTATTTCCGTCATCATATATTACCGCTTTCTTTCCATCCGACAGTGAATAAATAAATTCCATACAAGCTCCGATAAAATCATTTATATATCTATATTCAGTTATTTTTTATATTATGTTTAAGCCCGCATATAAAATCTTTTTATTAAACATGTTAACGCTTACTCAAAAAATGAATATATTAAATTAAGCATATAAGAAAGGAATAGTCCCATGGCTAAAAAATGTAACCAGAACCAAAGAATAATTAATAATGACACCGTAAATAACAAAGGCACATGCTGTGGTGCTACGGATGTATGCTTAAATCCACAATGCGGCGAACCAAGACTTTTAAATCTTCTGGCTCCCGTAATTTATGATGAAGTCGGTATAAATGTTTGCCGGACAATTACACTACCGGAAGGTTTCCTGGCTGATTATCCAACAACTTATTTTGCTACAGCCGAAGTTATTGATATCAGTCTTGAAACCACCGCTGCAGAAACTTCAAGTGTCACGCCTATAGCCACAAGACCAAATTGTTACAATGTAACTCTTACCAATCTTACGGTTGATTTTGTTATAAAGCTTTACGATTATAGCAAAAGACTTTTGGCAACCCTTTCCCTTCCCGGCATCGTATATCTTCCATCCGATGTAACGGCCGAAGGCTATGACGCTGAAACAAATCCCACATCAACAAGCTTTGATATATTTGCACCTTACGGTATATCATATGTTGATGGAGACATAATCACGCCCGAGCTTAATGTAATAGGCTTCTCGGACACAAACAATACTGTTGCGCAGGGGCTTAATATTATGGCTCTTCCAAAGGTTCTTGATTTTGATCCTGCCTCGGATGACAT
Organism: Lachnospiraceae bacterium UBA3820; assembly: GCA_002369325.1. Lineage (GTDB taxonomy): Bacteria > Bacillota > Clostridia > Lachnospirales > Lachnospiraceae > Coprococcus_C. Next base: position 41,880 of record DFDU01000075.1, read on the forward strand.
AACCATAGGGCTTACAATTATTTGTAATTCTGTATACTTCAATGCATACAGGATTCCTCATGACGGTAAGGCTGTGGCAACAAAAGAAAGTCTTGTTAACGATGACGATTCAATACGTATGGAATTCGTCGAAGGAAGTCTTCTTGACAGAAATATCAAGCCTCTGGAGCTTTGTAATCCGGGAGATCAGAAAAATCCAAATCTGAATGATGAAATTAATAACTGCGGCGGTTCCAATTAAATAGTAATTTTTGACAATTTTAATCTTTGCAAATAATATAAAAATTGCGGTTCATAATAAACATATATCAACTTAATAATAAATCAAATAAGGGGTATAATTTTATGAACAAGATAAAGAAAGTATTGCTGACTACTTTGTCCTTAGTTTTGCTATCCGCAACTCTTACGGCATGCGGTGCCGGCAATGATGAAACAACCAGGGACGAAGCAACAACCGAGGACGTCAGAGATGACAATCTTATTGACGATACAAAGGACGCTGCCGATGATGTGGTTGACGGCGTCGGTGACGGTGCCAAAGAAGTTATCGACGGCATTGAGGATGGTGTAGACGATTTAACCGACAACGATGACAAAAACAAGGACACCGGTAAAAATCGAAATAAAAACAATTAAATATTAAAAAGCTCCCGCCAAATGCCGGGAGCTTTTACTTATCATATGTACTTTCTATATAAACGAAAAAATTAATCCTTCATACGAAAAGCTTTTCCTTTTTTATTCATCATTTCATCATATTGTACATACATTTTTTGTACGCTGTTTTCAAGAAGATAATAATGCATAATATACGGAATAAGCAATGTAAGCAATGCAACAGTCAGTAAAAACATAACCATCTTTCCGCTGAAATTAAGATATACCATAGTTATAATTGTCATTAATGCAAACAGCACGGTAACTATCAAATGAACAATTCTTTCATGTGCAAAAAAACTTATCTGTACAAGATGTTTTTTTATTTCCTCATTCCAATCCGTGTCTTTGTTATCTTCCTCAAGAAGCTTATCTATATACTCCAGATATGCAAGAATTCGTTTTTTCATATTTCCTCCTAAACCATAAAATAAAGCGACTTAGTATTCAAATAATACTTTCTCTACTTATCTTCTTTTGTTTTTATCTTATGTTTTCTTTTGTAAAAAAACAATATAAGTTTTTCCGGAATTCTTTTCAGGATTATCTGAATCTCCTCATGCTTTGCAATCGGTTTTACCAAAATGCTGTGAATCTTAGCATTATTTGCTCCCCATATATCCGTAAACAGCTGATCACCGACAAAGAGCGTTGTATCCTTATTTGTCCCCATCCTCTTCATAGCCTTCTCATAACCCTTTGCAAGCGGTTTTCCGGCCTTATATATATATGTCGCACCGAATTCCTTATTAAAATCAGCCACTCTTTTTTCATCATTATTTGACAAAAAGCAAACCTTATAGCCCATAGCCATGAGTTTTTTTATAAGTACGGATGCACGAAAGTCGGCAGGTGCATCATGTTCTACAAGAGTATTGTCGATATCAAAAATAACTCCTCTAAAACCATCATTGTAATATTTTTTAAAATCTATCGAATATGTCGAATCATAATATTCGGTCGGATAAAATACTTTGAACATATTTTTTATACCTAACCTTTCTAATTATCAAGCATCACATTTTCATATACGATACCGTAATCCATTATATCACTTTTTAAGCATGAAAGAAATCATATATCTTTTCAGCCACGGCTTTTGTTATTCCTTCCACACGTTCAAGCTCTTCCATGCCGGCATTTCTTATTTGTTCAATATCCTTAAAATGCTTAATAAGCGCTTTTCTTCTTGCAGGGCCAACACCTTCTATCTCATCAAGTATCGAGTGAACCTGATTTTTACTTCGAAGCTGCCTATGATACTCAATCGCAAATCTGTGAGCCTCATCCTGAAGTGCGGTTATCATAAGCATAGCCTCCGATCCCTTCGGGAACTCAACTTCTTTATTATTATAATACAATCCTCTTGTATGATGATTATCATCCTTAACCATACCGCAAACAGGTATATCAATCCCAAGACTGTCAAGAACCATAAGTGCAGTATTAACCTGACCCTTACCTCCGTCCATCATTATAACGTCAGGGTATACATCAAATCTTTCATCCGTAAATCTTCTGCTCAAGACTTCCTTCATCGAAGCATAATCATCAGGTCCGTCAATTGATTTTAATTTAAATTTTCGATAAGCATTTTTCTTCGGTACACCCTTTTCAAAAACAACCATGGATGCCACACTGAGCGTACCCGATATATGTGATATATCAAAAGCCTCCAACCGGTCTGCAGTCGGTATTCCGAGTATATTTGCTATATCTTTTGTTGCTCCGATTGTTCTTTTTTCTTCTCGTTTTATCCTTTCTACATCCTGCTTTAACACAAGCGATGCGTTGTCATAGGCAAGCTCTAGAAGTTTTTTCTTTTCTCCCTTAAGAGGAACAAATATCTTAACCTTTGAGCCTCTTCTTTCGGAAAGATATCCCTCAATAATATCAGACTCCTTTATATCCTCCTGTACCATTATTTCTTTTGGAAGATAAGGTGTTCCTGAATAATATTGCTTTACGAAAGCCGTAAGTATATCACTTATTGTTTCTTCATTATTTGTATTCATATGATGATGTTCTCTTCC
>DFDU01000071.1 GCA_002369325.1 Lachnospiraceae bacterium UBA3820
GCTTTTTTTACAATCGACTGAATGGAACTTCCCGCAAAAAGTGCACTTTTATTTGTAGTTGCCTTTGTTACCCAAAACCTGGCATCTCTCGGAAGGTATTCTTCCCACGGAAGCGCTTTTGTACCCTCAAAAAGCTCGTCAAAAGTAACCGCCTTAAAGTTCCCCATGTTTAATAGGATTCTTTCTGCAGTTCTTATAAATATGTTGGCACGCGGAATAGCAGTTTCATCCCCTCTAAAGGTAACCCTTCCGTCCTCCACCGAAACAATTTCATAACCCAGATCGGTTATTTCTCTTTTAAGCACCGATTCAAGCCCGAAATGGCATGGTGCTATAAGTTCAAACTCTTTATCGTTCATATATTTACCCTTCTAATCTATAGATACGCATTATCCATTTCATTGTAATGATATGGACATACACTGTCAAGGGCGACCTTTGAACATTTCCACACTTTTAATATACGAAAAAATAAGTTGCTTTGTCACTCTACATTGTTTTATGAATATTTTAAAGTAAGGGATAAAATCTTAAAAAGGAGGCGGACATTTTGAGATTTCGTAATATTAATATTAGGAACATCATGAATGAAGCGGTAAATAACCAAGGAATAATTGTAGACGTAAGAGAATGGGAAGAATTTGCGAACGGCCACATCCCTATGGCTGTAAATCTGCCTCTTTCGGATATAGAAAACGGCAAAGTAGGTTTACCAAAGAATAAGGTTATCATTGTTTATTGTGAACATGGAAGCAGCAGTATGATGGCTGCCCGCATTCTTGCGGACAAAGGGTATAATGTTTTAAATGCTGTCGGCGGCATCAGAAATTACAGAGGTGCTCTGACGAAAAGAAGATAAATTTTCATTTGATGTATATATCTTCCAATTTGTGTCCATAATTAGTGTGTAAGGCTTAAAAGATTAAGCCAAAACATATTGACATAATAAGGAGGAATATATATGTCATCAAAAAATCAGAACAAGAATCAGGCTGCAGACAATAATAAAAACAGCCAGACAAACAGTTCAAACACAAACAGTACCAACACTCAGACAAATACCAAGAGCAGCAACTCAAAGGATGAAAGTTCGGAAGACTGCAAGTAGTGCGACAGATAAAACGTACCGCAGGCATGCTCATGCCTGCGGTTTTTTTGTGTAATTTAAAAAAACTTTTTACAACATATAATTGCATTTATCTTCATTTTATAATAAAATTAGATTGTAGTATGCAGACATTGGTACCCAGTCACCGCCTGTGTCGGTGCACCTTATGTCAATTGTTCGATTGGGGGGATTATTATGGCAAATCAGATTATCATTACTATCAGCAGAGAATACGGAAGCGGCGGTCATGAGATTGCCCGGGAAATAGCAAATCATTTTGGTTTTACCATGTATGACAGAAGCACTCTTGACGAGATGGCCAAGGAACGACCGGACTTGAGTACGAGCGGTCTCGAAGAACTCCAATTTGACTATATTAAAAACAAAGCTGCCGAGCGCGAATCATTTGTCGTTGTAGGACGATGCGCCGAAGAAATCTTAAAAGACAGATATAATATAATAAGTATATTTGTAACTGCCGATCTTGAAGACCGCATCAAACGTGTTAAACGTAAATACAACATTGAAACAGAAGGTGAGGCAACCAACAAAATCAAGCGTCATGACCGTACCAGAAGAAATTATCATAACAGCCACTCCGATTCAGAGTGGAGCGACGCAACAACCTACGACCTGACTATTAACAGCAGTCGCCTCGGTATAGAAGGCACAACACAATTCTTAATTGATTACATAGAGCTTATAAGCAATAAAAATATTGCTACCAAATAAATAATTAAATAAATAGATTACGTAATGTAAATTCAAACAACAAAAACGGGCTGTGCAACGCACAGCCCATTAGCATTGTATCATATAAAATGGGGTTTAATAATGTTTCTGACGTTCCTATAAAGAACCCTACTTCTTTTCAAGGAGTTTTTTCAATTGTTCTATTTCTATCCTTTGCTTTTCTATCTCCGCCTGCATGCTTACTATTTCTTCGTCTTTTTCGGCTATTGCTTCGTCTTTTTCGGCTATAGTCTTCTTGCTTTCTTCAATAGCCTTCTTACTCTCCTCTACTCCGGCGTTATATCCGTCTTCATAGCCTTCTGCCAAAAGTGTCTTTTTATGCAATTCTTCATCATATTCAAATATACTCATACTCACTACCTCCGCCTTATTGGCCAATAAGAAGTCCTTCAGTATGTCATTTTCAATACAATCATCAACTGCTTTTTTTACTGCCTCATCAAGAGTACAGTCTTTTGCAAATTTTCTAACCTTATCTACATACTCCATATATTGAAATAATGTTGGACATTTTCGTTTTATGTCCTCATTATACCCTTTATTTATATTCAATTGCAACACCTTTAGCTCAAGATTTTTTTCCTTTTCATTATGCTCATACGCATCCGACAAGTACAGTTCTTTTTTTTCAGGCTGTTTATCTATACCGTTATAAAATACTATAAATCTCGGATTGGGTATCGATATGAGTTTACGGCTGTATATATCTTTATTTAAAATCATTTTTTCTATCTGCTTTGTTATGTACATCAGGTTTCTAAGAGGCATATTGGGGTTTACCGTTGACTGATGTTCATATATCTGTAGATTCATATCCAAAAGGCAGGATATATCATTTTTCATCGACATATAAACGGCATTTTCAAGTGTCACGATTTCAAGGTCATCTTCATTGACATAAGATGTACCGTTTACGGCATTGTAAAGCGACAGAAGTTCTTTTTTACTTTTGTAAATCATACGAAAAACTGTATCCTTATACTTAAAATTCACATTAATCTGCTCCAGCTGATTATTAAAAATTTGCTCTTTATTTTCCATAAAACTCTCCTTTTTGCTTAAAAAAAAGCATACAAAAACAACATGTTACTTTACTCTCCGGGTTTTAATTATGAAATAAAGCAAGAATTTTAAAATTTTTCGGATCCAAAATATATAGAATAATCTGCTTTAAAATGACCTTACACTATAAAAAAGCAAAAATCAATATAAAAACGCAAATGACACAAATAGTGTCATTTTTATGTAAACTATTAACGATTATGTAAACTATATGAGATGATTTTTATTTATTTTTCTCTATATTTATTATATTTTTACGCAACAAATCGGAGCATTACCTATGTAATGCTCCGATTGCAATCTATTAATTCTATTTACCAAACGTAAATGTCAATAGGTACTTTTGATACCCACATCATTTTTATTTTTCCATACGTCTTCTGATCGTAAGATAAACAGCTCCCATACCCGAATCAAGAATAAGCATAAATGCCAAAGGTATATTGGAGTTGTCACCGGTTTGCGGTGATGCTGTTTTATTTGTCTCTGTTTTCTTTGCTTCGGTTGTCTTTGTTTCAACATCTGCCTTCGCTGCAATCGTAAACTTGACAGTTACATCATCACCATCATCAAATACTGCGGTAAGTGTATGCTCTCCTGCAGCAAGAGTATCGAGAAAAGCTGATTTAAGTTTTATAATTACGCTACCTTTTTCTTTATCATAGTTAGCAGCATCAATCGTCTTTTCGTCAACCTTTACACCGATAAAGTGGTCATATGTTGTTTCATCGTTTTCTGTACGCTTAAATGTAAAATCAAGTGTTCCTGTTGAACCTGCTGTCCAACTTGAGCCTGCACCTGAAGTGTTTTTATATTCAGGTTTAGCTACCGTATCAATGGTTACGGTAACACACGCCGCATCTGAATCATTATGATTATCATCTCCTACAACCTTGTACCATACGTAATAGGTTCCGGCATTGGTCGCTGTAGGGATGGATGTGGTATATCCGGTTGTCGGAGCGGTGGTTGCGTTCGTTCCAAGGGCGTACTGCATTTCGCCGCCTTCGGCTGTTCCTGCGGTCACAAGTTCCTGAGCAGAGCCGTTGTAGGTCACAGATTTTGGCTTTGGATCTTCTTTCACAGTTGCTGCTTGAGCTTCTTTTTCATCGTCCGACGAAGACTCTGAAATTATCGCATGATCGGAATAAACAGAAGCGACATGATCGATTATTTCTATGTTGGTCAGCTCAACAAGCCCTCCTTGTTCAAAACTATAATCTGTTGTAAGGTTACAGCCCACTGCCAGATCAATCTGACTGCCTGTCAAATCCCTTGTTCCCTGTATATCATCACCGGTCAGTTCCCCGAAATCCAGTGGCACATATGTGCTTGGCTGATATTGCTGAGGAATATAAGTAGGATCTGCCTCTTTTTTTTCAGCCTCAGCAGCATCCCACGCCGCTTTCATTTCTGCTTCAATCGCTTCCCATCTGGCAATATGTCCAGCCTCTGCCAGCGTTTTTATCCATTCAAACCGGTTGTTTTTCCGTGCAGCCGTTGCCGAGGTATTAAC
>DFDU01000103.1 GCA_002369325.1 Lachnospiraceae bacterium UBA3820
CATTGTATTGGAATCAAAGCATTTTTCATCTGCTGACATTGCTTCCCAATGAATCCAGTAATTTCCTTTCTCAGCCTTCCAATTAGCCCAGTTGCTTCTCGACCAGTCAGAAACCACATTCCATTCCTGTTTATCCAAATTATAAGACAAACATCTGAATTTCACACCCGGATGATTTGCTTCATATGATATTCCGATTTTAATACTGTCTGTCTTATATTGCCATGTCATATCTCCAAGCTTAACATTAAGCTCATCTGTATAATCGGTATCCTTAACATACATAGATAAACTTCCACTTATCGAAGGATTTTTAACAGAAGTTGCATATACTGTTATTTCGGGTGTTTCTTCTTCAGGGTCTATTTTCATACTAAAACCTTCTTGATCTTTCCCGAATTGATCTTTGTATGTTGTTACATTAGCCGTTGTATAGCTATTTTTACTTATAGGTCCCAATTCCCATTTAACTTCGGCATCTTCACCTGTTATAATCGATCCATCGGTTGCATAAACCTCTGCTTTTAGCAAATAGTTCTGACCACGATTGAAGTAATTGCTATATCCTACATAATTTGCATAAATTGCAAGTTTTACTTCTATACGTCCGATTTCTTTATTCTGTTGATTTGAATCAACGGTATAATCAGTGTCCTCCTGTTCCTCTGAGTCAATCTGATTTTCGTTTTCTGCATTTGAATTAATATCAACATCATTCAACTCTTCTGCACATACGCAAAACGAATATAGCCCTGCAAATATCATAGATAAAATTATAATATTTTTATGTAAAAACAACTTAACCTTCTTTAACATAATATACCTCCTTCTAATATCTTCCGTTATTTTGATAGAGTTTGCTCTATATCACTACATTATATCAATTTTTTATAATTGTCAATTTTAATTTGCTTGCTTTAATAGCTAAGAACATCCATGTTTGGCTTTACCCTATTATTTATTATGAACCCAAGCAACTCTCTTGGTTTTGGTATACAACTTGCGTCAAAAAAAATAAGGCATATTAAAACGGGCAATTGCTATAGTATCTACACAATGTGTATTTACTTTAACTGCCCGTTTTTATATGCCTTATATTAAAGTTTTTACGAATTTGGTTGATAGAATTTCTCCGGATCCGCAAACTTGGTATACTTTCCTATCCAACGTAGGTCCACACTTCCGACTTCACCGCTACGATGCTTGGCTATTGTTATTTCAGCAGTCTGAGGCTTAGTGGTTGTTTCAGGATTGTAATACTCATCACGGTAGATAAACATTACCACATCGGCATCCTGCTCGATTGCACCGGATTCACGAAGGTCCGATAACACAGGCTTATGGTCGGTTCTTGCGTCAACCGCACGGCTAAGCTGCGAAAGTGCTATTATCGGCACATCAAGCTCTATGGAAAGATTCTTTAATCCTCTTGATATATCTGATATAAATTGCTGTCGCGACTCAACATTTTTAGTTGTGCTCATGAGCTGAAGGTAGTCAAGCACTATTAGCTGAATTCCATTATTTTGCTTATGATATCTGCATCTGGTTCGAAGGTCCGAAAGAGTAACTGCATAATCGGCCTCGATGTAAATAGGTGCTCTTCCGACAACATCTGCCGATTCGATAACCTTATCCCAGTCATCATCACTTAAGGTTCCAAGCTTTAAAGCTTTTGAATCCACCATAGCATCCATGGCTATAATTCTTGACATAAGCTGCTTACGGCTCATCTCGAGAGAAAATATAACACTCGGTATATTTTTCTTAATCGAAAGATAATGAACTATGTTAAGGACAAATGCCGTTTTTCCCATAGCAGGTCTTGCCGCAACAAGTATAAGCTCTCCTCCGTTCATACCTGTAAGAAGGCTGTCCAAATCTCTAAAGCCTGTAGAAAGACCCGTAATCTCTCCCTTATTTCTCGCAGCCTTTTCTATATCTTCAAGAACCTCTATGACTATTTCCTTGGTTTCCTTAAATTTACCTGTTCCGTTTCTTCCCTGAACAAGACGGAATATATTTTGTTCCGCTTCATTTAAAAGAACGTCTACCGACTCTTTGGAAAGGTAACAATCCTTTGATATATTTTCACTAAGCTTAATAAGCTTTCTTAAAATCGAATTATCGATAACAATCTCTGCATACTCCCTAGCATTTGCCGATACCGGAACTGCTGCTATTATAGCTGATAGATTCGCAAGACTGCTTACTTCTTCAGGCACATCCTTTGTTTTAAGCCTGTTACTTAAGGATATAACATCTATTTCCTTACCCTCATTGTAAAGCTCATTCATAGCTTCATATAAAATACCGTATTGTGCATTATAAAAATCCTCACGGGAAAGCTTATCGGATACCTCGGAAATAACATCCCTATCCATAAGTATCGCACCGATTATTGCCTGCTCGGCTTCATTACTATGCGGTTGTATTCTTTTTATAGCTAATTCATCCATCTTATTGCCGCCTTAAATCTATGTTTTACGTCTTATCTTTATATCTGCCGCCTCAAGCTTAAGCTTTCCGTCTTACTTTCCCTCGGCAACTTTTACACTTATCTGTGCAGTAACCTTGGTATGAAGCTTGATATCAACTATATGAGTTCCTACACTCTTTATAGGCTCTTTTAGTACTATCTTCTTTTTATCTATATCATAACCGAGCTGCTTCTTCATCTCTTCTGCGATTTCTTTTGAAGAAATCGAACCAAAGGTTCTACCACCCTCTCCCACTTTAAGAGATACCGTTATGCTCTCGTCCTTCATCTTATCCGCAAGCGCCTGTGCATCGGCAAGCTTTTCCGCAGCCACCTTATCCTCGTGCGCTTTCTTCAATTTAAGCTCATTTAAGTTCTTAGGCGTAGCCTCAACTCCGACTTTTTTTGGAAGCACAAAGTTTCTTGCGTATCCGTCAGATACCTCAACTATCTCATCTTTCTTTCCTAAACTCTTTACGTCCTGAAGCAATATAACTTTCATCTTTATATATCCCCTTCCTTATACATTTCATCAAGAAGCTCTTTAATCTTTCCTATCGCCGATTCGATAGTTTCGCCCTCAAGCTGTGCTCCGGCAACATTTGCATGTCCGCCTCCGCCAAGCTTTTCCATGGCAACCTGAACATTCATATCGTCCACAGAACGAGCACTTATATATGCCGTATTATCCTGGCTTGTAACAACAAATGATGCTCTCACACCTTCAACTCCCAAAAGGGCATTGGCTATTTTTGCCGCAACAACGGTAGGAGCTTCTATACCATCCGGATTTACGGCTGATATAGCAAATTCTTTCTTGTATATTTCAGCATTATTTACGCCTTCGGCAAGATGCTTATGAACATTTATGTCCTCTCTGAACATTTTTCTTACTCTTGTTACATCGGCACCGCATCTTCTCAGATAAGCTGCTGCCTCAAAAGTTCTGACACCCGTTTTTGTAAGAAAATTATCGGTATCTATTACAATACCCGCATACATGGCATCCGCCTCAACCGGTCTGATTTTTACTTTTTCCTCGATATATTGAAGCATCTCGGAAATCATCTCACACGCAGACGAAGCGTACGGTTCAATATATGAAAGAGTTGCATTTTCTATTTTCTCGTTAGCCTGTCTGTGGTGGTCAAAAACAACAACACTCTTCGCAAGCGTCAAAAGCTCCTCACATTCTGTCATGCTTGGCCTGTTTACGTCTACAACAACTATAAGAGTATCATCATTTACACTGTTAATAGCCTGTTCACTGCTTATTATCATGTCATCGCCATAAACACTGTTACCCTTAAATCCGCTGACCATTGGCTTAATGGCCGATGTTTCTTCATTTAAAACTATATGAGCATTTTTACCCAAAGTCTTAACAAGACGATAAACACCGACAGCCGAACCAAATGCATCGGCATCCGGTCGTTTATGACCCATTATCATTACATTATCTTTATTGGCAAGAAGCTCCTTAAATGCCTGAGCCTTAACTCTCGCCTTAACTCT
>DFDU01000051.1:0-1389 GCA_002369325.1 Lachnospiraceae bacterium UBA3820
AATATGAGCCACGAGATAAGAACACCTATCAACGGTATACTCGGTATGCTTCAGCTTACACTTATGGCTGATGATCTTCAGGCTGATTACAGAGATAATCTTACAACAGCAAAGAATTGTGCTGATACACTCCTTAGATTAATAAATGATATTCTTGATATAAGTAAGCTTGAGGCAGGAAAGTATAACCTCAAGGAAGAAATATTTGATGTAAGAAGCGTTATAGAAGAAACAGTTGCTGCACAGGTTCCGCTTGCAACAAATAAGGGACTTGATCTTGACTGTACATTCGGTAATAACATTCCTAAGCTTGTTAAGGGTGACGGACAGAGAATTCAGCAGATACTTAACTGCTTATTATCAAATGCACTTAAGTTCACATCTGAAGGCAGCGTAAGAGTTAAAGTCGCTGCAATCGATACAGATAAGGAATCCATCAATATGAGAATTGCAGTTGCCGATTCGGGTATAGGTATATCTGAAAAGGATATGGATAAGCTTTTCGTTCGTTTCTCACAGGTTGATTCATCCGATACAAGAAAATACGGTGGTTCCGGACTTGGACTTGTTATTTCAAAGCAGATTGCAGAACTTATGGGCGGTACTATTTCCGTTCAGAGTAAAGAAGGCATAGGTTCAACATTTATAGCCGAGATTCCTCTTAAGGTAGTTAAGGCGGCGGAAGCTGAGGCTCAGAAGAAAGTGGAAGAGAAGAAAGAAGACGTAGCTATCTTCTCGATTAACGCTCACAGCAAGGCAAGAATCCTTGTTGCAGAGGATGAGCCGGTCAATCAGCAGGTTATCGGTAAGCTTCTCGGAATGGCTGGCTTCTCATATGATATAGCTGAAAATGGCGAGAAAGCAGTAGAATTGTTTAAGCAGAAAGAATACGATGCAGCACTCTTTGATGTTCAGATGCCGGTTATGGACGGTATTGCCGCTACTCAGGAGATAAGAGATATAGAGCAAAAAGAGCATAAGAAGAGACTTCCTATCATCGCAGTTACCGCAAGAGCCATGTTTGGCGATAAGGAAAGGATCCTTGAAAACAAGCTTGATGACTATATAGCCAAACCATACAACTTAAATACAGTTGTAGAGACTCTTAATAAATATATCGAGAGCAAAGAAGACTAAAATGAAATCTATAAAAGTGTCATGAGAATCATCTCATGGCACTTTTTGTTTTCTTGTGTTTTATATATTGATATGATAAAATAATTTATTATATAAGGGGGTGCATTATGGCAGATCAAAACAATCAGCAAATACAGGATATAGGAGTTACACAACCTGCGTACGGTCAAAATGCAATGCAGGACATAGGGGCAACACAGCCTGTATACGGACAGACAGGGATGCAGAATATGGGAGCAACGCAGCCTGTAT
>DFDU01000051.1:1484-2788 GCA_002369325.1 Lachnospiraceae bacterium UBA3820
CGCAGCCTGTATACGGACAGACAGGAATGCAAAATATGGGAGCAACGCAGCCTGTATACGGACATACGGGAATGCAAAATATGGGAGCAACGCAGCCTGTATATGGACAGACAGGAATGCAAAACATGGGAGCGACACAACCCGCATACGGACAGACGGGAATGCAAAATATGGGAGCGACACAGCCCGCATACGGACAGACAGGAATGCAAAATATGGGAGCAGCGCAGCCTGTATACGGACAAACCGGTATGCAACAGGGTATGCCGGGATACGGTCAACCTTACGGTGCGCCTCAGAAAGTAAAGAAACCGCTGTCAAAGGGTGCAAAGATAGGAATTATTTCCGGTCTTGCTGTTGCCTTGCTTGCGGGAATATTCTTTATATTTATTTTCCCGATACTCACAAGCTCAAAGCTGGGTGGAGAATATTGCTATAAGGGTTCGTACTATAACGATTATTATCTTTTTGATCACGGAACATGGGTAAATTACGAAATTGATGAAGGCAGTTCCGAGAAAGAATATTATGCAATCGGTACTTATACGGTTAATAAGGACAAGATCATACTTAAGTCTATAAAAGGAGATACCATAGAAGCTACCTTTGACAAGAAAAAGAATACCATAACAATGTATGGAACAAAGCTTAATTCAAGCAATAAAGACGCAAAGCTTGATGTGGATATAGATGAAGATTATCTTGATTCACTTGAAAAGACAGTAAAGACAGCAACCGAGACAGCGATGGCTGATGAAGAAGTATATGACGAAGCAACATGGTGGCAAACGTATTATATTTACGGGGATGATTTAAAGGAGCCTTACAGTGAATTAGAAAAAGAACTTGCGGAAATTCTGGGATACAGCAGTGACAAAAGACTTCAGTTTTTGCTTGAAGAGGAAATAATATCCATTGATATACAGGTGTCATCAAGCGGAGTGGTTTCTGTTGAAATATACTGATTTTTATATATGTAATTAGTGATTTAAGTAGAATGGGAGTGACAAATATGATATGTAAAATATGCGGGGCAATTGTTCCAGATAATGCACCATTTTGTGATGAATGCGGAGCCTTGATAACAGTTGATAATCAAGGTGAACTACCACAACAGATGCAGCAACAGGCAGTGCAGCCGTCGCCGTATGCACCTTTGCAACAGCGGATGCAGCCTCAGCCGCAGCAACCACAGATGCAGCCGCAGGCAGTGCAGCCTTCGCCGTATGCACCTCCGCAGCAGCAGATGCAACCGCAGCCGCAGCAACCACAGATGCAACAACAGGCAGTGCAGCCGTCGCCGT
>DFDU01000051.1:2918-6132 GCA_002369325.1 Lachnospiraceae bacterium UBA3820
TGCAGCAACAGGCAGTGCAGCCGTCACCGTATGCACCGCCACAGCAGCAACCACAGCAACAGGTGCAGCAACCACAGATGCAACCACAAAGTACGGAAACTCCGCAGCAGGCGTTTCGTAATCAGTTAAAGGGTATTCCGGAATCACAAGATAATAAAAATGTGGCAATTGATAATGCAAAAAAAGGTGCGTCAAGAGGACTGATAATCGGAATAATAGTATTTCTTATACTTGCAGCCGTTGCAGCGGTATTCTTTATATTTGTTTTGCCGAAGCTTTCAAAGGGCGCGCCGAAGGGTGAATATGTCAATGAGGATTTTGGCGGATATGTTCTTTTTGATAACGGTATATATGCCGTATATGATGATCAGGGAACATACGAGTTCGGAACCTATGAGGTTAAAAATGACAAGATTACTTTTACCAATGTTAACGGTGATGTGGATCATGGCAAATATAATAAAAAGGATAATACCGTTGAGTACGGATATGTCTTTAAATTAAATGATGCAAAACAGACATTTGGCGTAGATATAGATAAAAAATATGTCAAAGAATTAAAGGATAAGTTTATAACTGCTTCCGAGTCGGCATTGGCATCTGAGGAGGTCAAGACCGAAGCTGAAGAGTTAGCCGCGGCATATTATATATACGGAAAAGAACTTGTCGAACCTCGTACTGAATTTGCCAAAGAGCTTGCTGAAAATCTTGGATATTCAAGCGATAATGTATTGGCATATCTTATAGAAAACAAATACATAACAGTAAGTATTATGCCGGATGTGGCAGCACAGACCGCAGAAGTGATAATCTATTAATAAAATTGAAGATAATGAAATTTTGAATAATCTCCGTAATATAATGTTTCTTGCATATGTTACGGAGATTATTTAATAGAATTTGATTTTTGGGTTTATAATGTATATAATGGCATTATGTGGATAAAATGAATACGATTAGCGAATAAACGGGTATTATCACGCTGATTTGGCACTATCATTTATTATAATCAGAGGTAGAGAAATATGATTAAATTTAGAAAAAAAATAACAGCATTTTCTTTGGCAGTTGTTATGCTTTTGAGCTTAACCTCATGTGGAAAGAATAATTCCAAAACAACTGAAAACGAAAGCACGGAAGAAACCACCGGAATAGAGGTTTCAAACACAGAGCCTACGACCGAGGCACCTGATGTGGATCTTGATTCGCCTGAGGCAAAGGCGGAACAGGAAAAATTTGATGATTGGCTTTGGGATTCTTACGTTGAAGCGGTTAATTCGGACAGTATAACGCTTAATTACAGCCTTTCAAAACCTGAAGAAGTAGGAATCACTCCTACGGATGCTACTTACGGAGATGTTGATTTTTCGGAAGAGGCCAATGAAAAAACAAAAAAAGAGGTGCAGGATTGCCTTGATGAAATGGAGGCTTTTGATTACAGCCTTCTTTCGGAAGAACAAAAGCATACTTATGATGTAATATATGAGATGGAAAAAGTGGCCAAGAAGTCGTATGATTATCTCTATTTGTCAGAGCCGTTTGCATATACCAGCGGTTTGCAAAGTAATCTACCGATAGCACTTGCAGAATATACATTTTATGACAGGCAGGATATAGAAGATTACCTTACATTGCTTGAGCTTACTCCGGATTACTTTGATAAATGTCTTGAATTTGAGAAAATAAAATCTCAAAAGGGCTTTTTTATGTCGACTCACAGTGCAAATGAGGTTATAAGACAGTGTTCGGAGTTTATCGCATCACCTGAGGAAAATCTTCTTATTGAAACATTTGAGGACAGAATCAGAGAATTTGAGGGATTAACGGAAGAAGAGATTCAGGAGTATATAACAAGAAATCATAATGCTGTTATAAATTACATCATTCCGGCATATAAGAGCACGATTGAAACCTTCAAAAGATTGAAAAATACAGGAGATAACGATCTTGGAGTTTGCTACTATGAGAACGGAAAAGAATATTATGCATATCTTTTGGAGGATTATGTTGGTACGGACAAAACACCGGAGGAAGTAATAGCGTTATTGGATAAAGCCATAGAGGATAATATGTCGGAGATGTATTCAAAGGCATTTGGCAATTATAATGAATATGAAGCTTATATTCAGGCTGCGGAAAACGGCGACCTTTATGAAGAATTAGATTACAGGGAAACTGTAGAATTTTTTGAGAACGCAGTCGATGACAGATTCCCTGAGATTCCAGAGATAGAATTTAAGGTTACACCGGTCCATAAATCACTTGAAAATATTGTAAGTCCTGCATTTTTTATGACGCCACCGATAGATGCTTACGAAAATAATTCAATATATGTTAATAAGGGTTCATCCGATAATAATTCTCTTTGGTCTACACTTGCGCATGAAGGCGTACCGGGACATATGTATCAATTTGTATATTATCTGTCAAGCGACCCTGAACCGATAAGATCAGTTATGGATTTCGGTGGATATCAGGAGGGTTGGGCAACCTATGTTGAGATGATGTCCTTCGAATATTATGATAAGTATGAAGATCCGTCGTATGCATATTTTGAAGAAATTAATCATAAATTGAATTTGCTTGTCAGTGCCCGTGTGGAAATCGGTGTCAATTATGAAGGCTGGACAGTAGAGGATACAGAAAAATATCTTACTGAAAACGGGTTTAATCCGGAAGTTGCAAAGGATATAATGGACTATGTTGTGGCCGAACCGGCAAATTATCAAATGTATTGCACCGGTTGGCTTGAGTTCGAAGAATTAAAGGAACATGCAAAGGAAGAACTGGGAGATAAGTTTGATGAAAAGGAATTCCATAAGGCTGTTCTTGATGCCGGTCCGTGTCAGTTTTATGTACTCAGAAAAGAAGTTGATAAATATATTGCAAGGGTTAAGTAGGTTAGTTTAAAATAACCGTAAAAAAATATTGACTTATTTACACTTAGAATTTATACTATTAAGCGATTGATTTTGTATTAATGATATCGTTAAAATTTATAGAAAAGAGGTATACAAAATGGCAAATGTTGATTTGAGTAAGTATGGCATCACAGGTGCGAAGGAAGTAGTTTACAATCCTTCATACGAGTTATTGTTCGAGGAAGAAACAAAGGCTGACCTTGAGGGATATGATAAGGGACAGCTTACAGAGCTTGATGCTATCAATGTAATGACAGGTGTTTATACAGGACGTTCTCCTAAGGATAAGTTCA
>DFDU01000030.1 GCA_002369325.1 Lachnospiraceae bacterium UBA3820
GAGCCTTAACTCTCGCCTTAACTCTTGTACTCTTTTCGGTACCTGCACTGTTTCCTCCGAAGTAGGTAATCTTATCGCCATACTTGACAACAACCTGATCTCCGCCTCTTGCAAGTGCCATACCTATAGCAGTTCTGCTGTATTCATATGCTTCGCTGAAGCTGTCCGTATCTGCACCGATACCTATACTAAGTGTAATCGGAATTTCATTTCCGACGTTAAGACTCTTTATCTCATTTAAAATCGCAAACTTGGTTTCCTTAAGCTGCGGCAGGAATTTTTGTCTGAATACAAAGAAATATTTATCCTTTTCGATTTTCTTTCCTATCGCATCAATCGTGCTTAAATACATATTTATTCTTCTGTCAACGAGCGCTTCCACCAGAGAATGTCTTACCTCCTCTGTATTGTCCATAACCTCGTCATAATTATCGATATATATAAGTCCCGAAACAAGCTTTTGCTCAAGATTTTCGCGCTTATAACGATTTAACTCCGTCACATCAAAAAGATAAAATGCTATAACGGTTCCGTCTTCATTGCTTATCTTCTTGATAAGTGCCGAATACTCAATTTCATTATACGCAACATCAATACTTACATCTTCTTCCGATGTAAGCAAATCTTCCGTAACCTCAGGGAAAAATGCACTGATACTTCTTTTAACACGCTTTTTTATTCCCTCGCCAAATGCATCGATAAAAGGCGCATTTCCCCACAAAACCTTACCATCGGTATCAATGATAGCATACGGTACGGCAAATTCATCAAGCAGCTGCTTCTGAACCTGACTGTTTTGCATGGAAAAATTAAACAGCATCGGTGATAAAAACGATTTTGACAGTAAAAGGATAATAACCTCAATTATTATAAATGTACCTACCACCATACTGGCTATAATCGCACATTTATTATTAATCAGAAATAAAACCACACACATACCGACAAGCAGAAGTGACGTTGCTGTAGGTATTAAAAGCAATTGTTCAATTTTCTTTTTTAATAACTTTTCACTATCCATCTCATTCTCCATTTAATGATATGTCAAAAATTTAACCGATGCTTTTAAAACAGTTTATAGCATATTCAAACTATCCAAGCTGAGCTATTCTTTCGGTTACCTGCTCAAGGGTTTCAGTATACTTCTTAAGCTTTGCCTTCTCCTCCTCAACCTTTGCGGCAGGAGCTTTATCAACAAACTTAGGATTATTAAGCATACCGGATGCTCTCTTAATCTCGCCCTCAAGTCTTGCCTTTTCCTTGTTAAGACGTTCAAGCTCTTTTTCTATATCTACAAGCTCGGCAAAAGGCATATAAAGCGATGCATCATGGATAACCACTGATACCGCATCATCAGCTATACCGGCCTTATCAGCCTGAATTATAACATCACTTGCATATCCGAGCATTGCAAAGAAGCTCTTACTTGCTTCAAATATATCTCTTATCTCCTGTTTTGCTGATACCACATAAACAGTTGCTTTCCTGCTCGGTGCAACATTCATTTCACTTCTTATATTTCTTATGCTTCTTACAGCTTCCTTAATCTTATCAACAGCAGCCTCATCATCCGCAAATACATATTCATCCTTAAATACAGGCCAGGTTGAAATCATAATGGACTCTTCGTAAGAATCATCTCCGTCTGTAAGTGTATCATATATTTCTTCAGTTACAAAAGGCATATAAGGATGAAGCAGTTTGAGACAATTTATAAGAACAGTCTTGAGAGTCCAAAGCGCTGCCGCCTTTGTCTCATCGGCATCATCCCAGAGTCTCGATTTAACCATCTCTATATACCAGTCACAGAACTCTTCCCATATAAAGTCATAAAGCTTTGATACCGCTATACCAAGCTCATACTTTTCCATGTTGTCTGTAACTTCCTTAACAAGTGAATTCATTTTGGATAATATCCATCTGTCTGCCAAGGTAAGCTTATCAAGACTGACATCCTTTATATCAGCCTTTTCGATATTCATCATGATAAATCTTGAAGCATTCCATATCTTATTTGCAAAATTACGGCTTGCCTCAACTCTCTCCCAGTAAAAACGCATATCGTTACCCGGTGCATTTCCGGTTACGAGAGTGAAACGAAGTGCATCCGCACCGTATTTTTCGATAACCTCAAGAGGGTCTATACCGTTTCCTAATGACTTACTCATCTTACGTCCCTGGTCATCTCTTACAAGTCCATGGAAAAGTACTGTATGGAACGGTAATTTTCCCGTCTGCTCTATAGCTGAGAATACCATTCTGATAACCCAGAAGAATATTATATCATAACCGGTTACAAGAACATCTGTAGGGAAGAAATAATCCAGATCCTCAGTCTTGTCCGGCCAACCCAGGGTACTGAACGGCCAGAGTGCCGATGAGAACCATGTGTCAAGTGTATCTTCATCCTGCTTTAAATTTTTACTCTTACATTTTGTACATTCACATGGTGTTTCTCTGCTTACAATAACCTCACCGCAATCCTGGCAATACCATGCCGGGATTCTGTGTCCCCACCAGAGCT
>DFDU01000081.1 GCA_002369325.1 Lachnospiraceae bacterium UBA3820
TTGAAGGTATATTTATGCCGAGAGAGGATATTATTACCGTAATTGATTTGTTCGGAGCTCTTGGATTTGATAATGATGACAAGCGCAATAATTTCTTTATAGTAACTAATTTTAATAATTTGAACATAGCTTTTGATGTGGAAGCTGTAATCGGAATCAACAGAGTATCATGGTCAGAGGTTGTCAAGCCTGATGCTTCGGTAAGCGGAACGGGTACAGGAGTTGCAACAGGTATCATAAAGAAAGATAAGGATCTTCTTATAATTCTTGACTTCGAAAGAATAGTTGAAGAGATTTGTCCTGAGACAAGTCTTAAGGTTTCGCAGATTGAAGCCTTCAGCGAGAGAGAAAGAAATGAGATACCTATTCTTGTTGTTGAGGATTCACTTATGCTTTGTCAGCTTATAAAGGATTCCCTTTCAATGGCAGGATATACAAAGCTTACCGTTAAGAATAACGGTGAAGAAGCATGGGAATTCCTTAAGGAACTTAAGAAAAATAACGGTGTAGATTATGGAGTAAAATGTGTTATAACCGATATAGAAATGCCGCAGATGGACGGACATCATCTTATTAAGCTTATAAGAGAAACAGAAGGCTTGAAGCACCTTCCGATAGTTATCTTCTCATCACTTATTAATGAAGATATGAAGAGAAAGGGAGAATTGCTTGGTGCCAATGAGCAGATAAGTAAGCCGGAAATAGGAACTCTTGTGGGAGTACTTGATAAGCTTGTCGGAAGCAGTATTTACGGCTAATATATATTATTTGATTGTATGTATCGGGGGCGTTATCAGTAGAGACGTCCCCATAATAAATTATACAGGATGATTAAGGAGCTGATTATTATGATTTTAAAAGAAGTAGGAAAGACAAAAGAAGATATTAAAGATATGTATAATACATATTTTTATGAAACCTTCAAGAGACTTGATTTTATAGCTGAAAAAGGTCATGATACATATCTGGTTGATGAAAACGGCAGGGAGTACCTTGATTTTATGGCGGGAATTGCGGTTAACAGTGCCGGACATTGCAACCCTAAGGTGGTTGAGGCAATTAAGGAGCAATGTGAGACATTGATTCATGCTTCCAATTATTGTTATACAATACCTCAGGCTATGCTTGCAGAGCTTATATGCAAAAGCATAGGAATGGAAAAAATATATTTTCAAAATTCAGGTGCTGAAGCAAATGAAGTAATGATAAAGCTTGCAAGAAAATACGGTAAGGATAATTATGGTCCTAATCGTTATAAGATTGTTACAGCTTTGAACAGCTTCCATGGCAGAACTCTTGCAACACTTGCGGCAACAGGACAGCCCGGTTCTGCAATACAGCATAATTATGATCCGTTTATACCGGGTATAACATATGCAGAGTTCAATAATGTTAAAGCATTTGAAGAAGCCTGCGATGAGGATACCATAGCTGTTATGGTTGAACCTGTTCAGGGTGAGGGAGGAGTAATTCCTGCAACCAAAGAATTTTTACAGGGTTTAAGAAAGCTTTGTGATGAGAGAGATATGCTACTTTTGTTTGATGAGGTTCAGACCGGTTGGGGAAGAACCGGAAGTCTTATGGCATTTATGGGATATGACGTAAAGCCTGATTGCGTAAGTATGGCTAAAGCAATGGGCGGCGGTATGCCGATAGGTGCTATGTGTACAAGCGAAAAGCTTGCACGTACTTTCGGACCGGGAGCACATGGAAGCACTTATGCCGGAAATCCGGTTTGTTGTGCGGCTTCATATGCACAGGTAAAAGAAATTTTGGATAATAATCTGGCTGATAATTCGGATAAGATGGGAGAATATTTCAGAAATATTCTTTTAAAGCTTCCTCATGTAAAAGAAGTGCGTGGAAAAGGTCTTATGATTGGAGTCGAGTTTGATAAAGAAATTGCAACGGATGTAAAGTACAATTCATCCGATGAGGGTCTTTTGATAACCGCTGTAAGACCTTCGGTTATACGTCTTGTTCCTCCGCTTAACGTTACCAAAGAAGAATGCGATAAGGCGTTTGAAATTCTTAATAAAGTGGTTAAAGAACTGGTATAAAAAGTATAAATAAGGTAAATTATTATTTATATGATAAAAATAATTTTAATTAATAAATATGTATGAGGTGAAAATTAATGGAAAGACAGAATGCATGGAAGACTTATGACGATAAGGCATTGAAGGAGCTTGATAAGCTTTGTGACGGATACAGGGATTTCCTTAGTGACGGAAAAACGGAAAGAGAGTGCGTGAAGCTTATTATAAAGGCTGCGAAGGAAAACGGATATAAAGATCTTGCGGATTATATCAAGAATAATGAGGTCATTAAGGCAGGAGATAAAATTTACAGTATTTGTATGAATAAAACAGTGGCTTTGTTTAATATTGGGGATAAGGATATTGAGCAGGGTGTAAATATACTCGGTGCGCATATTGATTCACCGCGTATGGATATAAAGCAGAATCCTTTATATGAAAAGGGTGATTTCGCATATCTTGATACTCATTATTATGGTGGAATCAAAAAATATCAATGGGTAACACTTCCTCTTGCAATTCATGGTGTGGTTGTTAAAAAGAATGGTGAGGTTATTGATATATCCATAGGTGAAAAAGAAAACGATCCTGTATTTTGTGTTACCGATTTACTCATACATCTTGCAGGTGAGCAGATGGAGAAAAAAGCCAATAAGGTTATCGAGGGCGAGAATCTTGATGTATTATTTGGAAGCATACCTTTAAAGGATGAAGAAAAAGATGTTTTTAAGAAAAATGTAATTAATATCATAAAAGAAAACTATGGTATGGAGGAAGAAGACTTTATATCAGCCGAGCTTGAGGTTGTTCCTGCAGGAAGAGCAAGAGAGGCCGGAATAGACAGAAGTATGATCATGTCATACGGACAGGATGACAGAGTATG
>DFDU01000093.1 GCA_002369325.1 Lachnospiraceae bacterium UBA3820
AACAATAATCCCGAGACGGTTTCCACGGATTATACAACCTCTGATAAGCTTTATTTTGAGCCGTTAACGGTAGAAGATGTTATGGATATAATTATGCATGAGAATCCTGAGGGTGTTATCGCATCATTAGGAGGACAAACTGCGATAAATCTTGCAGAGCCGCTTATGAAACGAGGAGTCAAACTTATAGGTACCGATTGTGATGCTATTGAGAAAGCTGAAAACAGAGATGCATTTGAAAAGGTATTATATGAGTTAAATATACCGCAGCCTAAAGGACAGGCTGTAACAAGCATAGAGGCGGGTATTAAGGCAGCAGAAGAAATCGGTTACCCTGTACTTGTCAGACCGAGTTTTGTACTCGGAGGCCGTGCCATGCAGATAGTTGCAAAGGAAGAACATCTTACGCATTATCTTAAAAATGCGGTTGAGATAGACGAGGACAAGCCGGTACTTGTCGATAAGTACATTCAGGGTAAGGAAGTTGAGGTTGATGCAATCTGCGACGGAAACGATGTATTTGTTCCGGGAATTATGGAACTTGTTGAAAGAACGGGCGTACACTCAGGTGACTCAATAAGTGTTTATCCGCCATACAGCATATCGGATAAGGTAAAAGAAACCATACTTGATTATACTAAAAAATTGGGGCTTGGTATAGGAATAGTCGGTCTTTTCAATATACAGTTTATTGTAGATAAAAATGATAATGTTTTTATAATCGAGGTAAATCCTCGTTCGTCAAGAACGGTGCCTTTCTTATCTAAGGCAACCGGCTACAGCCTTGCGGATATAGCAACACTTGTAATACTCGGAAAGAGTTTAAAAGAACAGGGAGTAGCAAAAGCTTGTGAGGATGGAAAATTTGGATACAGGGATGATATTGCCTTGTATCCAAATGAAAAAAAACGATGGTATGTTAAGGCACCTGCTTTTTCATTCTCAAAGTTAAGAGGTATGGATGCCTATCTTTCGCCGGAGATGAAATCAACAGGAGAAGCCATAGGTTATGATGATAAGCTTCACAGAGCCATGTATAAGGCACTTGTTGCATCAGGTATAAAACTACAGAACTACGGAACTGTAATGGTTACACTTGCAGATGAGGATAAGGAAGAGGCACTTCCTATAGTACGAAGATTCTATGATATGGGATTTAATATAGAAGCAACCGTGGGAACAGGAGTATTTCTTAAGGAACATGGCATTAGAACAAGAGTAAGAGGTAAGATGAGTGAGGGAAGTGAGGAAATACTGGAGGCCATTCGTTCAGGATATGTAAGCTATGTTATAAATACAAGAGCAATACTTTCGGGTATACATTATGGTGACGGAGTATCCATAAGACAATGTGCAAGTGAAAACAATGTAACCATGTTTACATCGCTTGATACCGTACGAGTATTGCTGGACGTACTTGAAGAAATAACTATCGGAATTTCTACTATTGATGCTTAGATTGAGGAGCTGCACGCAATTTTATCTAATATAAGTATCGAAATATTATGAAAAGGAGAATATGTTATGGTGAAGGTTAATAAAAATTATGCTAATCTTAAGGAGAATTACCTCTTCGCTGATATAGCAAGAAAGGTTGCGGAGTATCAGACAGCTCATCCTGATGCAAATATTATCCGTATGGGTATAGGGGATGTAACACTTCCGTTGTGCAGCGAGGTAATAAAGGGCTTACATAGCGGAGTAGAGGATATGGCAGCAACTGAAACCTTCAAAGGTTACGGCCCGGAGCAGGGATACGGCTTTTTACAGGAGGCTGTAAAGGGATATTATCGAAGCTACGGAGTATCGCTTGAGACAAATGAGATATTTATATCAGATGGAGCAAAGAGTGACGTGGGAAATATCCTCGATATATTTGATAAGGACAATACAGTGCTTGTTCCCGATCCGGTATATCCTGTATACGTTGACACCAACACCATGGACGGAAGGAATATAATATATATCGATGCCAATGAAGAAAATGGTTTTCTGCCGCTTCCTGATGAGGGCAAAAAGGCAGATATAATATATATATGCTCGCCAAATAATCCTACCGGTGCAGCATATAACCGCGAGCAGCTTAAGAAATGGGTTGATTTTGCCAATGCTAATTTGTCAGTTATTCTTTATGATGCAGCATATGAAGCATTTATAGTTGATGAAGATGTACCAAGAAGCATATATGAGATTGAGGGTGCAAAGACTTGTGCCATCGAGTTTTGCTCACTTTCAAAGACTGCAGGCTTTACGGGAACAAGATGCGGATATACGGTTGTTCCTAATACGCTTTCATTTGACGGCTTTAGCCTTAATAAACTTTGGCTTAGACGCCAGACTACCAAGTTTAACGGAACCTCTTATATAGTACAAAAGGGTGCATGTCAGGTATTTACAGAGGAAGGACAAAAAGAGATAAGAGCTAATATAGATTACTATAGAGAAAATGCAAAGATAATCATGTCGGCCCTTGATGAGCTTGGCATAAAATATACCGGCGGCAAGAACTCACCTTATATCTGGCTTACCTGTCCTTACGGTATGAAGTCCTGGGATTTCTTTGACCTGCTGCTGGAAAAAGCCAATATCGTAGGAACTCCGGGTGCGGGCTTCGGTGAAAACGGTGAAGGACATTTCAGACTTACCGCATTTTCAGATCATGAAAAGACAGCCGAGGCAATGGAAAGACTTAAGAAGATATTTTAAATAAAAAGCGGGAGGAATCCTCCCGCGTTTTTATTAAATATTTTATGTTTTATGCATAAAAATCATACTTTAGCCAATTAAATAAATCACATCACACTTCCTGAAGGTACATATTGTTCGGCTGCGTCCTCAAAGAAATCCGGTTGAGTAGATATAAAATATATGATATCAGATGATGTAGCATTAGGATTGTCTTTCATATAAGTTAACACCGCATCTAAACGCGAATTTTTTTTCTTTGCATAATGTAATATAGCTATTACAAAATCTTCGTATGTATCACTTACATTATTTAATAGTTTTTCAAGTTCTTTCATCAAATTACCTCCTTAGTCTATAGGTATTTTCATATATATGTTGTAGTTATTATACCCGTGGTTTTCAAAATAATACATATACGCTTTGCTTTCAATACCGATTTCGTGAGAAATATGTATAGGAAAAGGCTTGCCAACATATTTAGACATATAATTGGTGTTGATTTCGCTGATGATTTTGGCGTATTCTTGTTTGTTTAAAATAAATGTTTTGAAAATAAATTCCACATAACTCACCTTCCTCTAATAGTTATTAATAATTAGAGAAAGTCAATAAAGACTTTCCTTTATCAAAAAGGAGAAATCTTATATAGTTACAGATATTGTAACATTTCCAATATTCAATTACAACAAAATAAAACCTATAAAGAATCCTCCTTTATACTTATAATCTTAATTATTTTTATCTTTGGTAAGTAAACAGGAAAATAGAAACAAAAAGGATGGGCATTTAACTTATGAAAATAACCTGTCTATAGATTTAATATACAATATTAGAGTACAAATGTAAATAGAAATATACATAATTCGATAAAATGTAAGTTTATTGAAAAATAATTCTTATATATTTATTATTTATTTTAAAATAAGTGATATATAAGCTCGTTTCATGTAGAGAAAATATAATTTTACATAAATTCTTGAATATATAATTATAAAGTGATAAAATCAAAAATAGATTAGTTTAATATAACTAACTATAAAACGTGTTATTTATAACGACAAAAATCAATATGAATAGGAGTGGATATTATGTCATTAAGTGGAAAGTT
>DFDU01000016.1 GCA_002369325.1 Lachnospiraceae bacterium UBA3820
AGCAGAGCATAGAGCAGAGTCTTTCTACATTTTCTTCGCATATGAGTAATATCGTATATATCATTGATCATGCGAGCATGAATTCGCTTTGCCTCTTTGATGAGCTGGGAGGAGGAACGGATCCCGTTGAGGGTGCCGCACTTGCGATAGCCATTCTTAATCACCTTAAAAATATGGGTGCCAGATGTATGGCCACGACTCATTACAGTGAATTGAAAACTTATGCTCTTTCAACCGACGGAGTAGAAAATGCTTCATGTGAATTTGATATAAAAACTCTTCAGCCGACATACAAGCTTATGATTGGTATACCCGGTAAATCAAACGCTTTTGCCATTTCAAAAAAGCTTGGCCTTCCGGATTATATCATTGATTCCGCAAAGGAAAATGTGGATTCGGACAGCGTGGATATGGAGAGCCTTATAGCAGATCTTGAGAAGAGTAAAAAATCGATCGAAGAAGACGAACGTGCTATAGAGCAATATAAAAAAGAAGTAGAAGAATTAAAACTAAGTCTCGAAGAAAAAGAGAAAAATATAAAAGAAAAGAAAGCGGATATTCTTGCCGAAGCAAGAATGGAGGCTTCAGAAATAATAGATGAAGCAAAGGAGCTTGCCGATAAGACAATTCGCGATTATAACAAATGGCGCAATAATCCTGAAAAAGCAGATATGAGGATTATGGAGGAAAAAAGAGGTAAGCTTCGTGATAAGCTTAAGAGCTATGATCAGGGAGGAAAGAAGGAAGTACCTAAACGTACCTCGCATCATAAAGCGAAGGATTTTCATATAGGTGATATGGTTGAGGTTATAAGCATGGACGCAAGAGGAACCATAACCGCGCTTCCGGATGCTAACGGAATAGCGGGAGTTAAAATGGGAATTCTTAACTCGAGACTGCCGATAAGCGATCTTATCATAATACCTGATGAAAAGCCGAAACAAAGCTATGGCGTTAAGGCTAAAAATTCAGCCATAAAGGGCAAGGCGATGTTTATATCGCCTGAGATAAATGTTATCGGAAAGACAGTAGACGAAGCAATTTCACTTATAGATAAATACCTTGATGACGCGGCACTTTCGCATCTTGAAAAGGTAACGATAATTCATGGAAAGGGTACCGGTGCATTAAGAAACGGAATACATCAATACCTTAAAACACATCCGCTTGTAAAATCTTTCAGAGCCGGTGAATACGGTGAAGGAGAATACGGAGTAACGATAGTTGAATTTTAAATATGCAGGGAGGTTATTATGGATAAACAAAAAATACTTATCGTAGACGATGATGAAAATATCGCAGAGCTTATTTCGTTATATCTGACTAAAGAATGCTTTGATACGGAGATAGCATATAACGGAAGAGATGCTCTTGGTCTCGTTAAAAGCTTTAATCCAAATCTTGTATTGCTGGATATAATGCTCCCTGACATAGACGGATATGAGGTATGTACCGAAATAAGAAAGACTCTTCAGATACCGATAATAATGCTTTCGGCAAAAGGAGAGATATTTGACAAGGTGCTTGGTCTTAAGATAGGTGCAGATGATTATATGATTAAGCCGTTTGATTCAAACGAGCTTGTAGCAAGAGTTAAGGCTGTACTAAGAAGGGCAAATTATACACCTGAGAGAAATACGATAGCTGTTGATACGGATCATAACGGTGATTTCGTGGAATACAACGGATTGCTTGTAAATATTACAAATTATACCGTTATATTTGAGGGACGGCAGGTTGAGATGCCGCCTAAGGAACTTGAGCTTTTGTATTTTCTTGCGAGACATCCTAATCAGGTTTTCACAAGAGATCAGCTTCTTGACAAGCTTTGGGGATATGAATTTGTCGGTGATTCGAGAACCGTTGATGTACATATTAAGAGACTCAGAGAAAAGATACATGATGGAAGTAATTGGGCGATAACCACTGTTTGGGGTAAGGGTTATAAGTTTGAGGTGAGATAACATTTGAAACGTTCGTTATTTGATAAAATATTTTTGGGATTTCTGTTTTTGTCAATAGCGCTTTTTATTTTTGTTGTTGTTTATTCGACATTTACAACAAGAAGATTGATGGTTAGAGAAAAATCGGAAGTCCTTACCAATGAGGCGTTGCTTATTGCCGATCAGACGGTTGCTGATTATTTACAGGGAAATATAAGTCACAGTCAGCTTATAAATAACCTTGATTATTACAGTGAGACGCTGGCGGCCAGCATATGGATAGCTGATGAAAAGGGAATAGTAGTTGCTTATTCAAGAGCATCCTCGCATCCCGGTGCACCAAAAAATGTTTTGTTTTTGAATCAGGATTTTGATTTAAATACAACGCAGACATTTTCGGGGAATTTTTTCGGACACTTTGATAGGGACGTCGTAACCGTGGCTATACCGATTAAGGTTAACGATGCTCCAAAGGGAATGATATTGATGCATTCCACTGAAGAGGAATTAAAGGATCTGCAGGGGAAAATAATTCAGGCAATCTATGTACCGTTTCTGGTTATGCTTATAATTTCATTTGCGGTACTCGGACTTATATCCGGACGAATAATGCGACCTATAATGAAAATAAATGCTGCTGCGGAGCAATACTCAAAAGGAAACTTTGATGTAAAGCTTAATATAAAATCTGATAACGAAATCGGACAATTGGCTTCATCTTTGGAATATATGGCTTCCGAGCTTTCAAAGCTGGAGGAGTACAGAAAAGATTTCATATCAAATATTTCGCATGATTTCAGATCACCGCTTACATCCATAAAGGGTTATGTTCAGGCTATTCAGGATGGAACCATACCGCCGGAAAAACAGGATAGATATCTGAATATCATAGTAAATGAAACAAACCGCCTTTCCAAACTGACAACAGGCTTGCTGGAACTTAATAAATTTGATTCCTATGGAATATGGCTTGTGGCAAAGGATTTCGATGTGCTCGAGCTTGTACGTATGGTAATGAATTCGTACGAGGGCAAGTGTATCGAAAAAGGTGTTAAGATATGGCTCAACAATCATTGCGAAAAAACTATGGTTCGCGGAGATAAAACAAAGATTCAGCAGGTTATTTACAATCTTGTAGATAATGCATTGAAATTTACACCGGAGGGTAAAAGTATTTACATAACACTCACGGATAAAAACGATAAATTATTTGTATCGGTTAAAGATGAAGGCTGTGGAATCCCTAAGGATGATATACAAAAGATATGGGTACGTTTCTATAAAGCCGATGCTTCACGAGGAAAGGACAAGCTGGGAACTGGTCTCGGGCTTTCTATTACGAAGGAGATTATTAAGGCTCATAATGAGAACATAACTGTTGTAAGTACGGAAGGTGTAGGAACGGAGTTTACTTTCTCACTTGCGAAGTCTTCTGTTGATAAAGAAACAAATACAGAAATATTAGTTGGAAACAAATAAAGAATCCGGAAAGGAACAGACATGAATTATATCAATGAATTAAGAGAAGGCGAAAATATTTCGGAGGTTTATCTCTGTAAAAACAAAACGCAGGCAACGACAAAAGCAGGAAAGAATTATTACAGCATAATACTTCAGGATAAGACAGGAGTTGTTGACGGTAAGGTTTGGGAATTAAATAACGGAATAGAGCATTTCGAGACAATGGACTTTATTCATATCGAGGCACAGGTTACGTCTTTTAACAATGCCCTGCAGCTTAATATCAAAAGAATAAGAAGAGCCAATGAGGGTGAATACGATCAGGAGGATTATTTCCCTGCTTCAAAAAAGGATGTTAAGTCGATGTATGACGAATTGCTGGCTGTCGTTGATTCTGTCAAGGAAGAACATTTAAATAAAGTTCTTAAGATGTTCTTCGTGGAGGATGAAAATTTTATAAAGGAATTTAAAAATCACTCGGCGGCAAAGTCTATTCATCATGGATTTATAGGCGGACTTCTGGAGCATTCCCTGTCGGTTGCAAAGCTTTGTATATATATTGCCGATAATTATCCTATTATAAAAAGAGATTTGCTTGTGACGGCTGCGTTGCTCCATGATATAGGAAAGGTAAAGGAACTTTCGTCCTTCCCTGAAAATGATTATACGGATGAGGGTCAATTTATCGGACATATAGTTATGGGAACCATGATGGTTGAAGAAAAAATAAAGTCTATAGAAGGATTTCCGACGGTACTCGGAAATGAGCTTAAGCATTGTATTTTGGCACATCACGGAGAGCTTGAATTCGGTTCGCCTAAAAAACCGGCTTTAATTGAGGCTCTTGCACTTGCTCATGCCGATAATCTTGACGCTAAGCTTGAAACCTTTAAAGAACTTATAGATTCAAATAACGGGAAAAAGGATTGGCTCGGATACAGTAAAATGTTTGATGCCAATGTAAGATTGACAGAAGATATGTAAATATCAAGAATGAATTTATTCGACAAAAAAGATGAGAGGGAGGATAATGATATGACGATTTTGGTTACCGGTGGTGCCGGATACATAGGAAGCCATACCTGCGTAGAGCTTTTAAATGAAGGTTATGATGTTGTTGTAGTCGATAACCTTTATAATTCAAGTAAGAAGGCACTTGACAGAGTTGAACAGATTACAGAAAAAAAGGTTAAATTTTATGAAGCCGATATATGTGATTTGGATGCAATGAATAAGGTTATGGATGAGAATAAGATAGATTGTGTTATTCATTTTGCAGGCCTTAAGGCAGTTGGAGAATCGGTTGAAAAGCCGCTTGAGTATTATCAAAACAATATAGGCGGAACGCTTACTCTTTGTGATGCTTTAAGAAAGCATAATGTTAAAAATTTGATTTTTTCTTCATCCGCAACCGTATATGGAGATCCTGCTTTTATACCTATTACAGAAGAATGTCCGAAGGGCGTTTGTACGAATCCTTACGGCTGGACAAAACATATGATAGAGCAGATTCTTACAGATTTACATACCGCTGATAAGAATTGGAATATAATACTTCTCCGTTACTTTAATCCTATCGGAGCTCATGAAAGCGGACTTATAGGAGAGGATCCAAAGGGTATACCCAATAATCTCGTTCCTTACGTAGCTCAGGTGGCTATAGGAAAAAGAGATGTACTTGGCGTGTTCGGTGATGATTATGATACACCTGACGGAACCTGTATCAGAGATTATATACATGTGGTTGACCTTGCGAAAGGACATGTGGCAGCAATTAATAAAATTAAAGAAAATCCGGGAGTAAAGGTTTATAACCTCGGAACGGGAAACGGACAAAGTGTACTTGATGTAGTAAAAGCATTTGGAAAGGCATGCGGACATGAAGTGCCTTATGTTATAAAGCCAAGACGTGCGGGAGATGTTCCGGTGTGTTATTCGGATGCAAGCCTTGCGTTAAAGGAACTTGGATGGAAAGCGGAGTACGGTATAGATGAGATGTGTGCATCTTCCTGGAAATGGCAGAGCATGAATCCGGACGGTTATAATACTGCCGATTAGATAATGACTGTTACAGTAGAGGTAAAATCAACAGGTAAAACACCTTGATAAAGCTTGTAAAGGGGAATTGGATGAAAAAAATAAATGAGCTTTCAAATTATATAAAAGAAGGTAAGCTTGATGAAAAGCTTAAGGATATATATGTAGATGGAAATAAGCTTGCTTACCAGAGAGACAGATATGTCGAGGCACTTTCGGAATATGCACGGATATTTGCAAACGGAAACGGTGATGCGGAGGTTTCAATATACAGTGCACCCGGAAGAAGTGAGATAGGCGGTAATCATACCGATCATCAGCATGGTAATGTACTTGCGGCATCTATTAATGATGATGCACTTGCGATTGTTGGAAATAAAAATAGTGATAAGGTAAGAGTTTTATCCAGGGGCTATGATATGATAACCATTGATATGGATAAGCTTGAAAAGAATAACAGTGAAGAGGGTACGACCGTTGCGATTATAAAGGGCGTTATATATGGCATAAAACAGGCCGGTTATGAAGTAGGCGGTTTTGATGCTTATATTACAAGTGATGTACTTAGCGGCTCGGGTCTTTCATCATCCGCAGCCTTTGAAACTATTATCGGAACCATCATATCAGGTATGTATAATGAAATGAATATTGATGCCGTGGAAATAGCAAAGCTTGGTCAGTATGCTGAAAATGTATATTTCGGTAAGCCTTGCGGTCTTATGGATCAGATGGCATGCTCTGTTGGAAGTCTTTGTCAGATAGATTTTAAGGATCCTGAAAATCCTGTTATAGACAGGGTTGAGTTTGATTTGGCAGTGCAGGGCTATAGCCTTTGTATAACCGATACAAAGGGCTCCCATGCGGATCTTACACCTGATTATGCTGCCGTACCTTTTGAGATGAAGCAGGCAGCAGCATGCTTTGGAAAAGAGGTATTAAGAGATGTAAGCAAAGAAGAGCTTATGTCCGGAATAAACAAAATAAGAAAAGAATGCGGTGACAGAGCGGCACTTCGCGCACTTCATTTTGTAGCGGAGGATGAGCGCGCGGTACTTGAAGCAAAGGCATTAAAGGAAGGTAATTTTGATGAATTCTTAAAGCTGTTTAAGGCTTCCGGAGATTCGTCATTTAAATATCTTCAAAATGTATATACAAACCGTGATGTTATGCATCAAAATGTATCCGTAGGTTTGTGTGTCAGTGAGGCTGTGCTCGGAAATTCAGGCGTGGCAAGAGTTCACGGTGGAGGATTTGCGGGAACTATGCAGGCATTTGTTAAAAATG
This sequence comes from Lachnospiraceae bacterium UBA3820, assembly GCA_002369325.1. GTDB lineage: Bacteria > Bacillota > Clostridia > Lachnospirales > Lachnospiraceae > Coprococcus_C. Next base: position 6,726 of record DFDU01000016.1, read on the forward strand.
AAAAGGTAGAGGAATATAAAAAGGCAATGGATGAGCTTTATGGTGAAGGCTCATGTAATGTGCTTATGATAAGAAAGTACGGTGGAATCAAGGTTGCTTAGGCAGCTTTGGTTCCTGTTTGCAAATTAAAGGACGTTAAAACTATAAATAATTCGGAAAGGTTGATGTTTATGACTGAAAAAATCAGCAGACTTATAGATGAACTTTTGAACTACGGAATAGAGTCCGGGCTTGTGGACAAAGAAGATACGATTTATACAAGAAATAAGCTTCTGGAGTTTTTTGAAGAGCAGGAATATACGGAATCGGCAGAAGATAAGATTGAAGAAAGGCAGCTTTCGGATATTCTTGAGGATATGCTTTTGGTATTGTATGAAAAAAAGATTATGCCCGAGGATACCATAACCTATAAGGATTTATATGATACCAAACTTATGGGACTTCTTACGCCGGCACCGTCTGTTGTAAGAAGAAGGTTTGCCGATGAACTTGCAAAGTCACCGAAGGAAGCTACGGATTTTTATTATGACTTTTCAAAGGCTACAAATTATATAAGAGTTGACCGAATAAAAAAGGATGAAAAATGGAAAACGAAAACAGAATTCGGAGATTTGGATATAACCATTAACTTATCCAAGCCGGAGAAAGATCCGAGGGATATAGCCAAGGCGGGACAGGCAAAAAAATCCGGTTATCCGAGCTGTCTTTTGTGTGCTGAAAATGAAGGCTATGCAGGACATTTTTCGCATCCTGCAAGACAAAATCATCGTATAATTCCGATTATACTCGGAAACGAAAAGTATAACCTTCAATACTCGCCTTACGTTTACTACAATGAGCATTGTATCATTTTTAATGATAAGCATATACCGATGAAAATCGATAAAGCTACATTTGCAAAGCTTCTGGATTTTGTAAGTCAGTTTCCGCATTACACGGCAGGTTCAAATGCCGATTTGCCTATAGTCGGAGGCTCCATACTAAGCCATGATCATTTCCAGGGAGGCTGCTATGAATTCCCTATGGTAAGGGCTGAATATGAAAAAGAATTTGTTGTTCCGGGCTTTGAAGATGTTCATGCCGGAATTATAAACTGGCCGTTATCAACTATAAGAATTCAATCAAAGGAAAAAGAAAGACTGGTTGAACTTGCGGATCATATACTTGGAAAGTGGCGCGGATATACTGATGAGGAAGCATTTATATTTGCTAAAACGGATGACGTACCACACAATACCATTACACCTATAGCAAGGATGAGAGGGGATCTTTTTGAACTTGATCTTGTATTGCGTAATAACATAACCACGGATGAACATCCGATGGGAGAATATCATCCGCATCCGCAGTATCATCATATAAAGAAGGAAAATATCGGACTTATCGAAGTTATGGGGCTTGCGGTACTTCCGGCAAGACTTAAAGGTGAGATGGCTTGTCTTGAAAAGCTTATGCTTGAGGGGGCAGACTTAGAGTCTGAAGAAAGCATAGCAGCTCATGCAAAATGGGCAGTAGAATTGATGGAAAAATATGATATAATAAATGAATCAAATATTCATCAGATTATTCAGGATGAGATAGGAAAGGTGTTTGCCAAGGTACTTGAGTGTGCCGGCGTTTTCAAATGCACCGAGGAAGGAAGAAGGTATTTTGGCAGGTTTATAGATTGCTTATAAATCGGGTTCTTAGGGGGTGTTAGCATGTGGGGCGATTTACCTGAGATTTTAGATGGAGCCGGTTTTCAATTGGCAACCATAGTAGTTTGCTTATCAGCTATTCTTTATACTATGATACATTCTAAACCGGAAAAACTACAAAATAAGCTTTTTTTATTCACGGTAATAAATATCCTTATTACCGCTGTTTGTAATTTTTTAAGTGCGCTTGCTAAACCATATATGAGTACGTCTGAATTTATGCTCAATTTGCGTCAGGGCTCTCAGTATGTCTATTTCCTTTTTCATTCTTTCCTTGCACCTCTTTTCTGCTTTTATATATCACTTATCACCGGTGCAAATTATGTTCTCGGAAAGAAAAACCGTCATTTTATTTATGAATTTCCTATGATCATAAGCTTTTTGCTTGTGCTTATTAATCCTGCAACTCATTGGGTATACTATTTTTCCGAAGATGGGGAATTCCACAGAAATTGGGCAGAAAATATAATATACGGCATAGGAATAATGTATTTCCTTTTTGCCGTAATTATGCTTTTCTTCTATTGGAAGGTTATAGACAGAAAAACAAAGAGAATAATGATTTTTTTCTTTACGCTGGTTGGTTTGGGAACGCTTGCGCAATTTCTTTTGATGCCGCTACATACCGAGCTTTTTTCCGAAGCTATAGCAATGACGGCAATTATGATCACCATAGAAGACGAAGAAGGAAGAAAAGATTCCAGAACCAAAATATATAATTATGCGGCACTTTCTTATGATGTTCAAAAACTTCTTTCCGTAAAACGTTCGTTTTATCTTATATGTATCAAGATGCAAAACCCTATGAGTCTTATGAGACTTGTCGGACCGGCAAATATTGAAATGCTCACGGAACAGACTGTTAACTATCTGGCAACCATAGTTCCGAGATATACCATATATTACATAGGTACGGGAACCTTTGTAATACTTAATCAGGATTCCGATTATGACAAGAGTCTTGAGATTGCCAAAACCATAAAGGGAAGATTTAATCACAGCTGGAGATTTCAGGATAGAGATACGACCTTTAATGCGGCTGTTTTCTGTGCAGAGATACCGACAGATCTTAAAACCGTTAAGGATATTATGATGCTTATAAACGGTCCTGCACCGGTAGAGCATTCTCAGATGAATGATGTATTTTTCGGAAGCGGTCTTAATTATGTAATAAGAAGAAGTCAGGTTGAGGGCGCTATAATAAACGGTCTGAATAAAAAGAGTTTTGAGGTTTATTACCAGCCGATTTATAATGTATCGGATTTGTCGATATGTGCAGGCGAAGCATTGTTAAGACTTCATGACAGTGAAATAGGAGATATTTATCCTGATGAGTTTTTACCTATAGCAGAAAGAAGCGGTATGATATTTGAGTTGGGAGATTTTGTACTGGATGAGGTTTGTAAATTCTTAAACAGCGGAATTCCTACGGAAATGGGAATAGAAACCTTAAATGTAAACCTTTCGGTTGTTCAATGTATCCAGTCGAATTATGCCGAAAGAATAATAGAGCTTGTTTCAAAATATGATATATCACCGTCAAAGATAGCCTTTGAAATAACAGAATCCGCAGCTACGACAGATTTCGATGCCTTAAGAGGATTCGTTACAAAGCTAAGAGCAAGAGGATTTAGATTTACGGTTGATGACTATGGAGTGGGTTATTCCAATGTTCATTCGATTTTGTCGTTGGATGTTGATATTATAAAGATTGACAGAAGCATTCTTTGGGAAGCGGAGCAGTCTGAGATAGGTCGAATAATTATGGACAGTTCTGTTAATATGATTAAGCGAATGGGTAAACAGATACTTATAACAGGTGTCGAAACCAAATCTCAGATCGGACTTGCCGGCGAGTTCGGAGTTGATTATCTTCAGGGCTATTACTTCTCGAATCCTATATCGCAAAATGAGTTTATAGGTATTCTTAAGGCAACTCAGATAGCGAAGTTTGAAGAGCAAAAGGCACTTGCGGCAAGTGCAGCTATGAGTGATTTTATTGCCAATATGAGTCATGAGATAAGAACACCTATCAACGCCGTTCTGGGTATGGATGAGATGATCTTAAGAGAAAGCAAGGATGAGAAGATTATTGAATATGCAAAGACCATTGAGGGTGCCGGAAGAACATTGCTTTCGCTTATAAATGATATCCTGGACTTTTCGAAAATCGAAAAAGGAAATATTGAAATTACCGAAAGTAATTATGAGCTGTCATCGCTTCTTACTGATGTCGTTAATATGGTTTTACTCAAGGCTGAAAGCAAAGGGCTTATTCTTGTTACCGATGTCGAATCCTCAACACCTGAAAAGCTCTACGGTGATGAGATGAGAATAAGACAGATTATCATTAACCTCCTTAATAATGCCGTTAAATACACGGAGGAAGGAAGCGTAACCCTGACCGCAGGATACGAATGGATAGATAAGCACAATATTAAGCTTATAATAAGCATAAAGGATACCGGTATAGGAATTCACGAACAGGATATGGGCAAGCTTTTTGACAAATTCAAGAGGCTTGATATAAATAAAAATAAAACCGTTGAGGGAAGCGGTTTGGGTCTTGCCATAACAAGCCAGTTGCTTAAGCTTATGGGTGGTAATATAAGTGTAGAGAGTAAGTATGGAGAGGGAAGCACATTTACGGTGGAGATACCTCAAAGAGTACTTACGGAGGAAACCATAGGAAGCTTCAGCCGAAAACATAACACGTCCGAAAATGATAAAGCTGTAAGGGAGTGGAATTATACGGCTCCGGATGCAAGAATCCTTATTGTTGACGATACGGCGGTAAACAGGATGGTAGTTAAGGAATTGCTTAAGAGAACAGAAGTAATCGTTGATGAGGCTTCCGGCGGAAAAGAATGTATAGAGATGGCATCAAAAACCAAATATGATCTTATTTTGCTTGACTATCGTATGCCGGAAATGGATGGTATAGAGGTTATTCAACATTTAAAAGAGCTTGAGGATAATGCGAGCAAGGATGCACCGATAGTAGCCCTTACGGCAAATGCCATGTCCGGCGCCAGAGAAAAGTTCTTAAATGAAGGCTTCGATGATTATGTATCAAAACCTGTAGTCGGCGAAAGGCTTGAAAAATTACTTTTGACAACTTTACCAAAAAATAAGATAATATACGGTAAGGAGTCGTACGTTGATGAGAAGGGAAAACTAAATGTAGAATCCGGAATAGAAAAGTGTGGTTCGAAGGAAGCTTATGAAAAGGTTTTGAGAGTGTTTAAGGATGAGATAGAAGAAAGAGTAAACACTATCAAAGAAGCTTATGAAAACAAAGACATTAAGCGATATATCATAGAGGTTCATGCGATAAAGAGCTCTTCCCGTGTAATCGGTGCTGATGCGCTATCAAAGCTTGCCGAGAAGCTTGAGGAAGCAGGAAATAATAATGACATCAAGTTTATAGATGATAAGAACAGTGAGCTTCTGGTGCTTTATGAAAGCTATAAAGATATAAAAGAAGAGACCGATTTTGAAAATGAAATCGAAGAGGGTGAAAAGAAAGAACTATCGGAAGAGGATTGGGTAGACGCATTAAAGACACTTAGGGAATTAGCTTATTCGATGGATTTTAACAATGCCAGTCAGTTGGTTATGACCATTAAAAATTATAAATTATTAAGGGAGAAAAAGGAGACAATAAACAAGCTTGATACATATATAAACAAGCTCGACTGGGATGAACTTGTGGGTGACATTGATAAGATATTAAAACAAAATGACATATGATGAAATTATGTGGAAAGGAAAAAACTATGGAAAAATATACGGTTTTATTAATCAGAAACAGCTCGACATTTATGGTTAATGCGCTTGTTAATAATCTTGAAAAAAATTCATATGATGTTGTTGAGGGAGATTACGATTTAAAGAGCGTAATACCTCACGAAGATGACGTGGATGTTATGGTTCTTTTTGCAGATGATGAAATTACCGAAAAGCAGAATCTTCTGGTGTATCTTAAGGATTTAATTGTTGAAAAAGGAAAATTGTTATTTCTTATCGGAAGTAAGGAAGAAATTGAGGAAATATCAGAATACATTCCTCCTCATCTTTTCTGCGAGGTTGTTGAGAGGCCTTTGGATATGAATCTGTTTGTTGAGAAAATCGACAATGTTATGAATGAAGAACAGATTGAAAAAAGAAAGAAAAGCATCCTTATCGTAGATGATGATGCAAGCTATCTGCAGCTTTTATACGAATGGCTTAAGGATGATTACAGAGTAGGCATGGCCAAATCCGGTATGCAGGCAATAACCTGGCTTGCAAGAAATAAGGTTGACCTTATATTGCTCGATTATGAGATGCCGGTAACCAACGGACTGCAGGTATTCAGGATGTTAAAGAGTGAGCAGTTCTCAAAGGACATTCCTATTATGTTTTTAACAAGCAAGAGTGATAAAAGTATCATTTTGAAGGTTATGGCACACAAGCCTGCCGGATATATGCTTAAGCATATAACGAAGCAGCAGCTTCTTACAAACCTTGCAAAATTCTTTGTAAAACAGGAATACAACAGGCTTCATGGAGAGCCTTCGGATGACGTAAGTATATAAGGATTAAATGATATGAATAAAAATGAAGAATATACAGTAACTATTGAAGATATGGGCGCGGACGGTGAAGGCATAGGACATATATCCGTAAACGATGCATCTAATCCGGGAATGAAAGTAACGGTATTTGTAAAGGATACCGTTGTCGGTGACGAGGCAAGGGTTAAAATAATAAAGGTTAAAAAATCTTTTGTCTACGGGCGACTTATGGAAATTATAAAACCGTCCCCGTATAGAGTCCGCACAGCTTGCGAGTATGCAAAAAGCTGTGGGGGCTGTTTTCTTATGCACATGTCTTATGATAAACAGCTTGAATATAAATTTAATAAGGTAAAAAATTGCCTTGAACGTATAGGTGGTATAAAGGATGCCGAAGCATATATGGAAAAGGTTTGTGGCATGGAAAAACCATATAATTTTCGAAACAAAATGCAGTTTCCCGTTGGTCTTGGTAAAGACGGTAAGGTTAAAATCGGATTTTATGCAGGCAGGACCCATTCGATAATTGATATAAATGAATGCGTAATCGGACATGATATAAATACATTTATAATAAAGAATATCAGAAAATGGATGGATGCAAAGCTTGAGACAGACAATAGTCTTGTATATAATGAGGAGCTTCACAAAGGACTTATAAGGCATATCGTAACGAGGATTGGATATACTACAGGGGAACTTGGTATATGTGTTGTCATAAACGGCGACGGATTAAAGAAAAAGCTTTGCGATGAAATGACAGGCTGCTTTATAGCTGCGGTTGAAGAGTATAATGCCTTACCTGATAAGGATGATAATATAAATGCATCTACAGATAATGATGTTTCAAAAAATGACGATTCATATTTTCCTGTATCAAATAAAGTCAGTCTGGCGAGTGTGAGCTTGAATATAAATAAAGAAAAAACAAATAAAATACTTGGTGATAAATCCGTAACGATTTACGGACGCGATTATATAAAAGATTATATTGGCGATACATGCTTCAATATATCACCGCAATCATTTTATCAGGTAAATCCCATTCAAACAAAAGTGTTGTATGATAAAGCTCTTTCTTATGCGAATCTTACCGGAAAAGAAACTGTATGGGATATGTATTGCGGTATTGGAACCATTTCGCTTTTTCTTGCCAAGAAGGCAAAGAAGGTTTACGGAGTAGAGATAATTCCAAGCGCCATAGAGGATGCAAAGAAAAATGCAATTATGAACGGCCTTGATAATACCGAATTTTATTGCGGTAAAGCAGAAGAAGTCGTACCGAAATTATATCGTGAAAATGGCATTAAGCCGGATGTGATAGTTGTTGACCCGCCAAGAAAAGGTTGTGATATTTCATTGCTTGATACCATTTCAGATATGTCGCCCGAAAGACTTGTATATGTAAGCTGCGACCCTGCCACACTGGCAAGGGATATAAAATATCTTGGTGATAAGGGTTTTAAGGTCAAGAAGGTGGCTGTTGTGGATCAATTTTGTCATAGCGTGCATGTGGAGACGGTATGCCTTTTGTCCAAACTTTCTGAAGCCAAGCACCATATCAATGTAAAAGTGGATATGGATGAACTTGATCTAACAAGTGCGGAGGCTAAGGCAACATACAAATAGATTGAGGAGTGGGTGCAGGAACACTATGGATTTCATGTGACAAATCTGAACATTGCGCAGGTAAAGCAAAAGCATGGAATCATAGAACGTGAAAACTATAATAAGCCAAAATCTGAGGATAGCAGACAGCCGGGATGCCCGGAGGAAAAAGTGAAGGCTATTGAGGCTGCGATGAGACATTTTCAGATGATATGAGGACTGCTATGAAACAATTTTTAAAGAGCAATAAAACTATATCAGGATGTTTTGGGATTTCTATTCTTGTTTGCTTTTTATATATTTTGTCTTTGGATAAGAAAGAGTGGTTCCCACATGCTGGGGATTGGTTTAATTTGCTGTTTCAACTCTCTGTTGGATTTATAATAAACTTTATTTTTTATGTAACACAGGTTTATATTCCACAGTATAAACAAAAAAAAGAAGCAAGTAGATGCATTGAAATAAGAATTGCTGAAATTGTTGGTCATATGAGAGAAATCTTTTCACATCTTGGTAGTAAATATATGGGGCATTATGATGAAGACGACATTTCAGATAGTTATATGTTTGAACTACTTAGAAAAATGAACATCAATGACAGGATAGGTGTGTTGAATGTTAGAAGGACATATTCAAGCAGTGTTAGCGATGAAATGCATTTTACAGTAAAGGAATGGATTATCACCCGTATAGAGTTTGTAGAGAGCGAGATTGATAAATTAATGAAATACTATGCACCATATATAAATACAGAACTTATGAAAACATTAGAGAGTATCCTAAAGTCTGCGATGCATCATACTATGGCTCGATCTTTATTGCAATTACCTGCTGGTATATCATTTGGAGAAAGCAATGATGATATCTTTTTGAAACCATATTTTGATCTTATGAAAGAGTTGGAAACAATTGAAAAACAATATAAACAGCAAACCAAAAAGTAGGATCGGATAAACCGGTCCTTTTCTTATGGGGAATGATTTCACTACAAAAAATCCGTCATTCACTGCAAGTCGGTGAAATACTATTGAGGTAGATCCGATATAATAATGATAGGGAAACTGTCCACGTGAAAGGATTTTATGTATGAAAATAGCTGTATGTGACGACGACAAAAAAGTCAGGGAACAGATGTCATCGATGATAAAAAGACAAGCACCAGATTTTGATATCTGTCAGTATGCAACCGGAGAAAATATGATTTCTGCTGGCATAGATCATGACATTTATTTTTTGGATATCGAGATGGGAGATATTTCAGGGATTGAGCTTGCGAAAAAGATACGTAGTGAGCAGGGAAATTCCGGGAAACGGAGCATCATCATTTTTGTGACAGCATTTCGGGAGTATATGGAGGATGCTTTTGATGTGAATGCCTTTCATTATCTTGTGAAGCCAATAAAGGAAAAGAAGTTTGCTGAAGTTTTCCAGCGGGCTGTTAAAGAGGTTGTGACCGGCGATGAACGAAGAGAGAAATACATTCTAGTCAAGGATGGTGAGAGTAAGAGAAAATTGCTTCTACGGGAGATTCAGTACATTGAAAGCAGTGACAGGAAGGTGGTATTCCATATGGATAACGGGCTGACTGAAACCTATGCCCGTATGTATGACCTTGAAAATGAGTTGGGAGATTTGTTTTTCAGGACACATAGGTGCTATATCGTAAATCTTGAAAAGGTGACGGCTTATTCTTCGAACAGTATTCAGGTGCTTAATGGTGATAGTATTATGCTTGCTGAGAAGAAATATACGGATTTCGTCAAGACATATCTTCGCTACGCTAAAAATGGAGGTATTGTAAATGTTTGATCTTTCGACTTTAACATTGACCGTTCCGTTATATATTGCAGATGCTGTTTTGAGCGGTTTATATGGGCTGGATCTGTTAAAAACACGATATGAAAAGAAGATAACGGTCATTCTTTGGACTATAATCTATCTTGCAGTAGATATTGTTATATATGAGATTCTTGAGATAGATAGAGATGTGATGGGGATTGTTATCAATCTCGTTGTACTGTTTGCGCTTCAATCACTTTTATTCAAATGTGATTATAAGAGACAGATTTTTGTTACTTTCAGTTTTTCGGCCGGGAGAGGATTGATTAAATATATTATCAGTGTGCTTTATTATTTAATCTCTATGTTGACAGGAGGCATGATAGAGCGAATCATATTATCTTCCGAAGAAATGACGATGGAAAGGGCAAATGCAGTTTCAACTACTATTTTGGTCATACAAGGTATTATCTGTGTAGCGGTATATGTGATCATATTTTACTTATATCTGAAAACATTAAGCAGAAAGTATATTTACAAGGGATATGAGACAAGTTTTGGTGAAAATATTTTCTTAGTGTTCCCTTGTATCGCGGCTCTTTGTGTTTCAATCACCATGCGGGTCCTGATACTAAGATTCAGTGAAGGGATGGGGGTGCTGGTATATGAACAAGTTCCGGAAACAGTGTTTTGGATCATAGTAATCTGTGTTTTATTACTTGGAACTATTATAGCTACTATGATGTTGTTTCAATATCTTATAGAGCGTAATGAAGATAGTCGGAAACAGGTCATTCTTGAAAACCAGGTGGAGCAGCTACACAGGGAAATAGAGGATATAGAGGAAATTTACACTGATCTGCGGGGACTGAAGCATGATATGAGAAGCCACCTGAACAATATCATGCAATATGTAAAAGGTGTTGGGAATGGCGATACCAGAGAGATTGACGAATACATTGGACAAATAGAAGATGCTGTAAACAGGCTGGATTTTTCATCAAAAAGCGGAAACCCGATTACGGATATCATCATCTATCAAAGGCAACAGGAAGCCAGAAAGCAGGAGATAAGTCTCGATGTTGATTTTGTGGCTCCTAATGCTGAGCAGATAGATATTTATGATATTGCCGTGATTCTGAATAATGCTTTGGATAATGCTTTTGAAGCCTGCCCCAAACTGGGTGGACACCGGGAGATTTCCCTTAAATCCTATATGAAGGGAACACTTTTCTTTATTGAGATCGGAAACGATTTTGATGGAAGCGTGACTATAGACAAAGAAACGGGATTGCCTGTGACAAATAAGAAGGATAAGCGGCTGCATGGTATAGGTCTGTCGAATATCCAAAAATGCGCAAGAAAATATATGGGAGATGTGGATATCGAGGTTCATTTAGAAGGTGGGCGGAAGAGATTTGTATTGACTGTGATGATGAACGGAAAGATTTCACTGCAAAAATGACGGCGTTCACGCAAAGTCTGTTAATTACTGATGATTATCATACGATAGAGTAGGTAGAAGAATAATCCCATGCTATGGGAGACAGGAGGATTTGCATATGAAGATTTCAGGTTCATATAACCCTTATTCGATAAACAATAATACGGGGTCAACAAGTAAGAAGGCAACTAATGTGAAGGACTATTCAAATTATCTTACACAGAAATATCCATGTTTGACTCCCGGAAAGAATGTAGCTGTATCTGTTACAGGTGGACTTTTGAGAAAAGCTATGGCTGATGAGAAAACAGGGGCATGGTTGGAGAGAGAACTTGCAAAGGCACCGGATTACATTAAAGAAGCTCAGCAGTCAGCTATAGCGCATGGTTCTACACTTAATTATGTTTCTATCGAATTTGGTGAAGAGTATACTACTATGACTGTGTGTGGCGTAACCAATGGTGGCGGAACAGACCCGGACATCGATAAATGGTTGGAGAGGATTAAAGAGAAAAAGGAAAAGCAGAAAGAAGAGAACAAAAAGCTTGAAAAGAAACAGGAAGAACAGCGTTTGAAGGAAGCTTCATTTACTACAGAGTTTCGAGGCAAAGATTTAGAGGATCTGACGAAACAGTTCACTATGAAGCTGTCGGGAATGATGACACTGCTTTCTGGTGGAGCGTTTGATATACGCGGATGAATTGAAGGAGGCAAAAATTATGTCATTGGAGATAAGCAACGGTGTTACATCGCAGGTTATGGATTTGAAAACCCCTACGTCGGGCGTGACGAAAAAAGAAGAAATCAAGACCGGTTATAAGAATGTGGATGATTATTCCAAATACTTGCAGGACAAGTATAGCTATATGAATGCAGGCAGTACTTCTATGCAGGGTGTTCCTGTTAATGTGAATGTATCGAAAGCATTTTTGCAGAAATGCAAAGATGATCCGGAAAAAGCCGCATACTTGGAGGAAAACCTAAAAGCGATTCCTGATTGCGTTAAGTCGTTACGCAGTGCAGTAAATGCTGCTCCGGGAAGTCCAGTTGTGACATATGCCTCGTACAACATAGATGAGAATGGAAATATTTCCTGCACAAGTGGAAGTACAAACGATCCCGATGGGAAAATTGCAAGAGAGAATGCTAAGAAAAAAGCTGAGGAAAATAGGGCAGCTAAAGAGAAGGTAGAAAAGAAACGTGCAGAGAAAAAGGCAGAACAGGAACGTATTGAAAAACGTCGGGTAGAGAAAGCTGAAGCGAAAGATAAGACAGATGAGTTTACTATTTCTGCTGTTGGAACAAATGTCAGAAGTGTTACCGCTAAGCTGGCTGAAGGAGTGTTATCAGGGAGCGTAAGCGGTACTGTTGGATTTGATGTGAAGGCGTGATTGCAAAATGGATGTTATTATAGCGTAAAGAATGATGGTCGGTAAAAGGATTGATTTTCTCAGCCGACCGTTTTTTATTTTTTCTTCTTGCCACGTCCACTTCCTTTAACTGGTTTTCAGAGATCAGAGTAGCGCTGCAAAATGTCGGTAAAGGTCTTAAACTCGTATGGATCCATTTTGGTAAAATTGATTTTGAAAAGTTTGCTGTACATAACCATTTGAGCCTGAGTGGCATTGTCTGCAGTTTTTAATACATGCTTTAAATACGGTATATATTTCGACGCTAGGTAGGTGGATTCGATTAGATGCCAGAGGCAATAAAGATGGGGTAAATGCTCAGTTTTCTTTAGATGAAGAAATATTGGCTTTTCACATTTGTTCGGAAGGGGAAGTAGTTTATCATGATAATCATTCAGAACCGGATCAGGGGTTGATGGAAGTGTTAGAGACAAGCAGTGATGCAATAGATATGTATCTTCATCATTTGCCAGATAAATTGTCTTATGACAATTAGATAATATAAAATTTTACCTTGCATTATTGGAAAAAAGAATGACTTGAAAAATATAGTAGCAAATGATACAATGTCCGAAAACTCGGAAAGACAGAATGAGAGGATATTGTATCATGAATATATATGAAAAAATCTTTGCAAGACTAGAAGAATTACATATGAGCCAGATTGAATTATCACGAAGAACTGGTATTGCTACCAGTACCATCAGCGACTGGCGTAAGAAAAAGATTAATCCTCAGGCGGACAAGTTAGTTGCTATTTGTAGAGCTCTTGATATGTCGCTTGTGGATTTGCTTTGTGCTGAGGAAGAATCTGATCAGGCAACGCAGACAGATTATATACATGATGAAAAACATATCATAGAAGTAATTAGAAACTCGGATTTAAAAACGAAAAGAAGATTATTAAGATACTTTGAATTAGTTAATATATGTAAAGAAATCAATCAAGAAAATGACTCAAAAAATATGAAGAGAAATGTATCTATTATACAGGATGTTGATGGAAATAATATTGTTATTATAAATGATATAAGATTTAAGGGAAAACGTTCAGTAGATTGGAAGGATGTTCGAGAATATTTAAGAGAGTATGTTGGGGAATTTTATATGATTGCTTCAACTGGAGATGTTGTATATATTGGTTCAGATCTTCCGAAGGAATATAGTGGATCGAAATATACAAACAGTATTAGAGGAACAAATGCAAAGGCAAAAGCAAATGCAGCAACAGGACTTCCTGAAATGATAGAAATAGCAGTTGGAAAACATTTTAGAGAGAATCAAGAGGATAAACATAAAAGAGACGCAAAAAAAGGATGGTATAGATATGACTCGCGATTTGCGCTTCCGGTATATGACGATAAGGGTGAAGTAGAAAGATATAATGTTTTTCATGCCTCTATGCTTGTACGTCATTCAAATGATGGAAAGTTGTACTTGTATGATGTTATAGACATAAAAAAAGAAACGAGCAACTCTCTCGGCGAATAATCGCTTA
>DFDU01000057.1 GCA_002369325.1 Lachnospiraceae bacterium UBA3820
CAGTTTCTCTTGAATCTGCGAAGTGCACTATCCAAAGTTTCGTTTTCCTTAACTATTACGTTTGACATTCTATCCTCAACCTCCCTCCAGTTGCAAAATATCTTATGTTCGTGCAATACAACTGTTTGGGTATTACCAAATCGCACAGAAAATATTATACCACAATAAATTTATTCGTCAACCAAAAATTGAAAAATATTACAAAAAATGTATAAAAAAGATTTTTTCACTAATTTTCTACGTTTTCCGTATCTTCTTGAGTCTTTGGAGTAACAACAAACATATCTCCGTCAATACTGTAATCAAGACTTCCTTTTGCAGTAACCACTTCTATAACATGATCTTTTGCATAATCTATACGATTCCAATCCCCGTCAGAAAGGAATGAATAATCGGATTTATGATTATAAGCTTCGAGAACCGGAATAACACCGATCGTCGAATCGGTCCAGTAAACATAAGTCGGCTCAACTTTTACCTGAGTTACGGAATTAATTGTCTGACCGTCAACAAACTCTTTTGTAAATGTAAAGTCGGTTATCATACCAAGATCCTTGTTTACGCCATCATATCTCTGGCTTGAAACAAAGTTTCCGAAAGAATATACTACCCAGCCTGTTCTTGTTGTTCCATCAGGATTTGTAATGGTTCTAACATCAATCGGTTCTACAACATGAGGATGACCACCGAATATAACATCAGCACCTGCTTCAAACAGGCCGTCAACAACCATTTCCTGCCACGAATCCGGCACTTCGGTATACTCAGTACCGAAATGTATCAAAGGACATACAAAATCAACACCTGCTGCATCCAATGCTCTAACCTTTGAATACATTTCCTCAAGCTTGGCATCATCATAATTATCCAGAGTATTTATACAATAAGGATGCTCGGACGGAACGGGAAGCCCGTTCGTACCATATGTATATGCCACAAATCCAAAGGTTATTCCGTTAATTTCAACTATACATAACTTATCATTTTCTTCCTGAGATTTAAAGGTTCCGGTATGAGGAATACCTATTGAATCCAGATAATCTATAGTAGCATATACTCCATCTTCCCAGGAATCAAGAGAATGGTTATTTGCAGTCTGTAAAAAGTCGACACCTGCATCTTTAAGATTATTTGCTAATATTTCCGGTGAAGAAAACATAGGATAATCGGAGTATCCGAGTACATCATTTATCGAGCCGTTATATCTTCCCGGCAGAGTTGTTTCAAGATTGGCTATAGTATAATCCGCATGTGAAAGATATTTTTCAATATAAGTAAAACTATCCGAAACGTCAAACGAATCGGTTGCCGGATCGTAACTTCTTTGAATCTGCCATGAATGCATCATTACATCACCTACAACAGTAAGTGTCACTTCACGTTTCGGTGCTTCTATTTTAAAATCCGTACGTGAAATCATTTCAGGCTTTTCAATTTTTATCGAATAATCAATTTTCTTAGGTCCGATAACCTTTTTTGTAAGCTTTACGGCTCCCCATAAAACACCTACAACTACCATGACAAAAGCTGTCATAATAATTGCAATCTGTATTTTTCTTATTCTTCTTTTTCTTTGAAGAATTCTGCGTCTTTGTTCTTTAAGCTCCCTGATTTTCCTTTGTTTTTCCTCATTTGTCATTTTTGATTAACTCCCCAATTGAGCCTTAGCTTCTTTTACTCCGGCATTTAAAGCATCTTTAATTCCTTCAGGATTCTTGCCTCCTGCCTGGGCCATATTAGGACGACCACCACCGCCGCCACCGACAAATCCGGCAATCTTTTTAATAATATTTCCGGCATGAGCTCCGTTTTTAACCGCATCATCCGTTGCCATAACGATAAGATTAACCTTACCTTCAATTGACGAAGCAAGAATTACGACACCTGAACCTATCTTAGCCTTCATATCGTCTCCAAGATTTCTTAAAGCGTTCATATCAATATCCTTAACATCAACAGGAAGAATCTTATATGAACCGCATTCAACGATATTTCCCATAACATCCTTAGCCGAATCCTTAGCAAGCTTATCCTTAAGCTTTTGATTTTCTGATTGTAAAGCCTTAATCTCAGCCATAAGAGAATCTATTTTATCAGCAAGCTTTGAAGGCTCTGTTTTAGCTTTAACAGATGCTTTGTTAAGTTCCTCTTCTATTGTCTTATAATACTCAAACGCTCCCTTTGAAGTAAGAGCTTCTATACGTCTTACTCCGGCAGCAACACCTGACTCGGAAACAATCTTAAATGTATTTATTACTCCGGTACTTGGAACATGAGTACCACCACAAAGCTCCTTGGAAAAATCACCCATACTTACAACACGTACGGATTCACCGTATTTCTCACCGAAAAGAGCCATGGCTCCTGTCTTCTTGGCATCCTCCAGACTCATAATATCTGTAGTAACAGCTATATCATTTTCGATTTCTTTATTTACGATTTCTTCAACCTTTTCAATTTCTTCCTTTGTCATTGACTTATTATAAGTAAAGTCAAAACGAAGTCTGTCCTTGGCCACATAAGAACCCGCCTGTTCAACCTGTGCACCGAGAACCATCTTCAAAGCTTTCTGTAAAAGGTGAGTAGCCGAATGGTTTTTACATGTAAGTGCTCTTTGATTTTCATCCACACTAAGCTTAACATCATCACCAAGCTTAAAGCTTCCCTTGCTTACATATCCTACATGAGCAGTCTTACCACCAACAACTTTTATGGTATCCTGAACGATAAATTCTCCGCTTTCGGAAATAATTACACCCGAATCTCCGCATTGTCCACCCATGGTAGCATAAAAAGGAGTTCCTGCAACAAATAAAGAACCGCTTTCACCCTCATGAAGTTCCTTAACAACGGCAGTTTCCGTAGTAAGTGCATTGATTTTGGATTTATGTGTAAGTGTATCATAACCAACAAATAAATTATCGATTGTGAGTGGTATCTGCTCATATACTGTAGCATCGGCACCCATATAATTTGTTGTTTTTCTTGCATTTCTGGCTTTGACTCTCTGCTCTTCCATACATGAATTAAAGCCATCTTCGTCAACCTCAATACCGGATTCCTCAAGTATTTCCTTTGTTAAATCAAGAGGAAATCCGTAAGTATCGTAGAGCTTAAAAGCTTTTTCACCTGACAGAGTTTTTGATTTCTCAGACTTTGTCTCATCTATATATCCGTTTAATATAGAAAGACCCTGGTCGATAGTCTTATTAAAGTTTTCTTCCTCGGTATTTAAAATCGAGAAAATATGCTCTTTCTTTTCCTCAAGCTCAGGATAAGCATCCTTTGAACATTCAATAACCGTCTTTGAAAGCTCTGCAAGGAATGCGTCCTTTATTCCCAAAAGACGACCGTGTCTTGCGGCGCGTCTGAGCAATCTTCTTAAAACATATCCACGGCCTTCGTTGGAAGGAAGGATTCCGTCACTTGTCATAAATGTTACGGAACGGATATGATCAGTAATAAGTCTTATGGATATATCATTTTTCTCATTTTCCTTATAGGAAACATGAGCCATTTCACAAACCTTGTCTCTTAATGCCTTAATTGTATCGACATCAAATATGGAATCAACATCCTGAACAACAACTGCAAGTCTCTCAAGACCCATACCCGTATCAATATTTTTATTTTCAAGAAGGGTATAATTTCCCTTTCCGTCATTTTCAAACTGGGTAAATACGTTGTTCCA
>DFDU01000049.1 GCA_002369325.1 Lachnospiraceae bacterium UBA3820
GATTCGCATTTTGAGGGGTACGCAGAGGCAGAGCAGCTTGCAGCAAAATGGGAGACCTTGAGGGATAAGATAGATAAAGATATATTTGATAATGTAAGCGAACGCTTCACACGCCAGCTTTACAATGCCCGGGAGTGGCGTGACCAGGTCAACACCTATTTCCATCGTATAAGCGGCATAGAAGACGAGAAGGGCAGAGAAATATACTGATAGTGTAAGGGGTCAGGTACTATTAAATATCTGGTCATATAAAATACTTATTTTCTGGTGATTTTAATAATACCAAATATGTGATATTTTATGGAGCATAGAAATTGAACGGTTTCTATGCTCTGTTTTTTTGAAAATGATACGGGTCCCGTATGGAGATGAGGGGAAAAATATGGAAGCTACAGTTAGTAAGAACAAAAGATTAAAAGATATCAATAAAGTCAGATGGATCACCATCACGGCACTTTTCATGGGCTTGAATATTGCTATGTCAAGCTTTGGCGTACCTGTACCGGGAGGACATTTATACTTGTGTGACATCGTTATCTGCACTGCAGCACTTCTGCTTGACCCTTTGGCGGCATTTGCGGTGGGCGGTATAGGTTCGTTCCTCGGAGATATGATATTCTATCCTGCACCGATGTTTGTTTCGCTTGTAACACATGGAATCCAGGCACTTGTTATAGCACTTATCGTATATAAAGCACAAAAAAATGACCATAAGAAGTTTTTTGTTACTGCTCTGACGGCAACACTTATCGGAGCCGCTATCATGGTAACAGGTTATACCTTCGGCAGGGCATATATATACGGACGCGAAGCAGGCATGGCCGGCTCATTGGTCAAGCTTCCTTATGAAATAGCACAGGGACTTTTAGGCGTGGCAGGATCGCTTCTTTTATGCTTTAAGGGCGGACTTATCAAGTTGTTTAAGCGCATGGAATTAAACTGAAGTGTTTTAGGACAACAAGATTATTTTAATATATAATCAGGAGATCAGGATCATGGATTTTACAAAGATTACCGAAGAAAGCAGACAGGCTGTATGTGAGATCATAGAGAAAGCACATCTTAAGCCCGGCTCATTGTTTATTATCGGCTGTTCTTCGAGCGAGGTGCTCGGAAGTCAGATAGGCACAGCCACCAATATGGATTCCGCAAAGGCAATATATGACGGGATAATACCGGTGCTAAAGGAACATGGGATATATGCCGCAGCCCAGTGCTGTGAGCATTTGAACCGTGCACTTGTGGTTGAAAGGGAGACTATGGATAAGTACGGATTCGAGCAGGTAAACGCCATTCCCCAGCCCAACCACGCAGGAGGCGCATTTGCCACAGAATGCTACAACCGCTTTGAAAATCCGGTGCTTATAGAATCAGTTGAAGCAAAAGGAGATGCTGGTATAGATATCGGAGGTACCATGATAGGAATGCATATCCGAAGCGTTGTCGTTCCGTTAAGGATATCCTTAAGAAAGATAGGCGAAGCTCCCATTATCTGTGCAAGACGCAGACCCAAGTACGTAGGCGGCGCCCGTGCCATTTATGATGAAAGCTTGATGTAATTGTTTTTCCTTTTATAAGGGGTCAGGTACCGTTTAATGGTACCTGACCCCTATACTTATAGTTTAATTCCATTGCATAATTAATTTTCTTTTCTCTTTAACACAATCCGTAAGATATAAGTTGATCAATGTCTGATACGGTATTCCGACTTCCCCGGCCTGCTTTTTGAAGTAATCAATGACATTGGGTGAAAGCTTGATGGTCACCTGTTTTTTTAGTTCTTTCGAGTATGGATTTTTACGTGGCTTTAAATTATCTATATCATATTCCTTTAACATATCTGCTCGCCTCCTTTTTTGTGGCTTTTCGGGCGGAAATAATTCTGATCACCGAATCGGATTCTCTGTAACAATGACATACAATACAAAGATTTGCCGCATCACTCATTCCTAAAAGAATAAATCTGTCCTCTTTATCAGAGTGCTCCGGATCGTCAAACATGATGGCAGCGTCATCAAAGAAAACAGTACGGGCTTCTTCAAAATTAATCCCATGTTTTTCTTTGTTTATCTTATTCTTATTTTCATCCCATTCAAAGTGAATCATCTATGATCCTTTCTTGTTCTATAATTATACTATATTTACATTATATTGTCAACAGGTTGCTATTATGGAAGCCACATATCGTCTTCTTTAATATCCCTCTGAATTAAAGTCTCGTTGTCGGAATGTGAAATTTGTTCTTCAACAAATATACGATATTGTTCCCTGCTCTGACCCGGAACTAGATTTAACACCTGTTCCGTATCAAGAAATTTAATACCTGTTTTTGGTTCGGTAAAAGCATAATACTTATAACTACTGTAGGCATAATCGATCGGGGTTTTTACTATTGCAGCTTTAACCGGATTTAAATGGATATAGCGGCTCACTTCAAGGAAATATACGTCATCTTTAATCAGACAAGAAGTATATCTTGAATCAAAAACATGTCCTTCAAAATCATATCTATTGTTAAACCATATCGCATAATTCTGCATGATAGGTTTCATAATTACCCAGATTGGATCTGATAATGTGGTAAGTTCAAGATGAAAATGATTTGTCATAAGACAGAATGCATGCAATAAAAAAGGATGTTTTTCTTTGACGTTTTTGATCAAGTTCAGAAATATACGGAAATCGTCTTCGGCTTGGAACAGGGCTGTTTTTCGATTACCTCTGGCCATAACATGGTAACAAGCACCCTCATACCATTCTCTGTTTTTTCGCGGCATAGTACTCCTGTATAAGATATTTGTTTTTTGGGAAAATTAAGAATATTGGTTTACGAAAAATACTTGACTGTTTAATTGTTCGTGTAAATGTAAATCTCTTGTAAAAAATAAAAGATAAAAAATATTCCGCATGAAAATGCATATTATCTAAGCAAAACCTTATTGCATTACTAAAAAAATCACAAGCAGTCCACATACTACCCTTATGGAAGTACGCTTATCCAATCAAGCATAAAAATGCTATCATATTAAAATAATACATGTCAATTAAAAATAAATCATTTAATAAATATTTAATGGTACCTGACCCCTATACTAAAAGAATATTTTTAACAATCCCTGCCCCTATTAATAATGCTGTAAAAATGTGTTATATTGTAATTGTCATCTCCTGCTATTGCAAATACGGGAAGGTCCATATTATAATGGTCTCATGAGATATAATCCGTATTGGAGAAGGAGGTTTTACACTTATGATCTATTATGTAAATATCAATGCCGGAAAAGACGGCAATGGCTCAAAAGAGATGCCCTTCCGTCATATAAATGATGCGGCAAAGATTGCAAGACCCGGGGATGAGGTCATTGTAGCACCCGGTATCTACAGGGAATATGTCAATCCTGTAAACGGAGGCACTGCGGAAAAGAGGATAACATACCGTTCGGAGAAGCCCTTAGGTGCTGTCATCACAGGTGCTGAGGAACTGAAGGCCTGGAAAAAATACAAGGGCGATGTATGGAAGGCAGAAGTAGATAACGGAATATTCGGAGCATACAACCCTTATACCACATTTGTATGCGGAGACTGGTATTTCGCACCTACCGTAAGGCATACAGGCGCCGTATTCATCAACGACCTTATGATGTACGAGACCGTAACACTTGCAGAATGCGTAGCCGGCAAGCCTGACCCCTGTGCATATAATCAGGAAGAGTCCGAATATAAATGGTTCACTGAGCAAAAGGATGGAAAGACCATACTTTATGCTAATTTTAAGGGGATGGACCCCACCAAGGAAAAGGTTGAGATCAGCGTAAGAAGAAATATATTTATGCCCGACAAGCCCGGAAGAGGATATATCACCGTATCCGGATTTGTTAT
>DFDU01000029.1:0-3622 GCA_002369325.1 Lachnospiraceae bacterium UBA3820
GTTCTGGAGATCGTGGGTTCGAGTCCCATTACCCACCCTTTTTTTATGTAAACATACAGCCTTTTGGGGCGGTCAAAAACTGTTGGGCTATCGCCAAGCGGTTAAGGCACAGCACTTTGACTGCTGTATCGTTGGTTCGATTCCAACTAGCCCAGTTATGGGACATTAGCTCATATGGTAGAGCACTTGACTTTTAATCAAGTTGTCGGGGGTTCGATTCCCCCGTGTCTCACTTACATAAAATAAATATAGGGTTTCAGGAATACTATCCTGAAACCTTTTGATTATGCGGATATGGCGGAATTGGCAGACGCGCCAGATTTAGGTTCTGGTGGGAACACCCGTGCAGGTTCAACTCCTGTTATCCGCATTATAAAAAAATCGAGGGCGTAAGCCCTTGATTTTTTTATGGTAAAAATATCAAATTATGGTATAATTTTATTTGGTTTAGCGAACAGGATTATATAACATTTTTTGAAAGGCGGATATGTAAAATGGAAGAGTCGAATTCTAAAGAATATGATGATTTTTTTATTCAAAATACAAAAAAAGTCAATAAATATCTGAATATAGCATTATGGTTCTTTATTATAACGGGGCCTGCAATTGCTTTTGGAATAAAAATCGGGTTTTATAAAAATATCAGTTATGGAACCTGCTTTAATATTTCTGTGTTTGTTTTTGCTTTGGCACTGATTCATTTTATTATGTTAAGAAAAAATCCAAAATCGATTTTAACGGGTATGTTTGCCCTTACTGCTCTTGATGTCTTATTGGTATATATGAATTATTCGCATGTTAATATTTATCTTACATGGTTTCTGGTTCCTGTATTAAGCCTCTTGTTTGCCAATAAAGTTATATATATTTATTCGGTAACCTTAAATTATGTTTTGATGTTTGCTTCAGTCTGGATAACAGCACCATATTATGTTTCGATGAGTTCGCGTTATGAAGAACCACTGGATTATTTCAAAGATATAATCGGCGGATTTACCATAGAAACTTTTATTTTGATAGCTGCAACATTCGTGATAGTCAGACTTACATCTGATTATTTCAAAGGTCTTTTCAGTCAGTATGATACGATTAAAAAGCATGAAGTGGCAATGAAAGAAAAAATGGACATTTTAGATTCTATGTCAGAAATTTATGATAATGTTAATCTTGTTGATTTTGTTGACAATACCGAAATGTCACTTAGAAATTCAAATCAGAAAAAACAGGGCATTGATATGGAAGCTCAATCGCAAACAATTATGAATCAGTCCTTAAGTGAGCATGTTATGCCGGATCAGTTGGAAGATTTTAAGAAGTTTACGAATATTAAAACAGTACGAGCCCGTTTGTCTCAAAAGAAGATAATAAGTGCGGATTTTATTGATGCTGTTGACGGATGGTTTAGAGCTCAATATATAACGGTTGATTCGACAATTGACGGTATACCCAACAGAGTGATTTATACGACAAGAAATGTTGACGAAGAAAAAAGGCGTGAGGAACATCTTATCAGAATATCACTGACTGATGAAATGACGAGATTGTTCAACAGAAGGTGCTATGAAGAGGATTTGGAAAAATTCAGGCAAGGTCCTTTGGCAGATGATTTTGTTATGTTTTCAGTGGATGTAAACGGATTAAAGAAAGTAAATGACACAAAGGGACATGCTGCAGGAGATGAGCTTATTAAGGGGGCTGCCAACTGCCTCACGCTTGCAGTCGGTAATAACGGTAAAGCCTACAGAACCGGCGGTGATGAATTCATGGCTGTTTTATTTACGGAAAATCCGGAAAAAATACGTGATGAGATTAAAAACAAGGCAGATAATTGGCACGGAGTTTATACGGATGAGCTTACTTTGTCCGTTGGTTATGCTACGGTTTCGGATAATAAAAATTCTACAGTAGATGAGCTTGAACATATTGCGGATGCCGACATGTATTTAGAAAAAGATAAATATTATAAAGATAAGGGTATAGAAAGAAGAAAATAAAACAAATTATCAAACTATAAATAATCGGAAACGGAATGACATTATGAAAAAAACACAGGACAGATTTGAATATATGACAACCACGCCGGTACCTAAGCTTATTTCGACACTTGCGGTACCGACTATAATCAGTATGCTTGTAACAGGTATCTATAATACTGCCGATACATTTTTTGTCGGTAAGATATCCACAGAGGCCACTGCTGCGGTAGGTCTGGTATTCCCTGTTATGGCTATGGTTCAGGCACTTGGCTTTTTTTGCGGTCATGGTTCGGGAAATTTTCTTTCTCGTATGCTTGGAGCAGGCAAAAAGGAAGAGGCCAATAATATGGCTTCGACAGGCTTTGCTTTATCACTCATTTTCGGTTTGATTGTTTCCGGAGCAGGTATAGTTTTTTCAACTCAGATAGCAAATGTAATAGGTGCAACCGAATCTACGATGGAAGACACATTAAACTATATGAGGATTATTCTTTTGGGTGCACCTTTTATGATGGGGCAGTTTGTAATTAATAATCAGCTTAGATTTCAGGGAAGTGCCATGTTTGCAATGATAGGTCTGATGTGCGGTGCGATTATTAATATTGTTTTGGATCCGTTACTTATACTTGAATTTGATATGGGGGTTACAGGTGCGGCGATTGCTACGGTTTCGGGGCAGATAGCAAGCTTTATTGTTCTTTTGATAGGCAGCAGAAGAGGAGAAAATATCAGACTTTCGATACATAATGTTCATATAAACGGACATTATTTATTTGAAATAATAAATGGCGGTATACCGTCCTTGTTCAGACAGGGACTTGCTGCCGTAGCAACCATGCTTTTAAATAATGCGGCAGGGGAACTCGGTGGTGATGCTGCCATAGCCGGTATGTCGGTCGTAACCAGAATTATGATGCTGGTGGTATCGGCGCTCATTGGATTTGGACAGGGATATCAGCCTGTTTGTTCATTTAATTATGGCGCAGGATTAAAAAAACGTGTGCGCGAGGGTTATTTTTTCTGCATAAAATACGGAACGATTTTTCTTACTATAGCCGGAGCTCTTTGCTTTATATTTGCACCGACCGTAGTAGGCTGGTTTCGTGATGATGCGGATGTAATTGAGGTCGGCACGGTTGCACTTAGATGGCAATCGTCAGTGCTTCCGCTTATCTCTACAATTATTATGACAAATATGATGCTTCAATCGATAGGAAAGGGCTTTAAGGCATCTATAACTGCGTCAGCACGTAACGGAATTTTTTTCATTCCGCTTATACTTATTCTTCCGAAATGTTTCGGAATACTTGGGGTTGAGATGACTCAATCCTGTGCGGATATACTTTCTCTTGGTCTGTCGTTGCCTCTTGCATATTCAGAACTTAAGAAAATGAAAGATATCTGAATAACTACCGGTATTGAATGCAATAAAAGGTATAGGTTAAAAATATATTTGAAATATAAAAAATTTTGCTTGACATTTACATAAAAGACCTTTATACTAACAAGAGTGTTCGGAAGACACATGGGATCTTAGCTCAGCTGGGAGAGCATCTGCCTTACAAGCAGAGGGTCACAGGTTCGAGCCCTGTAGGTCCCATTTAAACTAAATATGGCGGGATAGCTCAGTTGGCTAGAGCACATGG
>DFDU01000029.1:3672-21057 GCA_002369325.1 Lachnospiraceae bacterium UBA3820
TGGCTAGAGCATGCGGTTCATACCCGCAGTGTCGAGGGTTCAAATCCCCCTCCCGCTACTGAAAAGATATCGATTATTCGATATCTTTTTTTTTCGATAAAATTAACAAAATGTGCAGACAATAAATTTAATATGAAATAAATAATAATTGATTTGTTTGAATTTAAAGGTATAATATCATTTGTAGAGTTGTAAAAGGTATAAGGTAAAATAAATAGATTATCAAGGAGGACGATATGAGAATCGGAACCGGTTATGATGTACATAGATTGGTTGAAGGAAGAAAGCTTATATTGGGCGGAGTGGATATTCCTTATGAAAAAGGATTGCTTGGGCATTCCGATGCGGATGTTTTATTGCATGCAATTATGGATGCAATTTTAGGTGCGGCAGCGCTCGGCGATATAGGTAAGCATTTTCCAGATACGGATGAAAAATATAAAGGTGCTGACAGCATGGATTTGTTAAGAGAAGTTGCGCGTATGATTGATGAAAAAAACATGCTTGTCGGAAATGTTGATGCAACGATAATTGCACAGGCTCCGAAACTCAGACCATATATCGATAAGATGATTGAAAATATTGCAGATGCGCTTAATATAGATATAAGTCAGGTAAATGTCAAGGCGACAACGGAAGAGAAACTTGGATTTACGGGGGAAGGACTTGGAATAAGCGCACAGGCGGTATGTATACTTGAAACTGTGAATAACTTTGATTACAGGATGAGTTTTGATGCATCGGAAAATGCAATGCCGGGGTGTGCAGGTTGTAACGTATGTCCGATGCGTGCTGAATAAATAGCTGTTTTGAATTGACATATGTTATGAAGAACGGAGGAGAAGTATGTTCTGTAAAGATTGTGGAACGAAACTAAGAGAAGGAAGCATTTTTTGTTCAAATTGCGGAGCAAAAGTATATTACGGTGAAAGCAATAAGGAAAATGAAAATCAGAATGTTTTTAAAGAGCCGGATAAGCAGGAAGCAGATAATAAACATGAAGAGACTGAAGATCAAACGGAAGAATTAAAAGACGGTATGCAACCGGGAAATAAATCGGATGATTATGATCCTTCGCGTGACAGTGCTTTTGCATCTGAGGACGGCGAAGATACACAACAGGATAGTGCGTTTGTTCAGCCGTATGGTATGAATAATTATCCAACTCAAAATAATACTTTTAATCAAACGTATGGCATGTATCCGCAGCAACAGGGGAATATGCCTCCGTATGGTATGTACCAGCAGCAACAGGATAATATGCCTCCGTATGGTGTATATCCTCAATCACAGGATTACAATCCGGAAGATGAAGATTTGGGTGACGAACCGGAGAATAAATCGCATAAAGGTTTGATAATTGCATTATCAATTATCAGTTTGCTTATAATAATTGCAGCTTTGGTTGTTATTTTTGTTTTTGTCCTGCCTAAGAAAGAAAAGGATGAAAATACGGCAAATAATGATAACACAAATACGAAAACGGCAGTGGCGACCGAGGATGATAACAAGACAACCGCGGCAACAACTGAGGCGCAGCCTGATACGTCTTATGATGGTTTAAAAAACGCGATAGCAAATTTGAAGCCTGTTACAATTAAATTCGTTTCATCCGATGTTTCGGATTATCCGAATGTTAAGACATATTTTACAATTGAGGATTCTGAAGGAAATTCTGTTATGCTTTCTTCACCTAATGTAGCCATTAAAGAAACAATCGCAAACGGAAGTGAGATAGAGCGTGAGATAAAATCTTTTGAAAAGCTTGAAGGAAGAGAAGGCATAAGTATTGAGCTTGTTGCCGATAAGTCCGGAAGTATGGAATCGGATCTTCCTACCATGCAAAATATAATGAGTCAGTTTATAAATGCTCTTGATTATGCATCGGGTGATATGGTTGAGCTTATCGCTTTTGATTCTTATGTTATGTATATGTGTACCTATACTCAGGATACAAGTCTTTTGAATAATGGTATAAATAATATGACAACCTATGGTGAAACAGCGCTTTATGATGCGCTTTACGAAGCTGTAAGAAATGCCGGATGTAAGGAGGGTGCAAGATGTGTTATTGCATTTACCGACGGTGAGGATAATTGCAGTGTTCATACGGCAGAGGAAGTTATTAGTCTTGCGAATTCATTATCGGTTCCGATTTTCATAATAGGAACATATAGCGGGGATTATTCGATGTACTCTGATATTACAGGCCGCACCGGAGGAATGTACTGGGATATAGATTCTGTATCGGATATGTCAACTATACTTGATTCGATTTATCAAAGAGAGAAAAACATGTATTGTCTTGAATATGTATCGGATGCATCGGCGGATGCCTATGCAGAGAGAAATATCTCATGTGTTGTTGCCGACAATACATATGGCTCTGTAATTGATACTATATTTACCGCTGTTCAGACTCTTGAAAAGGAAAAACACGAATCCAGATATGAGCTTATAGTTGAGGACATTTCCTGGAGTGAGGCAAATGAAGCATGTCTTAAGAAAGGCGGACATCTTATTACCATTACTTCTCAGGAGGAAATGGATCAGGCAATTGCCCTTGCTGAAGGTGCCGGACTCAGATTTGTTTGGATGGGTGGATATACATCCATAAGAAATGATGTGGCATACGGTCATTGGATTACGGGTGAGCCGTTTGAATTCCAGCCTTGGTACCCGGGTGAGCCTTCAAGAACCGATGAAGACGGAGCGGATGAAATGTATCTTATGCTTTGGCAGGTCAATGATGAGTGGTCATGGAACGATCAAAGAAATGATCCTGTAGGAGAAACGGGACTTGAATATTTTAAGGGAAAGACCGGTTACATATGCGAATATGAGGACTAAAGGAGTAATTATTTTTCTGGACAAATTCAATTAATTTACTTGGAGGACATAAATGTCGGGGAGAAAAAATAAAAAAAAGACTATAAGATTTTTAACCGGAGTAATTATATTTGACGTCATTGCAATAATTGCCATAGCATTGGCTTTTGTGATATTCATTAAGCCTGACAAAAAGGACAAGAAAAAAAATACGGGAAATGATACTGCATTTGAAACGGTTGAGGATAACGGCTTAACCGAATATGATACAAGTCAAACGGCTTTTGATAACACGGATATAACTTCCGAAGTGCCAAACACGGAAAATACAGATCCTGCACAAAGCTATGCAGATGAGATGCTTGCCAAAATGAGTCTGCATGAAAAGGTTTGTCAAATGTTTATTATTACACCTGAGGCCGCAACAGGTTATGCGGTTGTAACGGAGGCCGGA
Organism: Lachnospiraceae bacterium UBA3820; assembly: GCA_002369325.1. Classification (GTDB taxonomy): domain Bacteria; phylum Bacillota; class Clostridia; order Lachnospirales; family Lachnospiraceae; genus Coprococcus_C. The sequence goes on from DFDU01000029.1 coordinate 6,956, forward strand.
GAAAAATCAAAACAGGCAATTATGGATTATCCTGTTGCCGGATATATATATTTTGCTCAGAATCTTTCAAATACGGAGCAGACAAAAACCATGCTGACAAATGTAAAACAATACGGTATGGAGGCAAACGGAATACCTTTCTTTACATCGGTTGATGAAGAAGGCGGAGATGTGGCAAGATGTGCGGACAATCTTGGAACCACAAGCTTTAATTCCATGTACAGTTATCGCGAACAGGGTGAAGAAACGGCATATAATAATGCATATACAATAGCTTCGGACATATCAAATCTTGGTTTTAATCTTGATTTTGCACCTGTTGCGGATACCTGGTCAAACAGTGCCAATACCGTTATCGGAACAAGGGCTTACAGTACGGATTATGAAGAGGCCGCAAGGCTTGTTGCCTCAGCTACACGTGGATTTAACGCGGGTGGAGTAGTAAGCTGTATAAAGCATTTTCCGGGTCATGGAGATACAAATGAAGACAGTCATAGAAGTGCAGCATATATTCATAAGCCTCTTTCGGATTTGATGAATGAGGATTATCTCCCTTTTAAGGCGGGAATTGAGGCGGATACCGGTATGATTATGATTGGACATCTTTATCTGTCGGATGCAGATATAAGTTCCGGGGAAGACAGCCTTCCGGCTTCATTAAGCTATAAGGTAGTAACCGGAGAGTTAAGGGATAAGCTCGGATATAACGGGGTGGTAATAACCGACTCAATGGCTATGGGTGCCATAGTAAATTATTATTCAAGCGGCGAAGCAGCAAAGCTTGCGGTTAAGGCCGGTGTAGATATTATTTTGATGCCGGAGGATTTTGAGGCTGCAGTGGAAGCACTTGAATCTGCCGTGCAAACAGGTGAAATATCGGAAGAAAGAATAAATGAAAGTGTCAGAAGAATATTGGTTCTTAAATATAACAGACTTGTGGCACAATAAATTCGACAGCTTTTTTATTTTTATGTTTGTATTTTTGACTTTGTGTGTTATAATGAGCGATGGTGAGCCTGTTTATGAATGAATACAGGCATCGTAATATAAAAAGGATTATTTTTGAATGGAGGATACCCCGGTGTATAAGATTGTAAAAAAAGAGGTTTTAAATCAGGCAGTTATCCTGATGGATGTTGAAGCCCCTTATGTTTCCGCACGTTGCGAGGCAGGGCAGTTTGTTATTGTAAGATTAGGTGAGGACGGAGAAAGAATTCCGCTTACAATAGCAGATTTTGACAGAGAGAAGAATACTGTTACTATAGTGTTCCAGACAGTAGGCTATTCAACAAAGCAGATGGGTAAGCTTGAGGTAGGAGATGGATTCGACGATTTTGTCGGACCGCTTGGAAAACCGGCTCCGTTTGAAAAATGGGACAGAGTAGTGGGAATAGCCGGCGGTGTCGGTGCTGCACCTTTATATCCGCAGCTTAAGAAGCTTTCCGAGCAGGGCGTGCGTTGCGATGTTATTATAGGTGGTCGTTCGGCTGAGTTTGTTATTCTTGCGGAGAAATTCAAAGAATTCTGCGAGAATGTATATATTATGACCGATGATGGTTCACTCGGAGAAAAAGGCTTCGGTGTTGATAAATTAAAAGAGCTTGTTGCAAACGGCGAAAAGTATGATCATGCCATAGCAATCGGACCACTCATTATGATGAAGTTCGTTGTGCTTGCAACAAAGGAAATGAATCTTCCGACAGCAGTTTCTCTTAATCCGATTATGATTGACGGAACGGGTATGTGCGGCGGTTGTCGTGTTACCGTAGGCGGAGAAACCAAGTTCGCTTGTGTTGATGGACCTGATTTTGACGGATTTTTGGTTGACTTTGACGAATGTATGAAGAGACAGACTTTCTTTAAAGAAGAAGAACACGAATGTATGATGAAGATGGGAGAGTAATACGATGCCGAATATGAGTTTAACAAAGGTTCCGATGCCTCAGCAGGAGCCTGATGTAAGAAATAAAAATTTTGAAGAGGTTGCTACCGGATATACTGCCGAGATGGCAATTGAGGAAGCAACAAGATGTCTTAACTGTAAGCATAAGCCATGTGTTACGGGATGTCCTGTAAATGTTCCTATTCCTGATTTTATCGAGCATGTTGCTGCAGGAGAATTTGAAAAGGCTTATGAAGTTATTACCAGTGAAAATGCGCTTCCCGCAATTTGCGGACGTGTATGTCCACAGGAAAACCAGTGTGAAGGAAAGTGCGTAAGAGGTATAAAGGGTGAAGCCGTATCTATCGGACGTCTTGAGAGATTTGTTGCGGATTATCATATGGCTAACGGTTTAAAGAAAAACCCTGATATCGAAAAGAACGGCATCAAGGTAGCTGTTGTAGGCTCCGGTCCTGCAGGTATAACATGTGCGGGCGAGCTTGCAAAGAAGGGCTATGATGTTACTATCTTTGAAGCATTACATAAAGCAGGCGGCGTTTTAAGCTATGGTATTCCGGAGTTTAGACTTCCTAAGTCACTTGTTGCAAAAGAGCTTGAAAATGTAACCGACCTCGGTGTTGATTTGGAAACCAATGTTGTTGTTGGACGTTCGATAACAGTAGATGATTTATTTGAAAAGGGATATCAGGCAGTTTTCCTCGGAACAGGTGCCGGACTTCCGAATTTCTTAAGAATACCGGGAGAAAACCTCCTCGGAGTTTATTCTGCAAATGAGTTCCTTACAAGAGTTAATCTTATGAAGGGTTATAAAAAGGGCGAGGTTCCTACTCCTGTTAAGGTTGGTAAAAAGGTTGCCGTTGTCGGTGCCGGAAACGTTGCAATGGATGCAGCCAGAACCGCAAAGAGACTTGGTGCAGAAGAAGTCTATATAATTTACAGAAGAAGTGAAGAAGAAATTCCTGCAAGAGCAGAAGAGGTTGAGCATGCTAAGGAAGAGGGAATAATCTTTAAGCTTCTTAATAATCCATGCAAGATTCACGGAGAAGACGGCTGGGTTAAGGGTATTGAGGTAATCAAGCAGCAGCTTGGTGAGCCTGATGCATCAGGAAGAAGAAGACCTGAACCGATTGAAGGTTCAAATTATATAATAGATGTCGAGACAGTTGTTATAGCTATCGGACAGTCACCTAATCCGCTTATCAGACAGACTACGGAAGGTCTTGAAACCCAGAAGTGGGGTGGAATCATTGTAAATGAGGAAACTAACGAGAGTACAAGAGAGCATGTATATGCCGGCGGTGATGCTGTTACGGGAGCGGCAACCGTTATACTTGCAATGGGTGCAGGAAAGAAGGCCGCAAAGGCAATTGATGAATCCTTTAAGAATAACTAAGGACGGTTTGAAAAAATGGATAATTATACCGAGCAGATAATAAATGCCAAGCCGGGCGCCAAGCAATTCCTTCTTTTTGCGGCAACTGTTATTCTTACTGCATTCGGAGTTGTGGCAGCGTTATTTATAAGCTTCAGCACAGGTGCTATATGCGTAATACTCGGAGGAATAGGTATTTATTTTGCAAAGCTTAATATGTCATTTGAATATGAGTATATATTTACCAACGGTGATTTTGAAATCGCAAAGATAATTGCAAAATCAACCAGAAAAAATGTATGTGAAATACATGACGGAGATATAAAAAGAATACTTCCGTTTAATTCGGACAAGTTTCAAAATGAGCTTTCCGTAAATGCAGATTTGACCGTGAAGGATTTTTCTTCGGGGGTCGAATCAAAAGCAGATGACTGCTTTGCATTTATCTTAAACAATAACGGTAAGGATTTGGCTGTTATACTTGAGTTGAGTGACAAAAATAAGGATTATCTGAAATTGGTTTATAAAAACAAAGTTGAATTATAGTATAAAAATTACCCTGCTAAGAAAACACTTAGCAGGGTTTTTGGTTAATTACTGTTTTTACATGTTCCTCTTTTTTCGGCTTTTATAAATTATTATACTAAGCATGAAACCTGATAAAATCAAAAGTGATAAAACATTACAAATATTGTCTCCTGTTTTTGGTGTATCGGGAGTTTTTGGAATCTTTTTATCCGTAACCGAAAGAGTGTAGTGTTTTGATCCGCCGAAATGATCATCACTGTCACTTGAAATTGAATAAGCAGAGGATACAATGCTGACATTTTCGAAATCTCTTTCGGAAAGTACTTTTTCGTTTTCCTTTGACATTGAAGTTTCTACAAGCTCTATATCATCGGATATATAATATCCATCCGGGGCCTTTGTTTCAATAACAACATAGATTCCGGGCGGGAGAAGGGTATTGAAGTTAATTGTTCCGTTTGAGTCTGTTGTTTGTTCCTCAATATAAGTTGTGTTTCTGTATTCGTCAGCTGTTGAATAATCATTGTTATATTCATATAATGCATAAGAAGCACCGGGTAGAGCTATGTTTTCATCTTCGGATTTTTTTATTAAGGAAATTCTGGCCTTGGAAAGATAGTTGATTATTTTATTATCCCTGCTTTCAGAATCAATTGTGATTATCTTATCTTCGGAAGGAATATAATTTTCAGGCGTTTTTATTTCTTTTATAACATATTTTCCGTAGGGAAGCTTTTGTGTCGATGCAAGGCCTTCGGTATCGGTCTCTATTTCGGCTACCTTTTCGTCCTTTTTGTATATAAGCGAATTATGTCCGTCGATGCTGTATATATTTTCATATGCATATATTCCGAAAACTGCATTGGGTAATGGTTCAAAATTTTGAACAAATGAGGATTTGTCGGAAGAAAAGATTAGTACTTCTCCCTGTTTACAGATATTGATTTCTCCCATAACAGGATTGTTCTCTATATCCAGGTTTAATATTCCGCATGATTTTTCGTCCGGTAACAGCTCATATATATTCTTTTCATCAACTATAAAATCAATTCCGTTTTTGGGGTTTATCATATATCCTTTGGGTGCCTTGATTTCATCTAAACGGTATTTTCCGGGATAAAGAGGAGAGGGAGATATTAATTCGCCGTTATCATCTGTGGATAAGACGGTTGTCCCGTTGAAATCAACATATGAGTTATCATTATATGACCAAACGGAAAAACTGGCGGAATTGTTAATGATATTCTCTTTTGAGTAACCGCATATTTTGTTCAAATGAAGATATATATTGAAGCCCTTGTCATAAAGTGTTCCTAGTTTTATGGTATCGGGACTTGATGAGGATATGTTAACCGTTATGTCATTTAAAGGCAGGAAATTTATCGGAACGGTGGTTTCCTTAAACAAATAGGTACCATATGCCAGAGATATGGTTTTTGCATATCCTTTTTCATCCGTAAATATCTCTTTATCACCATTTTCCGTAAGCGAGACAGCTTTGTCCGGGTTCCATATGTATGTTCCGTCCTGGTTTTTTTCAAGCTCTGAAACAGGACACGCCATAAAACCGGCGTTTTCAAGAGGTATATATGTATCTTCCTTTATTTCTCCCAGCTTAATAAATTCCACCGGTTTTGTTTCGGGAACATCATTTAAACTTATTTGATTCTCTGAAATGGCAGTTGTTATGCCGCTGTTTTTTATTTCGGCTGTATATATTTTTTCATCCAGCTTGTATCCCTTTGGTGCACTGATTTCCTTAAGATAATAAATGCCTGACTCCAACTTTTCCGATTTTGCATACCCGTTGCTGTTTGTGGTTAGAACAGTAATACGGTTTATATCCGATGAAGCATCGCTTTTGCTTCTATAAAGACCGTAACTAGCGTTGTTGAGTGAATAATTTGAATTATTATTTGTTATTTTATCCATGGATGATGTTTTAAATAATTCAAGATAACCGTAATTTTTAACGGATAGGGATATATTGGCATCCGTGTGATATGAGAATGTATTTCCCGGAGAGAAAATGAGAATATCCTGATAATCTTTTTCGGGATTTGCATCGCTGAATAATCTGGAGGAATAATTATTTTCTCCGTCATGGTCACCATCACCGTAAATCGGTGTTGCCGAAAAGCCTGTCAGCGTGTCTGCACTAAGACTTAACCCGTTACATATACTTTCTTCCGGAACAGTAATAATAACGTCCTGATTAAATGTTGGAAGCGATAAGGATGAACCGGGACCTGCCTGGTCATATGTGCCGTTGTATAAAGGTCCGTATTCTACAGTACATGGCTGATTTGCTGAAACGTAAAAATAATCATAGCATCTTTGTTCGGAAGGATTTACATAAATACTGTGTTCGTTTGGCAGAGCAACGGCAGAGCCGCTCATTGAAGAAACAAAATCATGTTCTATCAGCTTTAATGAACATTTGGCGGCCGAAAAGCTTAATCTAAATGTAACATAATTGGTTCCGTTAACGTTTATAAGATATTTTTTATCAGAGATAATGTTATCCGTTTGAGGATTAAAATCAATAAAATTACCATCATTGTTTTTGATTTGCCAGGAAAAGACAGCATAATGATCATCAAGTGCTTTTTCCCATTCGGCGCCGTTTTCGACACTTAAAGCAACTCCGGCCATGGTTTTGTATTGGTTCATAAAATGTAAACCAAGAAATGTAAGCTCGTCAAAAGATTTTTTAATATAATCATTATGATAGATATTAATTTTGCTTCCGGTTGGAGCGTCTACATTGTCACCCTGACCTGCAAGAGCCGAAAAGAAGTGGATAGCAGCACCTGTTACGGCCTGTGCTTCTTCGGGAGTCAATTCGTATATTGCGCCGTTTATCATAAGTCCTCTTTTTAATTGACCATCAATAACATAGCTTGCATATGAACCGCCTGCCAGGCTGTTGCGATTTTTGCCAAAGATTTCAATATTCGGATCCGAGTCTTCTCCGCCATATCCAAATGCTGCGATTGCGCAGGCGGCTGCCTGCAGACCGTCCGGTGACAAAACTGAATATCCTTCTACAAGTTTAACATCCGGATTTGGCGAAGCTTTTTTGGGTTGCATGCAGTATGCCGTTACATTTTGACCATATATGTCTGAAGCGGAAAGAAAGGTATTTGAACCATTCCAATATGCTGTATTCGGTCCGGATAATATGTCTTGAATAATCAGACTTTTTATTTCCTTTGCGTGTATAGTCGGTGAATTAATATCACAGAGAGGACTCTCGTAATCAGAAGTCTCTTCGTAATCAGATTCTGAAGTTATGAGTGTCGCATCAGTTTCCGTAGCCATTATCGTGTTACCTGAAAAATTTATTATCAATACCGAGAATAACAGTATCAATGTTATTAGTTTTTTTCTCATTATAAAACCTCCTAAAATAAAATATAAATATACCGGAAAAATCAGGCTGTAATTTGCATAAAAGATATGCAAAGACACCAAAATAATAATGTTATTTATTAGGGAGAAAATATAAATGGATGGATTAATAAAAAAAATCGGGAAATCTAAATTGATAATTAATAAACTGATAGAAAATACCGTCCTTTGGATGACAGGCGGTTTACTTTATTTTTATCTTGAAATAGCTTTTAGAAATTATTCGCATTATTCAATGATTGTTTGTGGCGGTTTCTGCTTTGTTATTGTGGGAACAATAGGAAAATATATATTGGAAACGGAATCCGATATACTGAAAGCAGTAGCATTGATAATGTTTTTTGGTGCTCTGGTGATAACAACCTTAGAGCTTTTTACCGGTATAATTGTTAATATGAAATTAAATATGGGAGTTTGGGATTACTCATCCATGAAATATAATGTATACGGACAGATTTGTCTGACATATACAATGATTTGGGCTCTTTTGAGTTTGCTTTGTGTATTCGTGTCGAATACAATTAAAAAGTTTTTATTTAAATGACAAACCGGACCTGAAATGACAGGTCCGGTTTAGATAAATCTATGTATTTACGGTTCCAATGGAGTCATTTTTAACCCCTTGTACATTTTTGTGTATAAGCTTTTTTCATCCTGATACAACATATAACCGCGAGGACCATCTTTAACAACATAAGCATATTTGTTTTTTTGCACGTTCATATATAAAACCTCGTCAACATTTAACTCCTTGGCCTTGGCTTTAGCAGTGTACACGTTAAGTGGCTCTAATTTGAATTTCTTTACAGCTTGATCAACTGTCATGTTAATTACCTCCCTGAAAACTGTAGTTTTTAATGCTTGATAATAAAGATACAAATGAATATAATTATTATTGAGCATTATCATACATTCTGTTCTAAGAACAGTATATGGTAAATCATAAATAAAGTCAATTCAAAAATGAAAATATAAATAAATTTTTTTGGGGTGATACTGATGAAAAAAGAGAGTCTCTTACTGCATGCCTGTTGTGCTCCTTGCAGTTCGTATGTTCTTGAATATTTGCATGAAAAATATGATATAACGGTGTTCTTTTATAATCCCAATATAACTGAAAGTGAAGAGTATATTAAACGAGTAAATGAACTCGGAAGATTTATTGGCGAAGCACCTTTTGCCGAGGGAGTAAAGCTTGTCGAAGGGGAGTATGAACCGGAGCTTTTTTTGGAAATATCAAAGGGCATGGAAAAAGAACCGGAAAGAGGAAAAAGGTGCTATAAATGCTATGGGCTTCGTATGAGAAAAGCTGCAAAATATGCTAAAGAACATGGCTTTGATTTGTTTACGACAACCCTTTCCATAAGCCCTCATAAAAATGCCGATTGGTTGAATGAAATCGGATTAAGACTTTCTGATGAATTCGAAGTTGATTATCTTTACAGTAATTTTAAAAAGAATAATGGCTATTCTCGTTCAATAGAATTGTCAAAGGAATATAATTTGTACAGGCAGAATTATTGTGGCTGTAAATTCAGTAAAGAAGAGAGTTTAAGAAGAAAAAAACAATAATATTTTTAAACTTGAGATAAATCCTTATATATAGTAAAATATAACGGTGATGTTGTGAATTATAAAAAGGTATTTATCAAATTGTTTATTGCTTCTTTTTGATTATTGTTAAGCTTTTTGTAATTTTGCAGAAGCTCTTGATCGTATAGTGATAAATCATCGTTTGAGTAGAATTTGAAATTCTTAAATTCAGGTGCCGAGGATAGTTCTTTTGCCGGTATTAAGGTGCAAATTAGTTCCATGGGATTGATACGATAGAACGTTGAAAGATTTAAAAGGCTTTCAAGTGTCGGCATGCGTATTCCGAGTTCGTATCTCGAATAGGTTGCACGTGACAAGCCTATTATGTCGGCAACATCGTTTTGACTTAGAGAGTATTCTTCTCTTTTATGTTTTAAAAAAGCAGCAAGTTTTTCGGGCATCAGGTTGATTTTTGGAACGTTGGGAATAGAATCATTACATTCATTTGATTTGTCGGAGTCGTTGATATAATAATTAAACAGATTTATTCCAAGGATGTCGGACAGCCTGGCCAGAGTATTTGCATCCGGACTACGAACCCCTTGTTCGTAATTGCTGTATGCCTGCCTTGAAATTCCAAGCATACTTGATATTTCCAATTGGGTTATATTTTGAGTTTCGCGAATTGCTTTGAGTTGTAAACCTAAATCCTGACGGGATATCATATAATCACCTCCGTATTTTATAAATGTAGCATATATTTTATGGTTTTCAAGAATAAATTTATTAAACTAATAGTTTAAAAAGGAGTATTGGTATGAGTAAAGCAGATGATTTGTTTATTAAAATGTGTACAGAAATAATTGAAGAGGGTTACAGTACCGAAGGAGAAAAAGTAAGACCCAAGTGGGAAGACGGAACCTTTGCATATACAATAAAAAGATTCGGTGTTGTTAACAGATATGATCTTTCAAAGGAGTTTCCGGCAATTACTTTAAGAAAAACGTACATTAAATCTGCTGTTGATGAGATGCTTTGGATATGGCAAAAAAAGTCAAACAACGTTCATGACCTGAAAAGTCATATCTGGGATGAATGGGCAGATGAGAACGGGTCAATCGGAAAGGCATACGGATATCAGATGGGTGTAAAGCACCAATATAAAGAAGGAATGATGGATCAGGTTGACAGAGTTATATATGATTTGAAAAATAATCCATACAGCAGGAGAATCATGACTAATATATATGTTCATCAGGATTTGCATGAGATGAATCTTTATCCTTGCGCATACAGTGTGACTTTTAATGTTACCGGTGATAAACTGAATGCAATACTAAACCAGCGTTCACAGGATGTGCTTGCTGCAAATAATTGGAACGTAGTTCAATATGCGGTTTTGGTTTATATGATGGCACAGGTAACAGGATTTAAGCCGGGAGAACTTGTGCATGTAATTGCTGATGCACATATATATGACAGACATATAGATATTGTCAAGGAATTGATTAAGCGACCGACATATCCGGCACCGAAATTCACTCTTAATCCGGATATTAGCGATTTTTATGATTTTACAACAGATGATATAACCATTGAGGATTATAAAACCGGACCGCAGATAGAAAACATACCTATTGCGGTATAGACAATTAATAAAAAGGTTTTAGTAAAAGGAGTTGTTTTATGAATCTTATAGTAGCAGTAGATAATAACTGGGCAATCGGAAATAAGGGAGAGTTACTTGTAACCATACCAGAGGATCATAAATTTTTCAGAAAGGTAACGATGGATAACGTTGTTGTGTTGGGAAGAAAAACCCTTGCGGGTTTCCCGAACGGATTGCCGTTAAAAGGACGGGAAAATATAATATTTTCAAGAAATAAGGATTATAAGGTTGAGGGTGCGACAGTTGTTAACTCAAAGGAAGAACTGTTTGAAAAGTTAAAAGAATATGAGGATAAGGAAGTATTTGTCATAGGAGGCGGAAGTATATATGAATTACTTCTTCCGTATTGCAAGTATGCATATGTAACAAAAATTGATTACAGCTATGAGGCGGATACATATTTTCCAAACCTGGAAAAGCTTGAAAATTGGGAACTTATTGAGGAAAGTGAAGAATATACATATTTCAGCATAGAGTATTATTTTTACAAATACGAGAATAAAAATGTTGTGTAAATTTAATTGTATAAAATAAACGAAAATGCTTTTATATTTTCGTAATATGTGTTATAATTTCATGAGGATTTTTTAAATCATTTTAGGAGGTTTACAAATGGGTAATATTTTAGTTTCTACAGGTTCGGTTATTGAGGGGTATGAAATCGTTGAATATCTTGGATTTGTCAGCGGAGAAACCGTATTAGGTTCTAATTTCTTGAAAGGCTTCGTGGCAGGCGTTACCGAGACTTCGGATTCTGAGAGTGAGAAACTTACAGCAAATTTAGAGCAGGTTAACGGAATTGCTCTTGAAAAACTAAAAAAGGTTGCTGAAAAAAAGGGCGCAGATGCCATAGTAGGACTTCAACTTAATTATACACAGTTCGCAAACTATTCTGTTGGAACGATTGCTTCGGGTACAGCCGTTAAGCTTGTCAAGAAGGAGTCGACAGAACAGATTATTACGAAAGATCTTTATGTAACAAACTATTATAACAGGCTTGTACCGAGACCGGTTAAGGTTATACTCAGCGGTACGAATAAATCAGTCAAGATTGCAACATGGTTTTATAATTACAATATGGATGATATCAAGGCCATAAGGGCAGATGTAGAGCTGACAAATCTTTATGAAGAAAAACTCCTGTTAAAGGATATGGATTTTGTATTTGAAAAAGGAAATATTACTCAAATAGAATCAAATGAAATTGATTGCAAGCTTCCTGCCAAGGACATACTTTTGATAAAGGATTCAAAGGTTACCATTTCAAAATATGTAACCAGCAGAGGCGTATTTGCATGTAATGATTTACCTATAAATGTTACAATGCCTATGCACAGGCTTGTTGCTCTCAAGGAAAAGAGGGGTATTGATGCCGTTGAGAAATATAAGACTGACGGTATGGTTTGGACATGTAACTGCGGTTATGTAAATGAAGCAGGTGCAGATGAGTGCGTTATTTGTGCTCGTAAACAGGAAGATTTAAAGAGTAATGCTAAATTTAATCCTGATGAAATGATTGCAAAGATGCAGACTAAAGAATATGTAATTGAGATTAAAGATGTTCTTATGGAATACATAAAAGAGATTGACAACGAATACAGGATGGAACTCCTTGAAATTATGGAATCGGGATTACAGTATGAGAAGACCAGAGGAAATATGAAGGATACAGTAATTGAAAAGGTAGAAAAGGTCTTTGAAGGACATTAAATATATTTTATTTTAGAGGTGGCACTATGGGTTCCGGGCTTAGCATGGCTAGTGTAAACAAAATTAAAGAGTTAGCTAATCAAAGAGAATACAGCCTTGCGTTGGATATTATTGACAGTCAGGATTTGTCAAAATCACTTAATCCTCAATTTCTGAGGCTGTGTGGGGAGATATTTATCAAATCAAAAAGATATATTGATGCAAGAAAAAGCTTGGTTATGGCGCATAAAATTGCTCCTGAAGCAAAAAGAATTATATTTGATTTGATTGATCTTTATACCAAGATGGGGTATAAGGAATTGGCAGAAAAATACTACAATATTTATATGTATGATGCCGAAAAAGACAGCCTTGATACAAAGCAGACCAAGTATCTTTTCGAAAAATACAATAATAAGCCGGTCGAACAAATCAGAGATTATATTATTCCTTATTATGTTGATAATATGGATTATGATTGGAGCTTTGAAGCATATCTCCTGCTTAAAATCCTTGGCGATGAAGATGATGAGGGTCTTTTGAAATCTTTGGTTGAAGAGTATAATGCTACATTTAAAAACAGTGATAATTGTAAAATCATGGATTCCGTTAATGATGACAGGTTAATTGCGGAAAGTAAATTCTATAACTTCAATAAGGAAGTTTTGGTAGATGATGATATTACTCAAAAAGAAATAAGGCGAGAGGAAGCTAAACAACTTAATGTCGATGAGGAAAGAATTGATCCGAATGCTGCCGAAATAATTGAAGTTGTAGACGAAGAGGAAAAACAGTCTAAGGGCTTTTTCAGGAAGAAACGTAACAATGCAGATGCTGAAGAGACGGATTCGGAAGAAAAAGTTTCAAATAATAATCTTTCAGATGAAAATAATCTTTCAAATGAAAATATTCTTTCAGATGAAAATAATGTCTCTGATGATTCCAGAGATGAAAATGATGGAAGTGCGGAAAAACCTAGGCTTAAATCGTTCTTTAAGAAGGTATTTTCAAAGAAGAAGTCTGATGATACAGATGATTCTTTGATTGATGATGCCGCAAAATCTGAAGAGAGTATGGAAACGACACCTGAAAAAGAGACTGAAGAAAATAAAGAAAACGAAGACGTTAAAGAAACGGAAGAGACTGCACAAGAGGACGTATCAAAAGATAATAATCCGGATTCTGAAGAGAAACAGGATGAAATCGTTTACGAAGAAGCGAAGCCTTCGAAGGATTCGACTGATGACAGTCCGGAAAATGTTAACGTTTCGGAGGAGACTGAAGAGTCTGCCATTGTTGAAGTTAATAAAGAACATCAGATTGATGATGTAAATAATAAAGATATAGGAGTAAAAAAACTTGTTATGCAGGGAAGCGAAAACCGCTTAATTGATGATGATTTTTCCGATGAAGAATTTGATGATTTTTCCGATGAAGAATTTGATGATTTTGCTGCCGAATCGGATACGATTGATGATCTTATAAAAAAGGAAAATGACTTGTCCGAAAGAGAATTCGATGTGAGTGATACAGCTGATAGCTCGGAAGAAAAACACCAAAACGATAATCACGGGATTTTATTTGAAGAAGTCGAGATTGATTTTGATGATGATGAGGAAGAGTTGGAAACAGATGATTTCTCTGATACACGTTCCGACGGATTCGGTGAGATGGAAATTGAAGATGTTGAAAATGATGACTCCGAATTGAATGAAGAAGAGTCGGATGATGAATCTGAGCTTTATGAATCGGAAGAGGTTTTGGTCGGTGAGATTGATGAGGACGATGATGAACCAGTAGAAGAGTCTGAAATCGAGAATCGTGAAGCCGAAGAAGCAAAGGAAGAATTTGCAGAAGAAGCTGAAGCCGAAGAAGCAGAGGAAGAATTTACTGAAGAAGCTGAAGCCGAAGAAGCAGAGGAAGAATTTACTGAAGAAGCTGAAGCCGAAGAAGCAGAGGAAGAATTCATAGAAGAAGCTGAAGCCGAAGAAGCA
>DFDU01000082.1 GCA_002369325.1 Lachnospiraceae bacterium UBA3820
TATCAATGATAAGCACATTGAAGTTATAGTAAGACAGATGCTTAAGAAGGTAAGAATCGAGGAGAGCGGAGATACGGAATATCTTCCGGGAACGCTTGTAGATGTCCTCGATTATGCAGAGATAAATGAGATGCTTGAAGAAGAGGGTAAGAGACCTGCAATAGGTACTCAGGTAATGCTCGGTATAACCAAGGCATCGCTTGCAACCAATTCATTCCTTTCGGCTGCTTCATTCCAGGAGACTACCAAGGTACTTACGGATGCAGCTATTAAGGGTAAGGTTGATCCACTTATCGGTCTTAAGGAAAATGTTCTTATAGGTAAACTCATTCCTGCCGGTACAGGTATGAAGAGATATCGTTCCGTTAAGCTTGATACAGGTAACAGAGAACAGGCATTTTCGGAATATGATGAAGAAAGATATCAGGATGATGTTGAGGTAGATGAGATTTCAGAGGGAGTAGCCGAAGAAGTTGATGAAACCGCAGCAACAGAAGATAAGTAAAACTAAACAAAAGATAAGCCCGGATTGTTAAATCCGGGCTTTATATTTATGTTTTTTATCATTGATTTTATTTTTGTTTTCCGGGTTTCGGATCGTTTAATTCGATACCTGCAAGGGGCATTGTGACAGTTTCTATAAACAGCATAAATATGAAAAGCATAATTGCCACTGATACAAGGTAGGAATGAAGGTATAATTCCTGACCATTGTAGCCTTCGAAATTGATTATACAATCTTTAATTGCCAAAGGTGCCATAACCAGAACGAAGAGAAATACATGAACCATATCCATGGCCTTTCTTTCTTCATCGCTGTCAAGACAAAGGATGATAGGTATAAATAAAAGTATAAGTGATGTTTCAAGTTCGGCAAAAGGACCGGCGATAACTACCAGTGTAAGTGCAAGTATGCGTTTCCATTTGGATTTGCTGATAAAACCGCAAACAATTAGTGATATAACCAATACAGCCCAGATAATATATTTTACGGGGCTGTCATTTGAAAGCGGAGTATATCCAAGAGACAATGAAAGAATATCGAGTCCGCTGAATATATCTGTTCTGTATGCGACGCCATTTTCCTGAATCTGGTTTATATAATCAGGTATTTTCTCAAATATTTTTCCTATTACCGAAAAACCGCCGGTAAATAAAGCAGGAATTATATATAATAACGCGCTGTATAATACTTCAAGTAAAGAATCCTTAAATCGCTTTTGTCTTAAAAGAAGAACTATAAATATAAGTGCATAAGGCTTTATGGCAACGGCAAGTGCCAGGAATACGAGGCTTGCATGCCTTTTGGCTTTTGACTCGCTGTCATAATTGTAAATGAAATATAATAAGAACAACAAAGCCAGAATTATAATATTTCCACGTTCATAATTATAAATAACCGGTGCTGAGAAAAGACAGAGGAATAAAAACCAAATTTTTGTAACGGTATTTCCCTTTTTAATATTATATATAACTATTGATAAGGCAGCTGTTGTGATTGCTGCAAAAAATACATATATAAGTGTTGTTTCCGAAAAATGTGTAAGATAAGACTTATCATAATCATAAACCTCTGATTTGGCAAAGTATGATGCAAATCTGAAGAGTAAGATATATAATGGTGAATAGAATGAAAATTCACCTGTATTGGATGTATTATAAGGCTTGTTCAAAAGAGATATTTTTAACGGATTAAAAAAGTCCATATATGAGTCTGTATAATAATTATTTATAATGGAATGCATGGAATAGCCTTTTGACACAATTGCTGAAATGTACAATACAAGCTGGGTTAAGGTCAAGGATATAAAGAAAAGACAAAAGGTTATCTTTCCTTTTTCGGCATTGCTTAGCTTTCTTGTTACGGGTTTTTTCATTTTTATGCCTTCTTTCGTGTATTATTTTGCATATTATACAATACAGATATTTTATTTCAAATCAGAAACAGTGTCAATAATAATAAATAAGTTGATATTTTAATTTAAATAGGTTAAAATAGTTTTAATTGGGCGTATTGCTAACGGATAGGATATAATTATAAAGGACGTGATAAGATGAACAACATTAATTCGCAAAGTACACAGGATATTGATATCATTAAGGAGAGCACTATAGAGGTACCGGATATATTGGCACAGGTATATGATGCTTTATCCGAAAAGGGTTACAATCCTGTAAGTCAGATAGTCGGATATGTAATGAGCGGAGATCCGACATATATAACCAGCTATAAAAATGCAAGAAGTCTTATTATGAAGGCTGAACGTGATGAAATAATCGAAGTACTTCTTGAAAACTATATTGATACAAGACTTAAATAAAGCATATTAAGTGTGCTTTGTTTTTGAGAACGGAGATATACTTGAGAATAATCGGATTGGATTATGGAACTAAGACGGTTGGTGTTGCTATAAGTGACGAAGCGGGCATTATTGCACAGCCATATGTTACCATAGAAAGAAAACGTGCAGATAAGCTTAGACAGACCTATGCTCAGATAGAGAGCATTATAAGTGAATATAATTGTGAAATCATAGTTTTGGGACTGCCTAAAAATATGAACAATACGGAAGGTGAAAGAGCAGAGGCAACAAGAGATTTTGCAAAAGATCTTGAAAGAAGAACCGGACTGACTGTAGTTTTTGAAGATGAAAGACTTACAACTGTTGAAGCGGACAGGATACTTGAAGAAACCGATGTTGCACACAGCAGAAGAAAGGCATACATAGATAAAATGGCAGCAGCCATTATTTTACAGGCATATCTGGATAGAAAGGCAAATGAAAAAAAGGCCTGATGCTTTCATAAGGAGAAAATCCTAAACGGATTTTTTGAACTCGCTCAAAGCCGCGAGGGG
>DFDU01000069.1:0-12114 GCA_002369325.1 Lachnospiraceae bacterium UBA3820
TTGGGTTAGCGCCTGCTGCAAGGTTCTTCATACCCTCATTGATCATAGCCTGTGCAAGAACAGTTGCTGTAGTTGTACCATCACCTGCTACATCATTAGTCTTGGTAGCAACTTCTTTAACTATCTGAGCACCCATATCTTCAAATGCATCTTCAAGGGTTATCTCCTTTGCAATAGTAACACCGTCATTGGTAATAAGTGGTGAACCGAATGACTTTGCAAGTACAACATTTCTTCCTTTAGGTCCAAGTGTTACGCTTACTGTATCTGCTAATTTATTAACGCCTGTTTCAAGAGCCTTTCTTGCTTCTGCTCCGTACTTAATTTCCTTTGCCATTTTAACTGCCTCCTAAATAATAATCTCTTTAACTTTCTTAAATAAAGTCATCACAATTATAGTGTTTACTCATCTTTCTCATAAAAATCCAATTATTCTACAACTGCAAGTATATCAGCCTGCTTAACAATTATATATTCTTCCTCGTCAAGCTTAACCTCAGTTCCTGCGTATCTTGAGTAGATTACCTTGTCTCCTACCTTTACTTCCATAGGAATCTTTTCACCGTCTACCACTGCACCCGGGCCAACTTCAACAACCTCTGCATACTGTGGTTTCTCCTTTGCCTGTGACGGAAGAACGATACCTGACTTGGTAGTTTCTTCTGCAACTGACTGCTTTAATACAACTCTGTCGCCTAATGGTAATAATTTCATTATTAATTCCTCCTAACATCTCTATAAGTTCAGCTTAAATATAAGCCTCCAATTTTTAGCACTCATTTAGTTTGAGTGCTAACATAATTCTTATTGTACTCATTTTTTCCAAAAAATCAACCCCTAAATGTAAAATTAACAGCTTTTTCACAAAAAAAAATATAAGCCTGTTTAAGTTAAGCTCTTTCAGCAAAAAGTAATCTTAATCAGGCTTATTGGGATAATTACTTTCCCAGTCCGTTTTCTCTTCCGTAATAAAAAAGATATTGCTGAGCATAACCGGCATATTCTCCGAATCTTTCATATGCAAACTTCTCAATAATATCTTTCTTTGTATCCTTGCCAAAATACATATACTCCATAATACGCTTCATCCATACATCTACAGGAAATGCATTTGTAAACGAAAGTCCGTAAAGTAAAACACAATTGGCGACCTTTTCACCGACACCCTTTATTGTCATAAGTTCATCTCTTGCTTCATTAAAACTCATTCTCTTTAACTTCTCGCTTGTAATTTCCTTATCATAAACCTTCTCTACGGCATTTTTTATGTACGGTGCCCTAAATCCCACCTTACAATCTCTTAATTCATCCTCACTTACATCATAAAGCCTTTCAACCGTCGGAAATGTATAGACAAATCTTCCGTCCATTAATTCTATTTTATTTCCGTATCTTTTTGAAATAGTATGTACAATCTGCTTAATATGCGGTATCTGCTTATTTTGGGAAATAATAAATGATATCAATGTTTCAAAAAAATCCTGTTTTAATATTCTTATGCCCGATTTGGCATCTACAGCCATCTTAAGCCTTTTATCAGAATTAAGGATCCTGTTTTTTACAGCCTCATAATCAGTTTCCATATCAAAGAAGTCCGACCAAATCAGATTATATTCTTCAAGCGTTGTATTATAAAAAATAATTTTTGATTTACCGTTTATTTCATCAAACTTTTGTTTAATATGCAGATATTTTCCATACGCCATAAGCTCATAATCATGCTCATCAAGTCTTGTAAAATGAAAACACTGACCGCATTCGAGAATATCCGCTATGTCAAAATCCTTTGCATCTTCTATGATTAAATTGTTGTCCTCACTGTATATATTCATATTCATTATCCTTTTGTTTTATGCATTAATCCCCGTCCGTATATCTTTCCCGACAGATTAATCATGATATATTTTATTACAGATCTATCCTCTGATCCTGATATAATTTATTATTTATTATTTCAGGACTATCTCCCACAAAAGCTTTTTCCGCTTCATTATCGCCACAAAGCTGCCATCTAAACCATGCAGTCACATATCCGCTCATATAGTATAATGTTCTACCGTGACCTATACCTGTCCTTCTCATCATCATCTTGGGTGAATTTATATGAGAGTACAGCAATTCAAGTTTCTCAAACGGAATAACTGTCTCCGTTTCAAATTCACCGCTTGTTCCCGCACCGATAAAAACCGGAACTTTTATTTTACCGGCATCATAGCTCCATCCAAGCTTATCCGACAATTCTTCATTTGCCGGAGAAAGTAATGCAGCCGCCTTATACATGTCACCGTTTGGCTGTTTTGTCATAGCATTTATAACAGCTACTCCTCCCTGCGAATGTCCTGTAATCCCCAATCTTTCAAAATCAAGCTTATCATAGAAAATGCTGTCCGTATCCCCATTTTTTTCAATAAGATATTCCAGACATTTTTCGGTTGATTCACCACTCCATGAACCTTCATCTTCATTTCCTATAACCACAAATCCCCAGGATGCATAATGTTCAAATAAAGGCTTATACGTTGATGCAGCCGTTGCAGTTCCGTTAGCAACAACGATTACGGGATAATTTAAATCACCGGTTTCCAATTCAGACGGATAATAAACTTCATATTTATCAAAAAATTCCGAAGTATCCTCTTCAAAATACGAAACCTCATAACTACCTTTATTCAGATATTTTTCCTCAATAAAACCGCCTGATTCAACGGTTTCTTCATAACCATCATATACCGCAGGCTGGTTGGTTGTACCGGCCAGCAAAATAGCAAAAAACATACCGATATACGATAAAAGCTTGCCTATAATTTTTAACATAAATCATCACCTGTTATCCAAATAAAATATTAAACCCTTATCATAACTTATCTCTATCCGATAAGTTTTCTTATCTGTCTTGCAAACTCCTTAGGATATCCCATAACAAACTGACCGTGATCCATACCCGGAATCTGCCTGAATTTCACATTGTCAATATGTCTTTTTATATATCTGATATCAGACTTTCTAAATTGTTCCTCTCCCGAGCCATACCAATATTCAAATCGTGTATCAAGCTTTGGAAATTGAATCGGCATACTAAAATCATCCATGGATGCATAAAGTCTTTTTATACTTCTGTTACTCATACACCTTATAATTCCATGCATGATATCAACCTGTTTTTCATCATATTCATCCTTGGGAAAAATAAAACTCATAAGCTTTCTGCTTTTCTTCTCAAACCTTTTAAATACGCAGTTGCCCCAAAGCTTGACCTTTGAATACATTTTTCCGTATTTTTTAGGTGTTATTCCTCCGTCAAGTATAACATTTTTTACATTTACGGCTTCATTTGCCAGTAATCTTAACGCAATCCCACCGCCCATGGAAAAACCGTATAAAATATCCACACTTGTCATATTATTGTCCAAAAGCCAGTTTTCAATTCTTTTCGCAACATTTTCCATGGATGTAAATTCATCGAATTCATATAAATCATGACCCGGAACAGCCACTGCAATCACATGAAAATCCTTCCTTAAAATGCGTATATTTTCTTTAAAATTTTTCCACGACATGCATGCACCGTGTATCATAATCAATATTTTTTCATTTTCTTTTCCAAACTCATGAAATGTCATAATACCCTCCGATTTATCTGTCAAAACAAGTCAATTACAACAAAATAATTATAGCAAATGCCATCGTTTTAGTATATACTTATTTTCAGATATACCAACTTTAATCATCTAAATAATTGAAAACTCAAAACAGGAAAGGAATAACTATGGCAGAACAGCTTTATACAATACCCGTAAACGATGCATTTGACAAGGATTGCGAATGTCCTGTCTGTGCCATGTATGCGGAGCTTGAAAGAAATGCAATTGATTATACAATGGGACCAAGCTATATGGAGGATGACAATCGTGCCATGACGGACAAACTCGGTTTTTGCAGCCACCACATAAGAATTCTTTATGGTGAAAAAAATCGTCTCGGTCTTGCACTTATGATGAAAACGCATACAGATAAGACCATAAGGGAATTAAAAACATTGAGCGAGAACAAGCCTGTATCTTCGGGATCTTTATTTAGAAAGCAAACCTTTTCATCTGTCGGTGAATACATAAAAAATCTTGAAAGCACCTGTTTTATCTGCGACAGAATTAAAGGTACTTTTGAGCGATATATAGATACCATTTTCCACCTTTGGAAAAAAGAGCCCGAATTTAAAGACAAGGTAAAAAAATCAAAGGGCTTTTGCACATATCACTACGGCCTTTTATACGATACTGCGGCTACAAAGCTATCAAAGGATACTTTAAATGATTTCATCGATACTCTTAATAAGGTGTATTTTGAAAATATGGAACGTGTCAATGGCGATATAGGCTGGTTTATAGATAAATTTGACTATCGATACAAAAATGAACCATGGAAAAATTCCAAAGACGCACTTCCTCGCGGAATAATCAAAACCAATCATACCATTATTTCACAAGATAAATAAAAATTAAGATAAAAAGGAGCATATGCTCCTTTTTATCTTATCCGGTATAAACAAATATTTATTCTATAATGCCATTGCCGTATCTTCTTTAACAGGCTTTTTTTCAACAGAATTTTCTTCCGAAACATCGCTTCCTAATTCTTTTCCCAAACATTGATTAAAATACTCTGCATCGGAATCCTCGGTAATGTCATAATCCTTAAGATATTGTCTGTAATCCTTAAGTTTACCTTCATATACAAGTTCAAGCTTATCCCATTTTCTAAAGTCCTCAGGTCTGACTAAACCCGGTTTCTTATCAAAGGTATCAGCTCCCGATTTTTCAAGTACATGATAAACAAATTGCGAACAAAAATAATTATATTCACGCTCTACGGCTTTATTAAACATAATACCGACTATTCCAAGATAATTATATTTATAATCCATATTATGCTTCATGAATTCCCGAAGCATTTTAACAATCTTTTTATATGTATTGGTGCTGACCTTAAGTCTGGCTATGCGGCATGTTGTATCCACATCCCGTCCAAATACACCCGTTGTTATATCTTCTCTGATAAAGCCGCAATAGAAAGGATTATGCAATTTCCTTCTCGCAAAGCTGTACATCTCATTTAACTCTATGTCAAGGGAAATCGATGTATGAGCATACGGTTCCTTTGTCCACATCTTTATAACCTTTGAAGGAAATGTTGATGTTTTGGAAATAATAATATAAATATTTTTATCCTTGACACTATTCTTTATTCGGTTGGTTCTTTTAATATTTTTCTTATTGGAAGATTTCTTTTTCCCCATAAAAAGACCTCCGATTATTATGATCTGTCTGTTGCAATATCGCGTTTAATTAATTCTTTAAGATCAAGTGCAGCATCCTTAAGTCTGTGGTTGGCAGCTTTTGAAGTAAGCACGCTTGCCAACAGTCTTGCTGAATCTTCATATTTTTTAAGTCTTCTTGCCAAATCAGCCATAATGTACTTAAGTGTATTTTCATCCATACCGGCAATAGGAAAAGGCTCATTTGAAATGGCAATTACAAATCCGTCATAAGCATTTTTAATACAATCCATCTCATCGTTCATTAACGCCTTATATTCTGCGGATTCTTCATCTAATGCAAGTCTTTTTCCTCTTATTATCCACGCTGTCTTAAGACATGTATATGCTCTTTCTCCGTTCTTTGCTCCTTTTACGACAGAACAAAGCACTGCAAGCTTGTGTCTTATTAATGCATCATCATAAGAATACGCACCATCAACATCGGCAAGGCCCTTAAAGTTATTTCCTATTTTAATTTTCAATTCTTTAATTTGTCTGGAAGAAAGCCTTCCGTAATATCTCACCAATGATGAATAACCACAATACGAACATGTTACCACGTCGTATTTTAACGGATCCATAAAATCATATACCGGTCTTAAATCGGTATCATGTCCCGAAAGCTTTATCTTTCCTGCCTTTACACACTTTGATGTAAAGCCCAAATCACATACCGGACAGGTATATTTTTTATCAAATATATAATCTTCTTCTTTTCTCTCCAGCTGTCTGGCAGCCAGTTCAACATTTGAAGAAGCACCAAAACCATTCGTTCCGTTTTTTTCTATTACTTCCGCTCCGTTCAAATGTCCCAATCCGAGCTTTTCCATATCAGAAAAAAGTCCCATATCGCACCTCAAAATCTTTATATTAAGCCGGCTTATAAGAACTCTTAAGAGAAACAATTCTATTAAATACCAACTTATCATCCGTAGTGTCTTTAATATCAACACAGAAAAATCCGTTTCTTATGAATTGGAAAGACTCTCCCGGCTTCGCATCCTTAAATGCCGCCTCAAGC
Organism: Lachnospiraceae bacterium UBA3820; assembly: GCA_002369325.1. Classification (GTDB taxonomy): domain Bacteria; phylum Bacillota; class Clostridia; order Lachnospirales; family Lachnospiraceae; genus Coprococcus_C. The sequence continues at coordinate 6,336 of DFDU01000069.1, forward strand.
TTACAATCCGTAAGTATGGTAAGCGAATTAGGATTATAATTAAGAGTTCCGTCCTCATTAAGCTTACCCTTTTCTTCATCAACAATATTTTCATAAAGTCGAACCTCTGCATCTATGGCAGTCTGAGCGTCAACCCAATGAATCGTACCCTTAACTTTTCTTCCCTCAAAGCCTGAACCGCTTCTGGTTTCCGGATCATAGGTACAATGTATTTCCGTAACTTTACCGTTTTCATCTTTCTTATAATCAACACATTTTACAAAATAAGCGCCCTTAAGTCTTACTTCATTTCCCGGGAAAAGCCTGAAATATTTCTTTGGAGGCTCCTCCATAAAATCATCCCTGTCAATATAAAGCTCACGGCTAAAGGCAACCTTTCTTGTACCCGCCTGCTCATTTTCCTGATTATTCTCTATGTCAAAGTATTCTACCTGACCCTCTGGATAATTGTCGATTATAAGCTTTATAGGATCAAGTACAGCCATCATACGGTTGGCTTTCATCTTAAGGTCTTCTCTGATACAATACTCAAGCATTGCATAATCCGACGAGCTTTGAGCCTTTGAAACACCGGAAAGCTCCATAAATTTCTTAATTGACTCAGGAGTATATCCTCTTCTTCTCAATGCGGCTATAGACACAAGTCTCGGATCATCCCAGCCGTCAACAATACCGTCTTCAACAAGCTTTTTGATATATCTCTTACCCGTAACCACATTAGTAAGATAAAGCTTTGCAAACTCAATCTGTCTCGGTGGATTCGGATATTCAAGTTCATTTACCACCCAATCATATAAAGGTCTGTGATCTTCAAATTCAAGAGTACAAATGGAATGAGTTATTCCTTCTATGGCATCCTCTATCGGATGCGCAAAATCATACATCGGATAAATGCACCACTTATCTCCAGTATTATGATGAGTCATTCGTGCTATACGATAAATAACGGGATCTCTCATGTTTATATTCGGAGATGCCATATCTATCTTGGCACGAAGTACCTTTGAGCCGTCAGGAAACTCTCCGTTTTTCATACGCTCGAATAAATCAAGGTTTTCTTCAACGCTTCTGTCTCTGTATGGGCTGTTTTTTCCCGGGTTCTTAAAATCTCCTCTGTATTCTCTTATCTCATCCGCTGTAAGGTCACAAACAAAAGCTTTACCTTTCTTGATAAGCTTAACCGCAGCCTCATACATATCATCAAAATAGTCCGAAGCAAAATGAACCGTATCGCCGAAATCAGCTCCGAGCCATTTAATATCATCTATAATCGACTGAACAAATTCTGTTTTTTCCTTGGTAGGATTTGTATCATCAAATCTGAAATTAAACTTTCCGTTATATTCTTTCGCAAGTCCGTAATTTAAAAGTATTGATTTAGCATGTCCTATATGAAGATAACCGTTAGGTTCCGGCGGAAATCTTGTCACAACCTCCTTATATCTTCCCTCTTTTAAGTCCTTATCTATTTCCTGTTCAATAAAATTTTTTGAAATTACTTCGCCTTCCATATCTGCCTCCTAAACAAAATAAACCAAATGTAATAATATCATTAAACATGCTTATCGTCAATTTATTATTGAAGAAAGGCTTATAGGAATTTTTCCCATAAGCCTTATAATTCTATTTGTCCGAATCATCAGTAAATGCACTGTCTTTTTCGGCATCATAATTATCAGGGAAATCAAACTTGATCGTTTCAATTTCACCGGAAGTTTCTTCCCGGGTTTCTTTGATTTCTTCCTTGATTTCTTCGTTAAACGCCTCGACTTCTGCCTTTGTTTCTTCTGTCTTTCTTTCAGCTTCCTCGTTATCTTTTTTCTTAAAGTTCATTATTTGTATATTTCTGTCTTTTGCAACAGGCAATACCTTATTTATATCGGATTTTGATGTTTCATCCTTATTATCATTTACATCCCTATCCTCTTCATATGCCTTTCTTTCTTCTTCGTATACTGTTTCCTCATGATTTGCCTTATTTCTTTTTTCCGCTTTCTTAGTTTCAGGTTCAAAAATCATTTCGGATTCTTTAGATTTTTTTGATTTTTTAGCATATTTCTCATCGACATCCTCATCGAATGTCTCTTCATCTTCAATATCATCTTCGTCAAACTCATCTTTCGATCTAAGTATAACAATAAGCGTAATAATCGTTATAATTAAAAGAAATGTCAATATACCCAAGCCTACGCAAATAATACCCAGAGTCTTTTTTGTAAAAAATCCTCCATCATCATTTGATATAGGCTTTTCTTCAACCACCGGTTCAACAGGTGTGGCAATTGTTTCGGTTGCAACCTCTTCTTTAATCTCAGGCCTTTCGGTTTCAACATATCTTAAAAATGCCTTTTCCTTTTTATCATACCAATAAAAGCCTTCATCGCCTGCTATGTTGATAGCATATACAAGATATATATTTGCATCTTTTATATCATTTGATTTATAAACAACAACCTTTTCACCTATACCGCCCAGATCAAGCTCAGTCTTTTCAAACCCTTCCGGTATTTCAACTCCTTCAGGTGCTTCCGTAATAACATATCTGTTAAATTCGGATGAATACTCTCTGTATGGTATAAAGCTTTCCTTGTCTTTATCGTATATAAACCATTCCAACGCAGTCTCATCCGCATCAACCGACGCATCATTTTCTTCCGGAGTCTTCTCAAGACAAACCAATACTATCTTCTTATTTGGTGACTCAAAGGCAAGTACTTCCCAATCCTTATAGGTTGCTGTAATCTCATTATAGCCTTCAGGAATCTCAAGTCCCTTACTGCTTTGAACAAAGCTGTATTCTTTACCGTCTATGTTTGTCTTCGCATCACCTAAAACTTCTCCGGCTGCAACACTTAAGGTATAAACCTTAACTGCACCGTTTTCAGCAGTAACAGTAACCGTAACGGTATTTGCGCCCGGCTCGATAAGCCCCGCTCCCTTAACGGCTGTAGTTGCCTTTTCATCTTCCGCAACCGCACTGACAACCATACTGGTTACATCTTCATCAACCTGTACCGAATAAGATGTTGTGGAAGGTGAAAATGCCGGCTCAAGCGTTCCCGGTGAGATCTGCAGGCTCTTTAAATTACAATTTGAAGATCTTCCATCATCCTCGGTTGTAGTCTGATCATTATTTTGGTTATTATCACTGTTCTGATTATTATTTGATGTGGTAGCAACGGTTACCGAAGCTCCGGCATGACTAATCGAAAGCTGGTTATAGTTTATATCATAGCATTCGGAACCACTTGTTGAAATATAACAGGAACCGTTACCTATTGCCGTAAACGAAAGAGTTGTCGAACCTGCACCGGTTCCTACAAGTCTTATGGTTCCTCCGCCCCCGTTTGCCTGTGCCGAACCGCTTCCCGAGTTAAATTGCAAAACGCTTGCATCATATGATACGTAAATATCATAGGCTGAAATATCCGAACCATTCACACTTACTGTTGCACTTACACTACCTCCAATACTGGTTGAGCTTGACGAAAGTGCTATGCTGACAGATGCAGCAGCCTTTGAATCGATAACTCCGAAATTAAGACATATTACAAATGCCAAAATAAATGTAATAATTCTTTTCATTGTTTTCATATCATTCTCCATTCTACAACTTGCAGTTGTTATTTACGGTTATAATTTTAACGTTTAATTAACCTATGGTTTCAATACCTACTATATGTCTTTGAAGCTTTACTATATCAAGAACAGATACCTTTCCGTCTCCGTTCAAATCGCATGCAGCTGTAAGTGCCGCGTCTGCTGTATCAAGTCCGACTATAACTCTTTGTATTTTAACTATATCAAGAACTGATATCTTTCCGTCTCCGTTAACATCACCCTTGGAAGCACTCGTGCTTCCTCCCGAGGTGCCTCCCGATGAAGAAGCCGACATATCGGTTCCTATGGTTTGTGAACCGGCTGCCGCATTTCCTCTTACCACCGTAAGTGTATAAGTTCTTGTAGCGCCCGTCTGGGCAATTACATTTATCTTAATATAATTTGTACCCTCGATAAGATTTATCGTTCCGGTACCTGATACGGATGAGGTTGAAACTACAGGTGAACCGGATACAGTAATTGACGAAACCGATGAACCTACAATAAGCGAATAATCGGTAACATTGTTTACGGCAAATGTAGGTGTGATTGAATAACCACTTATACTAAGTGTTTTAAGCCAATTATTAGGATTTCCCGAATCGGCAGGTTTTACACATGCAGTTGCCGGCATGTTGCTGTAAACCGGTATCTTAAATACCATTGTAGATTCCAAAAGATTATTCGCCTTATAAGCTTTGTAATTAGTCTGGCTTTCCGTAGTCGGTGACTGAATATTTGACATATATTGGTGATTAAACAAATTACCGGTATATGTAACATTGAATTTCTGAGTATATAAAGTATCCTGACCTCTTTGAATATAAGATGCTCCGAGGTACTGTGCTCCACCTATAATACTTTTTGAAGCAGAATTCCATGGTCTTCCGTATGTACCCGTCTGTGATGCCCAGTATAATCCCTTTTCCACCGGCGAACCGTTTGCTGTATCAAAGGCACCAATATTGTAATAATTAAATATTCCCGGATATGACGAGCTTGTACCCTTGGCCGCCACTCCTCCGGTATTACCCATTTCGAGTTTTATTCTTGAAGCAATATGATAAGGACTCACTCCGCTCTGCGCCGCAGCCTCCATAATTATATCCGAATATTGTCTTGATTCTCCGGGAGGTGTTGCATTATACATAAATGATCCGTTAAGAATTGCCTCAACTCCCTGCTTATTTTGAACTCCGTCCTGATAAGAAAGGCTTTCAAAAACAAATACGAAGTTTTCGTAAAGATATGTTCGCGGATCAATATAATATCTGACAAGGTCGTCAGATGCCGCAAACCATATTTTTCCGTCAAATGGTGACCATGTATTTGTTGCCGGATTATAACCGACACCTATACTTCTCCAATTATAATGAGGTGCCGACGAGGCTCCGTAAATTAAATTCTTAACCTGTCCCTGCTTATTTACCTCATTGCTGATAAGGGTATTCCAGTCTATTCCGGTCTGAACGGCTTTAAATTGCCAATTCGGATGAATAGCATGGATATCTCTTAAAAGCACCTTATAGCTTTCCGGAAAACCTTCAGCTGAAAGCTGTGATTCAAAATCCGAATCCGAAAGAACCACATTGGCCGCCGGTGCTGCAGCGCCTCCGCCCTGTGAAGTTCCCCCGTCAGAGGAGGTACTACTGTTTCCATCGGTCAATGTTACAAACTGCGATGATACGTAGCCCGTATAGCTGTTTCCGTTATAAACAAGAGAAACCTTATACCATGCCGAATTGGTCGTATCCAAAACGGTAAGCTCATGTCCTCCGTTTAATTTTATTCCTTTTCCGTTTTCGTCCGTAACGGCATTTCCATTTGGTGCAACCCTGAAATTAACGTTGGTAACGCCGTCGGTTATTTTTCCTGCTGATGCGGCATATGAATTATTGCCGTTTTGTCCTATGTAAAAGATATTGATAATAAGAATAAATGTTAAAAGTATATAAATAATTTTTTTTCTTTTAAAACTCAACATATTAATCTCCATAAACGAGCATATGAACACAACAAATACCTAATCTATGATAGTATACCACGAAATATTGTATATTGCACCATTTTTTTACATTTTTTTAGCAAAACAAAAAATGAAGTATCTGTCAGACACTTCATTTTCTTAAAGCTGCTAACGGGAATCGAACCCGTGACCTCCGCACTACCAATGCGACGC
>DFDU01000069.1:12172-28411 GCA_002369325.1 Lachnospiraceae bacterium UBA3820
TACCGACTGAGCCATAGCAGCTTATCTATATTAATATATAATATTAATACCTTTATTTAGTTAAAAGATTCATCTACTCGCTGAGCTTCCGACGAATTCTCTGTAAAGCATTATCCACTGATTTGTCCGATTTGTCAAGTCTTTGTGCAATTTCTTGATAAGAAAGCCCGCTAAGATAGTATTTTAGCACCTTTTTTTCAAAGGAACTTAGGGATTTTTCAATCATTTCGTTCAATGCTCTGCTTTGTTCCCTGGCAATTACCATGTCCTCGGGATTGGACACCTGGTTTTCATTTTCAAGATTATCCTCTATCTCATATCCATAATCTTCATTTTCGGTATAAATCGAAATATAAGTATTTAACGGAATATGTTTTTTTCTGTTTGAATTACTGATTGCCGTTTTAATCTGTCTTCTTATGCAAAGTGTGGCAAATGTGGAAAATGTCGCACCCTTATCAGCCTCAAAATCTCTCACAGCCTTAAACAGACCTATCATGCCTTCCTGCATCAGGTCTTCCGTTTCAGCTCCGATTATATAGACAGTACGTACTTCTCTTTTGACTATGCTGCCGTATTTTTTTATCATATACTCAATGGCATCATCGTCTTTTTTTGAAATTCTCGCAATTATCTCATCATCCGATAAGGCATCGTAATTTACACTCATTAAAAACTTATCCTTTCAATGCTTATCTGCCAAGTCTCTGCCTTACAACTTCATAGGCAAGAACACCTGCTGCCACGGAAGCATTAAGTGAATCTATATCTCCCATCATAGGGATTGAAACGACATAATCACATTTTTCCTTTACAAGTCTTCCTACACCCGAGCCTTCATTACCTATTACTATACCTATCGGTCCGGTCAGGTTTACATCATACATAATCTCTCCGCCCATATCGGCACATGCAAACCACATTCCTCTTTTCTTTAATTCGTCAATGGTCTGCGCAATGTTTGTCACCTTAGCCACAGGTGTATAATTTATGGCACCTGCCGATGCTTTAACTACTGTTGCCGTAAGACCGACTGCTCTTCTCTTTGGTATTATAATTCCGTGAGCTCCGCTAAGATTTGCGGTTCTTATAATCGCTCCGAGATTATGCGGATCCTCTATTTCATCAAGAATAAATATAAAAGGCTGCTCACCCTTTTCCTCCGCTTTGGCAAATATATCCTCAAGTTCAGCATATTGGTAAGCCGAGCAAATTGCCATAACACCCTGATGCTTACCGGTTTTTGACATTTGATCAAGCTTTTCCTTTGAAACAAAATTAACGATAGCATCATTTTTCTTTGCATCTCTTAAAATCGAACTTATAACTCCATCCTTGAGTCCGTTTTGAACATAAAGCTTATCAACGGTTTTCTTTGCACGAAAAGCTTCAAGGACAGCATTTCTGCCCTCTATAAGATGTATATTTTCTTCCGAATATGAATTATTATCCTTTTGATTATTATTTGACATATCTAAATTTAACAGCCCTAACTGTTCCTTTCATAAAAAAGCCCTAGAGCTTACCCTCTCGTTCTGCCTTAGCAACCTTATCGACAAGCTTTTTAATAGCACGCTTAAGCTCATCATTTTCCTGCTTAAGTACATTAATATCGTTAAGCACCGGATCAGGCAAATGAATCTGGTCAAGATCAAGCTGCGGAAGTCTCACATCCTCACGCTTAACCACACGTCCCGGAATACCTACTACCGTAGAATTAGGCGGAACCTCGGAAAGAACAACCGAACCTGCACCTATCTTGGAATTATCGCCTACGGTAAATGAACCTATTACCTTTGCTCCGGCACTGATCATAACATTATTTCCGATTGTCGGATGTCTTTTCCCTGTTTCTTTACCCGTACCTCCGAGAGTAACGCCCTGATAAAGAGTTACATTATTTCCTATTATAGCTGTTTCTCCAATAATAACCCCGTTTCCGTGGTCAATAAAAAAACCTTCACCGATTGTCGCACCCGGATGTATCTCGATACCGGTTTTTCTGGCGGCACGTTGCGAAATAACTCTTGCTCTGAAAAAATGGCCCTTAAGATAATGCTTATGTGCCTTTCTATAGCTGTATAATGCTCTAAAAGACGGATATAATAATACCTCTAAGTCATTTTTTATAGCCGGATCTCTTTCCCTTATTATTTTTACCTGTTCCTTATAATACTTAAACCAAGACATCTTATTCACCGAAATCATATTATATATATAATATGTTGCTTTCTTAAGTTTGTTATATATTATGCCAATTTATATGTTTTCATTTTTATCCAGATAAAGCCTTATTATTTTATCCGTAAAATACTCCAGCCTGTCTTTATTACCTTTAAGATAAAGATAACCCAATAATGCTTCAAGTCCCGTCGCTTTCCTATACTCGCTCCTTGTAGCATTTTTAGCCTTGGAATGAGCATTGGCATTTCGTCCGCGCTTATAAATATCCATTTCTTCCTCAGAAAGCTCGTCAATAATAATATCGACAAATTCCGACTGATTTACGGCATTAACTATACGTGTTACATCTTTATGATACTTATATGTCTGTTTATTTACATTTCCGACAAAATATGCTTTTACCATAAGGTCGAGAACACTGTCTCCCAGATATGCAAGCGAAAGAGGCGAATACTGATAAGCATTCACTTCTTCCTTTACTTCCGGAAGTATAGGCATTACTTCACTTTTATCAATAATACTCTTGTTTAAGCTCTCTTCCATCTTACACCTTCTCTTGTATCTTCAAGGATTATGCCCTGTTCAAGAAGTGAATTTCTTATTTCGTCAGCTCTTGCAAAATTCTTATCTTTTCTTGCCTGCTGTCTTTCCTCTATAAGCTTTTCTATATCTGCATCAAGAAGCTCAGCCTCTGTCTTTGCTTTAATTCCGAGTACATCGCAAAGCTTAACTATAACATCATAAATCTTTTGCGCAAATTCCTTGCTTGATTTATCATTAACATTGGTATTGGCATACTTAACAAGCTCAAAAATAACGGAAATTGCATCAGCGGTATTAAGATCATCATCCATAGCTGCATCAAATCTTTCAATAAATCCGTCTATATCCTTGAGTTTTTCGTTTTCATCCGCACTAAGAGCTTCTGCCCCCGCAGCATTAATCATCTCATCAAGCCTTGAAACAGCGGTTTTAATTCTTTCAAGAGATGATTTTGCCGACTCAACAAGATCGTCCGAGAAATTAAGCGGACTTCTGTAATGTGCAGAAAGCATGAAGAATCTTATAATCTGTAAATCATATTTCTCGCTTATTTCTCTTACAGTGAAGAAATTACCGAGAGACTTTGACATCTTTTCATTATTTATCTTCAAAAATCCGTTGTGCATCCAATATCTTGCGAATTCGGCATCATTTGCAGCCTCACTTTGAGCTATTTCATTCTCATGATGAGGGAAAATCAAATCTTCTCCTCCGGCATGTATATCAATTACATCTCCGATATATTTTTTTGACATAACCGAACATTCAAGATGCCAGCCCGGTCTTCCATCACCCCAAGGTGAAGACCAGAAAGGTTCTCCTTCTTTCTTTGGTTTCCAAAGAACAAAATCAAGCGGATCTTCCTTTTCTTCTTCTCCCGAAACCTTAAGATCCCTGAAACCGCTTCTTAAGTCATCGATATTTTTCTTGGAAAGCTTACCGTAATCCGAGAACTTTCTGGTTCTGAAATAAACCGTTCCGTTTACCTCATAAGCATAACCCTTTTCTATGAGTACCTTGATCATCTCCTGCATATCGTCTATTTCTTCGGTTGCCTTAGGATGAGTGGTCGCTTCCCTTACATTTAAGCCCTCCATATCCTTCTTGCATTCTTTTATAAATCTTTCGGAGATAACTGACGCCTCAACGCCTTCTTCATTTGCTTTCTTTATTATCTTGTCATCAACATCAGTAAAATTCGAAACATAGTTAACATCATATCCCTTATATTCAAGATATCTTCTCAGGGTATCAAAAACAATCATAGGTCTTGCATTACCGATATGAATATAATCATAAACGGTAGGTCCGCATACATATATACCGACCTTTCCTTCGTTTATCGGCTTAAACTCGTCCTTATGTCTTGTCAGCGTGTTATAAATCTTCATAAAATATCCTCTTTTCAATAATATAATATAGATATGTGTGTCACATATTTCTTTTTACCAATGTTACATACATTTTTTATCAATAAAGTGTATTTTAATATAAAAATATAATAATGTAAATATTTTATTTTTTACTTTTTTATCCGGACTGTTTCTATTCGCTTATGAGAATGTTAAGTATCTCATTACTTCTTGTTACGAAAGCAGTCATTTCTTCCGGTGAAAGAGGCTTATTTGCAAGAACAGCCAAATCATAAAGCTGACAGCAGATTGTATTGCTATGCTCTCCATCAGGATTATCAAGAACATATTTAACAAGCTTGTTATTGGCATTTAATACAAGTGTTTCACCTTCGCTTCCGAACATATCAGGATTCATACCCGGCATACTGTAGGCCTTCATCATCTCAGCCATACGACGCGACTCTTCCGTAAGTGTAAGCATAGATGATACGTTTGCATTTTTAAGACTTTCAACCTTAACATTAAGCTTTTCTTTTCCTGTGGCCTTTTTGAAAATCTCTGTGAGCTTATCCGTATATTCTTTCGCCTGTTCTTCAGAAAGTGCTTCACCTACAAAATTATCGGCAAGATCGGCATCTATACGAAGGAACTTAACATTTTCATTCTTACTTTCAAGATGTGTAATGTAAGGATTATCAATATTTTCTGTAAGATAAACGGCATCAATACCCTCTTCCTTGAACATATTGATATATTGTGACTGAGCAACCTCATCACTTACGTAAAATACCTTGTTTTCGTACTTTTCCTTACCTGCCTCAAGATACTCCGGCAATGTAAGATACTTGCCCTCAAGGTTCTTAAAGAGCATATAGTCTGTCATCTTCTCACAGAACTTGTCATCTCTTAAGCATCCGAACTTGATGAACGGACTAACATCATCCCAATATTTTTCGTATTCTTCCTTATCGGTCTTGCACATACCGGAAAGCTTATCTGCAACCTTCTTGGTAATATAATCCGAAATTTTCTTAACCGAACCGTCATTTTGAAGTGCACTTCTTGAAACATTGAGCGGTATATCCGGACAATCGATTACACCCTTAAGCAAAAGAAGGAATTCCGGGATAACTTCCTTAATGTTATCAGCTACGAATACCTGATTATTGTAAAGCTTTATAGTACCTTCAAGCTGATCGTATTGCGGATTAATCTTAGGGAAATAAAGTATACCCTTTAAATTAAACGGATAATCCATATTAAGATGTATCCAGAACAAAGGCTTCTTAAAGTCTAAGAACAAATGCTGGTAAAAATCAATATATTCCTCATCTGTACAATCCTTAGGATTCTTAAGCCAAAGCGGATTTGTGTTATTTAAAGGAACTTCCTTCTTCTCTTCTTCCTTTTCATCATCCTTTTCACTATCCTTTGAGGCTTCGTCCTTCTTGTCGGCTTTGTCAGCCTTCTTATCATCACCTACAAGGTCATCTTCCTCGGTTGTATCAATCTCGATAACCTTATCTTTATCCTTTTTCTTTGCCTTTGCCTCTTCTTCTTTCTTCTTTTCTTCCTCCTCAGCCTTATCCTCGTCGGTGAAGTAAATATTGTATGGCATAAATGAACAATACTTTTGGATAACCTCTCTTATACGGTATTCATTTGCAAACTCATAGCTGTCTTCATTAAGATAAAGAGTAATTGCAGTACCTCTTATTTCATCATCGCTTTCACTCATAGAATAATCAGTTCCGCCGTCACATTCCCAAAATACAGGTTTTGCGTCTTTCTTATATGAGCATGTCTCGATGGTTACTCTGTCGGCAACCATAAATGCAGAATAAAATCCTAAGCCGAAATGACCTATAATCTGATCATCATTTGACTTATCCTTATACTTGTTTATAAAATCCGTAGCACCTGAAAATGCTATCTGATTTATATATTGCTCAACCTCATCCTCAGTCATTCCGAGTCCGTTATCCACGAAGGTAATGGTCTTATCCTTAGGTGACGCATATACATCTATTCTGTATTCCTCTCCTTCAACCTCTTCAAACTCGCCCATAAGTGCAAGCTTCTTTAACTTTGTTATCGCATCGCAGCCGTTTGATATAAGCTCCCTTATAAATATATCGTGATCTGAATACAACCACTTCTTAATAATCGGGAAAATATTTTCGCTGTTAATTGATAAGCTTCCCTTCTTTTCCATTTTTACATTCCTCCTGTTTCAATAAAATATTACATATTAAAAGAACACGCCTTAACAAATAACCATACATATAAGTGTGTTCTTAATCTCTGTAATCTAATATAATACTGCCTGTTTGTAATGTCAAGAAAAAATTAGCACTCAACCAAGTCGAGTGCTAATTGCATTGATATGACAAGGCTCATACAACCCGTCGCATATTTTATCCTTTATTTTTTCTCAACATTTTGAATATCCCTGTACCACTCATAGTAAGGTGAAGTATCGGGAAGTGAATCAACATTAACTCGTTCTGTTGATATAACCAATGCATTCATACGCTGATATGCCGGAAGCTCCACTCCCCAATCAAAAACTATATCATAGCTCTTTTTATATACAGACTTGAGATAATCTCTATCATTGCTTTTTTCACTTTCTATAATAAGACTGTCCAGATCTGCATCTGCTATACGCATACGATTTTTTATAATTTCCTGATCCGGATCATCAGGGTTTATACCTGAATAATATCCGCTACGCATATTTGGAGAAGAAAGCGTTGACCATCCTCCGCACCACATGTCTACTTTTTCTTCATCAATTGAAGTCCATAAATCTTCGCCTGTTTCATCTACATCAACTATAACAAGCGAAATACCCATTTGGGCAAGGTCACTTTGTGCATTTAAAAGTGCATTATATAAACAATGATAGCCTTTTCCTCCCGCAAAAATCCAGATCTCGTATTCCATCGATGCTCCCTCGGGAGCACTTATAATCTTACCGTCTTCCACAACATATCCTGCCGCCTCAAAAAATCCGAGAGACGCCTGCTTTGCCGCAGCAACTCTTTCATCCGGCGGTGTATTTTCATCATACAAGACATTATTATCAACATCTTTTGAATATGCTGTTTCATAACCTGCATCACCCTTTTGAGGTGCAGCCCAACTCGAATCCGGTATAGGATAATTTATTATATGTGCCGTATCACCATAGAACGCATCAACGGATTCATCCCTATATACGGAAAACAATGTCATAAAAGCTTTTCGTAAATATTTCGATTCAGCTGATGAACTGTCCTCACCTACCTTAATCCGGTTTGCACAAATCGAAATATATCCATATCCCATATTATCCTCGAGAAAGGTTGTTGCCTTATCACCGGTTATTTCACCATTGCTGTTTGCTGCTTCGAGACTGCCCTTTTCCTCCAGACTATATGAAACTTTTGTTATGTCAGTTACTCCGTCATAAACCTTATTCAAGTAAAAACCGTCTCGTTCACTTATCATTATAAGCTTTTTACATTTCGGAACACCTTTGTAATAATGCTCGTTTGCTTTAAAATAAAGTATACCATTTTTATTCTCCGTCACTTCATACGGTCCGGCTCCCAAAGGTACACTTTCCTTTTCACGTATCTTTGATATGTCGCCCTTATCAAATCCAAATTTGTTATTATCATAATCATATTTGCTTAAATCACCATAATAATGTAAAGGAGCTATTTCAAAACTAAAGCACTCATATTTAGATGTGGTTGTTATGCAAAAGCTATAATCACCTGTTTTTTTGATTCCCTCTATGGATGCAACGGATTCATCATTCAAATATTCCTCAAGACCTTTTATCCTAAAGCCTTTAAAATAATCATAAATTCCATCATAAGACGGATCCAAAATTACGTATATTGAAAAAATAGCATCATCGGCAGTGAGTTTTTCACCATCGGAAAAATATATATCATCTCTTAAATCATAATTATAATCATATGTTCCGTCATCATTTTGTGAAACAGTCATATCGGCTATACCGTAATAAGTATAATCTTTTCCGTCATAGCTTCTTGTCTCACCGGTTTTTCCCAAGTATATATACTGATTATCTCTATCCATTTCAAGCAGTGATACATTTACCATACTTGAAGCATCTTTATCATACGTACTGAAACCTCGATAAAAAGGATCAATGTTTGTTATTACACCATTTAAACTTACAACAAGTGTATCACTGTCATTTACGATTGCTTCCTCTTCAGTGCCAACCTCTGTCGTGGCATCATTTGCGGTTGCGATTTCGATTTCTGATTCTGTCGTAGGTATATCCGGTTTGCTAAATTCCTTTTTCTTTTTTTCTTCTTTACCGCAGCCTGTGAGTAAAGTAATAGACATCGCAAATATAAGCGAAGCTGCTTTAATTTTATTTACCGTTTTCTTCATCAAAATCCATCTCCCCTCTACGTTATGATAAAGTGACAGTCATTATTTAAATATAATACTTTTCCACTGTCTTATCCCAAAGATCTTCCAAAGTCTTATCCATAGTAAACACATTAAGTGATGTACCGGTCGTTATCGAAAGCCTGTTTTCCGAATATATAACATTCATAAAAAGTGCTCTTACATTATCAGGATGTATAGGAATGTTATTCATCTCTATCAAACGATTAACATTATCCTTATTGAACATAAGTATAAGCTTCATCTTGACAGGAAGTTTTCCGTCTTTCATAAAACCCAGTACAGTCTTTTTTATATCCCGCCAGCATATATATTCCTTTTCCGGCAATTCATTAAACTCTTCTTCACTATAATAATTCCTATTTATCTTTCCGTCTATATCATAAGATATGGCTGAATCAAGCTTTACCGAGAAAAGATAAAAGCTTTCATATCGTTCTTCCGTGAAGAGTCCGTTTAAATATTCCTTTATTTCTTTAATTTCATTAATATCAAAGTTTTTCACATTTTCACCTGTTACTTGTTAAGATTTATGGTCATAATATAATAATCACCGTATTTTTCGGGACTGTATGTAAAGGAGGAAATCCCCTGCACATTTGCGATTTGTGACATATCATATGTATCTTTATCATAATCCGTAAGAACATATTCCATGGTTCCGTTAGGGTCTCTTAATGCAAAGAATTCCACCTTTGCCTTAAAATCCATATATCCTCCTATGGCATTGTTTTTCTTAAAATAATTATATGACATATCCTGACATGCTTCATAGTCTGTTTTGGTCCAATCGTGGGTATCATCCATTATATCATCGGTAACATTAAAAAACTGATGACCTGCAAATTCTCCCCGATCCGGGACCGGATCATCCCAGGTCGAATCAACCTGATACCAGCTACCGTCAAGCTTAACTCTGTTCCATGCATGAAGTTCTCCGTTTGCCCATCCTGTCATAATATCACTTTCTACTCCTACGCAATTAAGCAAAAGCGCCATAGCCTCAGCATATCCGTTACAAACCGCTTTCCCCTGAACAAGTGCTCCGTATGCTCTGTATGCATAATCATTTGAGTAATCCTCATATCCGTATTCGCAATGCGTAACTATATAATCATGTATAGCAAGTTCTTTTTCATAATCCGTCATATCCGGCTCAATTATCTTATTTATTATTTCATCAACTCTTTCATAAAGCTTCATTGCCGCCGGTCTGTCTGACGGTATGCCGTTTCCGTTGACATATTTTTGATAAACAAAATAATTGTCGGAAATTTCATAAAAGAAACGTACCTTCATACCATGTCTGCTTTTTTCAAGCACCGAGTATTGACTTACATTTCCGTTAAGACTGCATATATAGTCATTTATTCCGGATAAATCGTCGGCAGTTAAATCCTTAATATAGAAATCACCGTTCTTCTTTCCCTCATCTATCTGGTCACTTATCATCTTTGTAAGCTCTGCCATGTCACCGGTTGTCTGGTCGGGATGAAAATATGAACCGATATCCCAGCTGTACATATATGCTATAAATATAACAATAACAACCGCAAGCGGTACAAGTAAATATAATTTTGAACCTCTGTTTTTCATCAACTATTCCTCGTTATCATCATCAGTATCATCATCTTTTTTATTTATCATTTTCCCGGTTATAATAAGAACAACCGTAAGAATAACCGAAATAATAAGACAAATCGCTACAAGAAGCGGTTTGCTGCTGTCTCCCGTGGCTGCAAGCAACATAGTCAAAATACTGTTCATAAAATCGACCTCCGACAATTAAATAATACTAAAACATATTCATTATAAAGCCATGATAAAAAATAATCAAATTCTTTTTATGCACTTGCCACATTTATAACGTTGTTGTACAATATCATAGTAATTTTTTAATGATTATTTCAATCATTATATCTATTATTATATATTAATTCGAATGTGAGGAATAGGAATATGGCTCAGCTTTGGGGTGGTCGTTTCACTAAGGAAACCGACCAATTGGTTTATAATTTTAACGCTTCAATATCCTTTGATCAAAAATTCTATAAGCAGGATATACGCGGAAGTATAGCTCATGTAACCATGCTTGCTGCTTCAGGCATTCTTACCGAGGATGAAAAAAATAAAATAATCGATGGATTAAACGGTATCCTTAATGATGTTGAATCCGGAAAACTTGAAATCTCCGATAAATATGAGGATATACACAGCTTTGTAGAAGCAAACCTTATCGACCGTATCGGTGATGAAGGCAAAAAGCTTCATACAGGTCGTTCAAGAAACGATCAGGTTGCTCTTGATATGAAACTATATACACGAGATGAGCTTCTTGAAGTAAAAGGACTTGTAATCTCACTCATAAAAGAACTTCATCAGCTTATGAAAGCAAATGTTGATACATATATGCCGGGCTTTACCCACCTTCAAAAAGCCCAGCCCGTAACCTTTGCGCATCACATAGGCGCTTATATGGAAATGTTCAAAAGAGATTTAAGCCGTATAAATGATATTTTCGAAAGAATGAATTACTGTCCTCTCGGAGCCGGAGCTCTTGCCGGAACTACCTATCCTCTGGACAGAGAACTTACGGCAAAGCTTCTTGATTTTAACGGTCCAACCTTAAACAGTATGGACTCAGTATCGGACAGAGATTATATTATTGAAATGCTTTCGGCGTTTGCTACAATTATGATGCACCTTTCCAGATTTTCAGAAGAAATAATAATCTGGAATTCCAACGAATACCAGTTTATCGAGCTTGATGATGCATACAGCACGGGAAGTTCCATTATGCCTCAAAAGAAAAATCCGGATATAGCGGAACTCGTACGAGGAAAGACCGGACGTGTGTACGGTGCTCTTTCTTCAATACTCACTACCATGAAAGGTATTCCTCTTGCCTACAATAAGGATATGCAGGAAGATAAAGAGCTTACATTTGATGCAATAGATACCGTCAAGGGTTGCCTTGCTCTTTTTACCGGCATGATCAAAACCATGAAGCTTAACAAAGCCAATATGGAAAAAAGTGCCATGAACGGCTTTACCAATGCAACCGATGCAGCCGATTACCTTGTTAACCACGGTGTTCCTTTCAGAGATGCTCACGGAATAGTCGGACAGCTTGTACTCTATTGTATCGAAAAAGATAAGTCATTGCTTGATATGAGTTTGGATGAATACAAATCCATAAGTCCTGTTTTCGAAAATGACATCTATGATGCAATAAGTCTTAAGGCCTGCGTTGAAAAGAGAAATACGATTGGTGCTCCCGGTAAGGAAGCGATAGAAAAA
Organism: Lachnospiraceae bacterium UBA3820; assembly: GCA_002369325.1. Classification (GTDB taxonomy): domain Bacteria; phylum Bacillota; class Clostridia; order Lachnospirales; family Lachnospiraceae; genus Coprococcus_C. Next base: position 23,998 of record DFDU01000069.1, read on the forward strand.
GTAATATCAATAAATGAAGATTATATAAATTCACTTTAATAATAAAAAAATTAATATATTAAAGAAAACATATTAGTAAAGAAGGTAATAACATGAATAATACTGACAAAGCAAAATTAGACGTTGCAAAAAGAATGCTTAAAGGAAAAATTGAGGTTGATGAAGTAGTACTTATGACCGGTATTGATAAAAAGATCATTGAAGATTTAAACGAAGAAATCAATCCAAAGAATTCTGATGCAGCAATACTTGAGAATCTTGACAACGTAGACCTTGATATCGGACAGCTTCTATATGACGACCTTCCGGCAGAGGACGAAGAACTGGAAGGCTTCAAAAAACAGTAATATATAAGCATGCGGAATTATTTCAAATAATTCCGCATGCTTTTTATTGCGCTCTTCTCAAGGCGGCTTACCTGTGCCTGTGATATAGCAATTTCATCAGCTACCTCTGTTTGTGTTTTGCCTTCGAAAAATCTTAATTTAATTATATTAAATTCTCTGTCGTCAAGTCTGTCCATTGCATCCTGAAGCGACATATTTTCAACCCAGTTTTCCTCTCTGTTTTTCTTATCACTTATCTGATCCATCAAAAACAACACATCCTGTCCTTCCTGATATACGGGTTCAAACAATGACATAGGTGTTGCAATTGCATCCAATGCATTTATTATCTCATCTTCCGGCAATTCCACTTCTTTTGCAATTTCAGAAACAGTAGGCTCTCTGTCTAATTTTTTAGTAAGAATATCCTTAGCATAAATCGCCTTGTACGCTATATCCCTTAACGATCTTGATACCCGTATAGCATTATTATCCCTCATATATCTTCTGCATTCACCGATAATCATCGGTACTGCGTAAGTTGAAAATTTTACATCCATGCTTCTGTCAAAGTTATCAATCGCCTTAATCAGACCTACACATCCGACCTGGAAAAGATCATCCGCATTATCTGCGTTATTTCCGGCAAATCTTTGAATCACACTCAAAACAAGCCTTAAGTTTCCTTTTATAAACTCTTCTCTTGCAATCTTATCGCCCTTATCTATACGCTCAAACAAGGCTTCCTTTTCTTCTTCGGAAAGTAATGGAAGTCTCGATGTATTAACTCCGCAAATAACTACCTTATTAAGTGCCATTTTTAATTCCTCCAAAGTACAACATGTATACATTAAAGGATTCACATTTGCGAGGCATTCTATTCAATTATTTATATGGCAGATTATGTTATTTCATATTTAATAAAAAAATCCCGTTGGGCATTATCATCTTAATCTTAATGACATTGCTCAACGGGTTTTTCTTTTTATATTTACTGCTGATTATCTTCAAGCATTTTAACCTTTGTATCATAAAGCTTCTTTGATAAATCCACATAATGTACATGCGGATTCTCATATCGCTGCTCTTCTTCCCAGACCTTATTCTTAAGCTGGTCAGCTACAAAAGCTTTAATTTCTTTCAAGTCAGGCGATTTGTAAACAAGCTCACCGTTTCTGAAAACAGGAACCTGAAGCTCTTTCACATCGACATCCTTAAATTCCATTTTCTTCCAAGGCTTCTTAGGATCAACATAAGCAAAAGGCTCGTCACCCTTAACCTCTTCATCATAAAATGTAATCAAATCTGCAATCGCATAACCTGTTTCTCTGCTGAAAATTCTCCAAAGCTTCTTCTTACCCGGATTTGTAATCTTCTCAACATTTTCGGAAATCTTAATCTTAGGTATAAAATCCTTATCAGTACTGTCTTTAACGGCACAAAGCTTATATACACCACCAAATACAGGATCCGACTTTGATGTAATCATTCTCTCTCCGACACCATAAGAATTAATTTTTGCACCCTGCTTATTAAGCGATCTTATAAGGTACTCATCGACACTGTTTGATACAACAACATTACAATCTTCCATGCCGTTTTCATCAAGTCTTTTTCTGATTTTCTTTGAAAAATATGCAAGGTCTCCGCTGTCGATTCTTACACCCTTAAGTCTTTTACCCATTGGTTCAAGAACTTCCTTAGCAACCTTTATAGCATTTACAAGACCACTCTTTAAAATATCATACGTATCTATAAGCAATACACAATTATCAGGATAAACCTCAGCATATGCCTTAAATGCTTCATATTCATTATCAAAAAACTGAACCCAGCTATGAGCCATGGTTCCGATTGCCGGCACACCAAACATCTCATCGGCAAGTACGGTTGCAGTCGCTGCTGCACCACCGATATATGCAGCTCTGGCGCCAAGAGTTGCCGCATCAGCTCCATGTGCACGTCTTGCACCGAATTCCATAACAATTGAGCCTGTATCTCCGGCAGCACGACAGATTCTTGATGCCTTTGTTGCTATAAGCGACTGGAAATTAATCGTAAGAAGTAACATAGTTTCAAGCATCTGAGCCTGAATAACAGGTGCTGTAACCGTTACAAGCGGAGTGTTCGGATAAACTATGGTTCCCTCAGGAACGGCATCAATATCGCCTGTAAACTTAAAGTTTTTAAGATAATCAAGAAACTCCTCACTGAATTCTCCTTTTGAACGAAGATATTCTATATCCTCTTCGCTGAAGGAAAGATTTTTTACATAATCTATGAGTTGTTCAAGTCCTGCAGATACAACAAAACCGCCATTGTCAGGATTGTCACGATAAAACATATCAAATACCGCAATCTTATCCTTGTGACCCTTTTGAAAATATCCATTGGACATTGTAAGCTCATAGTAGTCCATAAGCATTGTAAGATTTCTCACTTCTTTTGTTCCTCCCTTATATTTATATTTAATTCGTTAAATAATTCAAATTAACTGTTCTGCATCGCACGCTTAGCACGCATACGAAGTGTAGGATCAAGTATCTTCTTTCTGATACGAATATTTTTCGGAGTAATCTCCAATAGTTCATCTGTATCTATGAAATCAAGTGCCTGTTCAAGACTAAGTATCTTCGGAGGTGTGAGCTTAAGAGCCTCATCTGAACCTGAAGCACGTGTATTGGTAAGCTGTTTTTTCTTACATACATTAACTTCAATGTCTTCTGTCTTTCCACACTGTCCTACAACCATTCCGCCATAAACATGTTCACCCGGTCCTATAAACAATGTTCCTCTTTCCTGTGCATTGAAAAGTCCGTAGGTAATCGCTTCTCCTGCTTCAAATGCAATAAGAGAACCCTGACTTCTGTATGACATATCTCCTTTATAAGGCTCATAGCCTTCAAATAATGTATTTATAATTCCGTTACCCTTTGTAGCAGTAAGGAAATCGCCTCTGAATCCGATAAGTCCGCGGGATGGTATAAAAAATTCAAGTCTCGTAGTTCCCGTACCTGTCGGAGCCATACCCTGAAGCTCACCCTTACGGTTATTAAGCATATTTATTACTGTTCCGGCAAATTCATCCGGCACATCGATTACCGCAAGTTCAAAAGGCTCGAGCTTCTTACCCTTTTCGTCTTCTTTATATATAACCTCGGCCTTACTTACGGCAAATTCATAGCCTTCTCTTCTCATATTTTCAATAAGAACCGAAAGATGAAGCTCACCACGGCCAGAAACCTTGAAGCACTCTGTAGTTTCAGTTTCTTCTACACGAAGCGAAACATCGGTATTAAGTTCTCTGAAAAGTCTGTCTCTTAAATGTCTTGAAGTAACAAACTTTCCTTCCTTACCTGCAAGAGGTGAATCATTTACCATAAAGTCCATTGAAATGGTAGGCTCTGAAATCTTCTGGAAAGGAATAGGTTCAGGATTTTCAGGTGAACAAATAGTATCGCCGATATGTATATCCGAGATGCCTGAAATTGCTACGATTGAGCCAATTCCCGCCTCATTTACTTCAATCTTATTAAGTCCGTCAAACTCGTATAACTTTCCTATTTTAACTTTTACTTTTTTATCAAGCTCATGTGCATTAACTATCACGCATTCCTGATTAAGCTTAAGACTACCGTTATCTACCTTACCGACACCTATTCTTCCTACATACTCATTGTAATCAATCGTACTTATAAGAACCTGTGTACCGGCATCAGGATCTCCCGAAGGTGCAGGTATTGAATTAATAATAGTTTCAAATATCGGCTTCATATCAGTTCCGCGCTCATCTGCACTGTATGAAGCGTATCCGTCTCTTGCGGAAGCATAAACAAACGGACAATCAAGCTGTTTTTCATTTGCATCAAGCTCTATCAAAAGCTCAAGTACTTCTTCTTCAACCTCGGCAGGTCTTGCCTCCGGTCTGTCTATCTTGTTTATACATACGATAACATTAAGATCAAGCTCCAATGCTTTTTTAAGAACAAATTTAGTCTGTGGCATTGCACCTTCAAAAGCATCAACAACCAAAATAACTCCGTTAACCATTTTAAGAACACGTTCAACCTCTCCGCCGAAATCAGCAT
>DFDU01000002.1:0-6807 GCA_002369325.1 Lachnospiraceae bacterium UBA3820
ACCTTGTACTGCTTACCGCCTGTTGCTATAATTGCGTACATATGGTTACCTCCTATTATCATTACTCGCCAGTTACGGTGCTACGCCAAAAATGCGCAGACTTCTACCTTCCTGTGCGGCACACTCAAATAATATAACATTATGAAAGATAAATGTCAAGAAAAAGATTATTTTTTTCCTGTCAAATAATATACAGCCAAAGCCGTTCTGTGTGAAATGCCTTCTTTTGACAAGATACCGGTTATGTAATTTTTGACCGTTCCCTCGGAAATAAAAAGCTTATCGGCAATTTCTTTATTGGATAATCCGTCGGCAACAGCCTTTATAATCTCAAGCTCTCTCGGCGAATAATTAGAAGCATCAAAACCCTCAGCACCCTTATCATTGGATGTATTTTCAACGGTAAGCGAATTTAAAACGCTTTCATCCATAACACCCGAGCCGTAATATACGGATTTGATCATCTGTTTTAAATGCTCAGGTGTATGATTTTTTATCAAATACCCTTTTGCTCCGTTTTTTAATGCCTGTCTTACCAGCTCGTCATCATCAAAGGTTGTAAGAATAAGTACCTTACCGAGTTTTTCTTCGACTATAATCTTAGTTGCTTCTATACCGTCCATTTCAGGCATCTGTATATCCATAAGAAAAACGTCCGGCACTTTTGTTTTAGCAAGTTCGATTGCTTCTTTTCCGTTTGCAGCTGTACCAAGCACCGTAAATTCGTCATCAACATCCAGAATGATTTTCATACCGTCTCTTACAAAATCACTATCATCAGCTATAATAACCTTTATTTTATCCATCAGCCTTCTCCCTTACTTAATCAATCGGAATAATCATATTTATGCTAAATCCGGCCTCGGTTTCAAAAGAAAGAGAACCGTTTATTTGTCTTATTCTCTGTCTCATTCCCGATATTCCCATACCGTCTTGTATTTTTTTACAACCGATTCCGTCATCGGTTATATTGCATCTTATCATCTTATTAAAAACTATTAATTTCATTTTTATATGTTTGCATTTTGAATATTTCATCGAATTAGAAACCGCTTCAAAAGCATTATCAAGAATAACTTCCCAGACATTTTCCGGTATCTTTTCAACATCACCTTCGGTTTCTACCGAAGCCTCAACACCTTTAGCATTACAGTCTTCGCAAAGCTTATAAAGCTGAAGCATGGCAAGCTCTTTTTTCTTCGGTCTTTCTTTCCGCAATATAGCCCTGATTTCATCCATACCGGTTCTTAATTGGTCGATAACTGCCTGAATCATCGATTTTGATTTTTCAGGATCCTTATCCATAAGAACCTTGACACCTTCTAATTGATATACTGAGCCGTTTATATTATGACCGAGCTTATCATGCAGGGTTTGTGAAATTTGAGTTTTTTCTTCCAATATCTGATTTTCTGCAAGGAGCATATTTCTTTTCATTTTCTCTTTGGCTGCATATTCCTGCTCGCGCATATCTTTTTTAAGCTTATGCTCTGCTTCTATATCTTCATATAGTCTTTTTTGATATCCTGTTATTACAAAGTTATGCTGAATATACAGGATAGACATCATAAATATAACAACGGGGCGAATTATATTTCCGGCAGCCAAATCAAAAACAGAAAACAAAAGCGGGGCGAAATACCATTTATAATCAAGCTTAGGAAATAGTGAAAGAATTTCATATACGCTGAAAATTCCCAAAAGATAAAATGATTCCTTCCCGAAATAAAAAACAGCAAAAAACAAAATAATGCCTAAAAAAGCAATTATTTTCTTTTTTGTTCCCGAGGTTAATTCTTTAATTGACATAAGGCTTATATAAAACGAAACAACCAAGAGTATCTTTAAAGATACTCCTGTTGCTTTTGCTTCGTTAAATATTCCATATAAGCTTAACACTATCAAAAGTGTCAATCTGATAAAAACAAAATAGCTTTCTCTGATTTTTTCACTCATAATTTTTAAACTTTATACCTACGCTTCCAAGACTCATTGTTACTATCATATATACTGCTGTAATACATAATAACACAAAATATACCATATTGTCTTTAGTCATTATCATTTCCGTTGCTTCAAAGAACCATTTTTGAGGCATCATATACGATAAAACTTTAATTGTTCTGGTTGCGTAATCCAAAGGAAAATATAGTCCGGCAAGCAATGAAGACATACTCCAGAGAGCAAATGATGCTACATTTGCACTCATAACATTCCCCAAAAGAACGCCAATCAACAGGCTTATAGAACAGAAAATAAGTCCCATAAGGAAAATCATGAGAAGGAAATCAAACATTCCTATACCCATATCATTTACATTAAAGATTACTGTACAGAATCCCATAATTATCGTAAGCATTACACAAACAATCGCTCCGCATATAAATTTCGCAAAGAAATACTTTATGTTTGATAAATTAGTAAGTTTAAGTCTTGTCAATACCATTTCCTTTTGCTCATTTATAACAGTATGTGCTATAAATAATCCTCCGAATACATATCCGAGAGTCATCAACGCAAATGCATATCCTATTAATACTTTCTTATCGATCTGCTTATTTGTAAGTTCTCTGTTATCCTTTCCGGCCAAAGATTTGACTGTTTTTTCGGGAATGGTCTTATTCATTTCCTCGAGTACCTTTATTACATCTCCTTCAGCCATTGAAATATTTGAAGCATAATTAATCTGTCCGACAGCATTTTTTAGTTCATTCAGAAGCAGTTCATATCTTTCATCATCCGATAAAATATAAACAGTTAAAGCTTTTGATACATCATTTTGCAAGACATATTTATCAAAATCTCTATCAAGATATATAGCTGCGCCCATTCTGTCATTATATCCGTCGTAATGCATATGAGCATCCACATCTTCCTTTGTCATATCCGGTGTTTTTACTCTGCAAATCTTAAATGTGCCGCTTTCCAAAAGCTTATTCAATAAAAACTCAGATAACTCACTTTCCGAAGCATCATATATTTTTATAATAAATTTACCTTTTCCTCCATAATATGCAACCTTGGAATCAACATCTTCAAGTTCCTCAATTTGAGCTTTTGGGGCCTCGGCATAGGCTGCATGATTTTCCTTCTTATTTTTAAGACATAATGTTGATAAAAGCGGACTGATTATAACAAAAAACCAAAAGCCTTTATTTCTTACAAGAAGTTTTAATGTCGTTTTTATTATTTCTTTCATTATCTGTCCAACCTCCTTATGCTTCCTACAACAACCGATACAAGTGAGCTTATAATTGTTATTACTGTCAAATATATAATTGCACTTAATACATAATCACTTTTTCCCATACTCGAAAGCTCAACCAATGCCCTGTTTACATGGTAAATCGGTGAACAGTTTTTAACCGAATCCGAAAATCCCGATAACATATAAGTTTCAAAGCTACCTCCTATGAATCCCATTATCCAAACTAATCCGAAACTAATAATTACGGTTGCCAACATACTGTTTGATATATAATATATCATTATCTCAAATGCTGTTGCAGCCAAAACCATAAGAAGAAGCAATAATGCTGAAAGTGCAATATTTCCCCAATGAACTCCTAAAACAAACGCTGAGATTATTGAAGCAGCTCCGATTCCCATAAAAACAACAAGTACAAGCGGAATAAGCCTTGAAAGATATATTTGAACGGATGAAAGATTTGAAACCTTAAGTCTTTCATAAATTCTGTTCTTCTTTTCCTGTGAAAAAAGCCCCGCCGCACATACTATGGCACAACCTCCAAAGTAAACAATATATATTATACCGTAATAATCGGTTGAATTTACCGCAGCTGCATGTTCGGGAAACTCAACATTTATGCTGATATCATTTTCGTTCACAGCGATTGAACCGTTAAATATTGCAGATAGCATATATTCAAGAGTTGCCCCCTCAACATTTTTGTCTTCACTTTCGTATAACGTATATCCGTTTTGATCAAACTCCACAAAACCTCCGAGTCCGTAATCATCTACCAAACTTTTAGGTGTACCTGATTTATATTCTATAAATGAGATTCCGTTTTCTTTTCCTATTTCTTTAATACTATCGATATATCCTTCAAATTCACAGTCGTCTTCCACTCTGTATCCGACCTCAAATGATGAAACCGGTTTATAGCTTTCCAAAAGAGTTGAAAAGGCACTTATCAATACAGCGGAAACTATTATCGGGCACAAAACAAACATCAATATATTTACGGAATTACGAAACATTATTTTGAAATTGTTTTTAATTAAATATCTTATCATATTACAAATCCCTCAATTTCTTTCCGGTTAATTCAAGAAAAACTTCTTCCAAAGTAATCTTTGAAATATCATCAACGACAAGTTTCTTTAGCTCATCCGAGGTTCCCGAAGCAATAATCTTTCCGTTATCCATAATAGCTATACGGGTACAAATTGCTTCGACCTCTTCCATATAGTGACTGGTATATATAACGGTTGCTCCGTTTTTATTCGACTCCTTTATTTTTTCAAGAATAAAGTTTCTTGACTGAGGATCGATTCCGACAGTCGGCTCATCAAAAATCAAAAGCCTGGGATGATGACCGATGGCACATGCAATATTAAGTCTTCTTTTCATACCTCCCGAAAACTTTCTTGCATAATCGTTCCTTCTGTCGGAAAGGCCTACATATAAAAGTGCTTCATCAATTCTTTCCTTCAGTTTTTCACCCTTTATTCCGTAAAGCGATGTGAAAAGTTCAACATTTTCCCAGGCTTTAAGACTTCCGTGTATGGCAAGATTTTGAGGAATATATCCAAGATCTTTACTGAGTTCCTTTTTGTTTTTCCGAAAATCTTTACCCATGAACTCAACCGAACCATAGTCAGGTTTAACAATATTGCAAATCATATTCATGGTAGTACTCTTTCCTGCTCCGTTTGGTCCGAGTAATCCGAATATCTCTCCCTCTTTAATCTCGATATTAAGATTATCGACAACGGCTTTGTTATCATATTTCTTGGTTAAATCAATTGTTTTTAAAATAGTTTCCATCACATCATCTCCATTATTTAATCTAAACATATTATTTTTTTTGCTGATTTTAAGATAACATTTTGTAGAACATACTTGTAGTGAAAAAAGATATAATTTGAATATGACTTTTGTCATATTTACAAATTTTTATAAATTACAATCATCATATCATCAAAATCAAAGCATAATAAAACCGTATGATATAAGCTGTTTCTTACGCATATACCATACGGTTTGATATTTAATATTTTATTGTGCTGCAGGGTCGATACCTTGCATATATTGCTGCAACACCTGTTTGTTTGCTTCTATATCCGGTAAAAGAACCGCCATACCGTCAACATATGTTGCCTGATATGTTCCTTCCGCAGGAAGATAAAAGCTGTTCATTCCTCCCTTTGAACATCTTATATAGGCAAAGCCTGCTTTAAGCATATTCTTAGTGGTCATATCAGTTATAATATGCGGACAAACGCCATCAAGAACCTTAAAGCCTTTTAGCAAATGTCCGTGCTTAACCTTATCTATAACGGCATTTATAACAAATCTTTGTCTGTTGGTTCTGTCCCAATCGGAATTACCGACATGTCTTATACGAGAATAACCAAGCACCTGTCCCGGAGTCATATTATTTACACCCTCATGAAGATTCCAAGTTTCAACGGCAACCTCATCTGTTGTTCCAAGCTCGGGATGCTCGTTAAGATAAGCCGCTTCTTCTGCGGTAAGTTCAATATCAAGATTACCGACAGCTGTCATGGCTTCCATAAATCCACCGAAATCAACAAGAGCATTTCCGTCAATCTTTATACCGAGATTTTCCTCAATTGTCTGATCAAGCAAATCTATTCCGCCAAATGCAAAGGCAGCATTCACTCTGTTTCCGCCATATCCCGGAATATTTACATACATATCTCTCATTATGGATGTAAGCGTTACGGTATGCGTCTTTTTATTTATTGTACAAAGAATTATGGTATCGGCTCTTTGCATACCCTCACCTTCTCTTGCATCCTGTCCGATGAGAAGGATATTATATACATCTCCGTGGAAATTGTCACTTCTTTTTGAGACCACGGTTTCGACTCTTTCCATCTTGTTAAGAGCTCGAACCACTAAAAACATACCTGTACCAAATAAAATCGCAAATATTAGAAGTAAAACGATTACGATTTTTAATACCGGATGTTTCTTCTTCTTTTTCTTTCCGTTTTTAGGAATATTATTCTGTTGCATATTTTCCTGTTGCATATCATGTCTCATATTCTTTTGTTTAGAACCGTTTTGCGGTTGCATATTTTCCTGCATCTTACGTGTATGTTGAGATTGTCTTGCCGTATGCTGCGATTGTTGCATTCCCTGCGGCTGTCTCATGCGTTGCGGCTGTTGCATATCCTGTGGCTGTCTCATACGTTGCGGCTGTTGCATATCCTGCGGCTGTCTCATACGTTGCGGCTGTTGCATATCCACGGGCTGTCTTGTACGCTGCGGTTGTATATTCTGAGAAGCCTGTCCTTCGTACTGTGGCTGTTCAATATACTGTGATTGAGAACCTGTATAAATCGGATTTTGAACACTCGTATATTGCGGAGCATTCATTGGTGTCTGAATATTTGTATGCTGTACAATATTCATAGGATTTTGAATATATGTCTGCTGTGTATTATGTACAGGTCTTTGTGAAGAATTGTTAGAAGAAAATGCACTATCAGAAAATGCACTATCAGAATTATATGAATTTCCGGATGAAAACGCACTGTCTGAAAACGCGCTGTCCGAAAATGCGCTGTCCGAAAATGCACTGTCCGAAA
>DFDU01000002.1:6882-7215 GCA_002369325.1 Lachnospiraceae bacterium UBA3820
ACTGTCCGAAAATGCACTGTCCGAATAATCCGACATACCCTCCATACGCATTTTTCTTCTTTCTTCTGCCTGTATTCTTCTTAACTCTTCTAATTGTCTTAATTCTTCTTCCTTTGTCATAAAATCACTTCCATAAAATTAATCCACATATTAACACTAACGGCTTACATTATAAAGCCATTATACAATTAAATCAATTCATATTTAAATAAAAATACTGTAATATTTTATTAAGATTATTTTAAGTATATGTTATTAACAAACGGCATTTTATCCCTGTTACCTTTAATTTATCAAATTCGCCATCTCATAAAGAGGTTTTCTGATTTTCTT